>CAZOBE010000063.1:0-2553 GCA_964578205.1 uncultured Sulfurovum sp. | reverse complement strand
AGTTGTTGGTAATAAACTTGGTCTGTTGCTCCAATACTACCCAATGTTATAATGCCTGAGTATTCTTTGATACTTGTACCATCACTTCTTTTAATTGCATAACCACCATCTCTGAATAGGTTTGATGTAGTTGCATCAGCAGGTTTCCAACCATCAACAAATTCAAATTGTTCAGGAGTAATTGCAATCATTGGAAAAGCAAACTTAATTAAAGTAGCATCCGTTTTCCACTCTTCTTTTAAATATGAATATGTCGCTTGTATAGACACCCCATCAGTTGTAAGCAATCCATACACACCTAATGATATGGTTAGAGTAGCAGCATCAATCCATATATTTCCATCTGTTCCTAAATTAGCAAGCGATGAGCTTCTTACTAATGCGTCCGGGTCTAATATTTTAGCCATTTATTATGTCCTTTTAAATTCTATCTGCATTTCATCACAAACGCAGATCTAACCAATCCTATTTAATCTTAAAACTCTTGCTCCGATAATTATTAATAGAGTACGGGTTCTGTTAAATTATTTATAAGCGCCCCTACATCAAAACGTAGAAACCTCATAGGGATTTAATCTCTATGTTTAAGATCTGTTTTAACTTTATGCTAGGGTAAAGCTTGTATATATGTTTATTAAATCATTTCCGGAATAATTTAAAGTCTTGATTAATCTATTATTAGTAGATTCATCCAGAATCTCTACTAAAGAAATATTTCCATCCACATTATATGATATGTTTTTAGTAAAAAATTTAATAGATTTAGTATCGTCTTGATAAATGTTTATTTGAGAAATGTTTCCATCGATGTCATAAACTAATTCTTTAAAATAATTATTTTCTGCTTCTTTAAAAAGTCTTTCTAATTCTATTTTATTTTGTATATTATTTAAATTATCTTCAGCTACCCAAATCCCATTTCTTAGTATTAATACATCACCTTCTCCTGCGTTTTCTACATTTATGAGAGAATTTAGCGTGGAAGGAGATGAAATTCTTATTAATTGATTGATGTTTGTAGGTTGATTTACGGTGCTTAGATATATACCTACTTCATCCGAACTAATTCCTCTATAAATTATTACTAAGGAACCTTCATAAATCTCAGAACTATTAAAAGGTATATCTAAAGATGAAGATATTTTTATTACTTTAACTTCTCTATCATTAAATACTGCTTCTACAAAAGTTCTTAAATCTAATGCAGAAATATCGTATTTATTATTATCAGGAAATAGTTCTAAAACTCTATTTTTAGTGTCATTATTAGTCATAATTATCCTTATTTGTTAACTATAACCCATTGAGAAGAACCTTTAATTAATTCTACGCCTTTATTTTTAGTAGATAATACTAATTGAGCGTTTCCTCCTATTAAAGCACTTGTATCATCTATAATAGTTACATTATTTACATCAAAATTAGAAGAACTATCAACTATTCTAATTATTGAATTAATTTCTAGAGAATTAGGTATGGTTATCGTTATAGGATTATTGATAGTATCAGCATAGATAAATTCATTATTTCTAGAAACGCTATAATTTGCATTAATATTTACGTAAATATTTTGAGGGATAGGTGACCATTCTTTATCTAAAAATGATAATTTAATTAAATCTGATGGTTTTCTAGGTTGATCTTTTTTGGATAAATATATTCCTGATTGATTAGTATCGTCCTTAAATACTACTACTAGACTATCTACGTAAATGTTAGAATTATTAGATTCTAAATCTATCATTTTTTCTATTTTTACTACTAATTCTTCTTTATTAAGAAATATAGCATTTACAAAAGTTCTCATATCTTGAGCTGTTATTTCATAATTATCATTATCCGGAAATAGAGATAATATCTGATTTCTTATTATATTGTTTTGTGTCATTAGGCTTCCTTAATTTCAAATTTATGCAACATGCTACTATTTTCTAAAGGTATGTGAAGAGGACTAGTACCTATTCCATACCTGTCATATAAAAATAAATTCTGTTGATAAGTTTTAGGATCCGTAACTTTTTGAATCTCATATTGATATGGAACAAAAACAATAGAATTATAGTCAGGATTTTCAGATTTTAGTCCTACATAACAATAATTACCTTGATTTCCTCCATTTTCATAATCATCATCATAATCGGCATTAAAAGAATTAAAACTAGTTCCCATAGGATTTATATAAAAATCTGTTTTTCCGTATCTACCTACAAATAGGGTGCTTTCTTCTTTAGATTTATCTACTTCGGTATAATAATTTATTCCTAAGAAATATGCCGCCCATTTTGGAGGTAAAATGCAGAAAGCGTCTAGAGTTTTAAAATTATTCTTATTCATTTCTATAATGCTCTCCACTACTTTTTGAGAAATTTGAGAAGTTACCCATCCAGTATTAGCGACATTTACTAATAGAGGTTGCTTAATAGAACTTTCTTTATCTATTAATCTTATCAACTCAAAATTCTCATTTTCTGAAGAAAGTCCTGAAAATACTAAACCTACCTTTTTATAAGCTTTTTCTTTAAAAATATTATATAAATCCTGAGAAGATTCTAT
>CAZOBE010000062.1:0-2675 GCA_964578205.1 uncultured Sulfurovum sp. | reverse complement strand
AATTAATATTATTCAATAATTCTAAGATATTGAAAAATATTGAAAAATATAATATAACTAAATTAAGAAAAAACCAAACAGTTTATGGATTTATAAATCCATCCCATAATGAAGAGAAAATACCTAAAGAAAAAATTTCTAAAATATTTACTAAAATGACTTTTTTTAGAAGCATGCCAGAATATAATAACAATATTGAAGAAATAGAAGAATTGAGAGAACAGTACATAAAGCTGGAGCAATCTTCAGAAGGCGGACTTCAAAAGAAAAAGAGAGAAATAAGGGATCTTTTAAAGAAATTAAGCTCTGAGACATTTATATATAGAGATCCTAATTATTTCGGAGAAATGATATTAATTATCATTAATAAGATATTAACTCGTCCTAATTTTTCAGGATATTCTTATAAAGATGAGATGAAATCTTTAGCTATTGAACATATATTAAAATATACTTGGAGATTTTCTCCTTATAGACAATCGAAAATATCAGGACAATACGTTTCTGCATTTACTTACGTTAGTACTATATGTTTTAATGCTTTTGTAGCTACTATTAACTCTCAAAATAGAGAAATTAAAAAATCTAAAGAAGATTTTATAGAAACTCAAAAATTTAAACATTTTGATGTTAAAGAATCTAAAATAATTCCTGAAAGTTCATCAATAGAAAAAAAAGTAAAAATAATAAATATTAAAAGTAGCTTAATAAATGAAATAAAAAAAGTTATATTAGATGCGAAGGATATATTAGTTGAATATCCTAAAGAATATAAAATAGATATGAACGAATATAATGAAATAATTAAATATTCTAATGATAATAATATAAACTTGAGCGTAACTAAGTCTCTAGGATAATAAATGCTAATAGAAATGTCACAAAAAGATATAAAATCATTAAAAGAAAAGTTATGGATAATGAATGACAAAAAATGTCCTTTATTAGGAGTTAACGTAGAATTAGATAAGATGGTTTTAGATCATATTCATAAATTAAAATCTGAAGAATGTTCTGTAGATAAAGGTACTATTAGAAATGCTTTAGAATTTCGAGCTAATGCTATGGAAGGAAAAATATTTAATAATTGGAAAAGATATTTTGGATCCGATGTTAGAAGACATCCTATCAGCTTATCAAATTTTTTAAGGAATCTTGCAGAATATTTAGAAAGAGGTGCATATCAGGATGAAGATGGAAATTTTTATATACATCCTAAAGAAGTAAAAAGAGAGCCTCTAATAGGTAAAAGAGAGTTTAATGATTTAAATAAAAAATATAAATTAAAATATCCAAAAAGAAAACCCCTAAGATATCCCAAATCTAAAAAATGGACAAAACAATTAAAACAATTAAAGGAAGAATTAAATGAAGATTGAAGGTGAAGATTTTTTAAACTTATTTAATAATATAGGCAAAATGCACGGAAATAGTTTATTAGAAAAAATATTAGATTATTGTGATACTTATGATGAAGACGTTCAGGAGATAGGCGATATTTTAGAAAGCAATAAAAATTTTAAGGAAATATTATATGACGATTGTGTAAATTCAAATATAATTAGAGATCCTAAATATAAGAAAATTATTAATAGGGTAGAAAAGATAGAAGAGTGGTGATTTAATTTGATTTTAAGATTATTTATAATATAATACGAAATATAAGGAGAGAAAGATGAAATTTAAAGACGTTTATGGAGATATGAGTAATGAGGTTTATGAGGGAGCTTTTGATTGTTCAGGCAACAAGTTAACTTCTCTAGAAGGAGCTCCGAAGATAGTAAATGGAGGATTTCATTGTCATGATAATAAATTGACTTCTCTAGAAGGAGCTCCGAAGATAGTTAATGGATATTTTGATTGTTCAGGCAATAAGTTAACTTCTCTAGAAGGAGCTCCGAAAGAAATAAAGGGAAGTTTTGATGGAGCTAATAATCAATTGACTTCTCTAGAGGGAGCTCCGGAGGAAGTAAATGGAAATTTTAATTGTTCCGATAATCAATTGACTTCTCTAGAAGGAGCTCCGAAGATAGTAAATGGACGTTTTGATTGTTCTGATAATAGATTAACTTCTCTAGAAGGAGCTCCGAAGGAAGTGAATGGAGGTTTTGATTGTTATAATAATCGATTAACTTCTCTAGAAGGAGCTCCGGAGAAAATGAATGGAAGCTTTTATTGTTCAGGCAATAAGTTAACTTCTCTAGAAGGAGCTCCGAAAAAAATAAAGGGAAGTTTTGATGGAGCTAATAATCAATTGACTTCTCTAGAGGGAGCTCCGAAGATAGTAAATGGAAGTTTTTATTGTCATAATAACCAATTGACTTCTCTAGAAGGAGCTCCGGAAGAAGTGGATGGACGTTTTGATTGTTCCGATAATCAATTGACTTCTCTAGAAGGAGCTCCGAAGATAATAGATGGAAATTTTGATTGTTCCGCCAATCAATTAACTTCTCTAGACTATCTTCCTTATTCTAATAATATGAATTCAGATTTCTCAAGAGATGAGGTCAAAGAATATTATAAAATCAACTTTCCTCAATATTTAATCTGACTTTAAGTCAAATCAAGTCAAATCAAATCAAATCATATCATGATATAATATATAAAGAGAAAAGGATAAAAAGATGAAATTTAAAGATGTTTATGGAGATATGAGTAATGAGGTTTATGAAGGA
>CAZOBE010000061.1:0-2835 GCA_964578205.1 uncultured Sulfurovum sp. | reverse complement strand
AAAAGTCAACAGCGCCTTTTCAAGCCACAAGATTCGGCTTACAACTCAAGCCGTGCTCTGCCCGCAATGGGCTGGAACACAGGCAACAAAACCACATTATGTCTGTTGACAACCGCTCATCCATAGCTGAAAGGGATTCAAGGCCGGTGGATAACAATCCCGGAATTCAGAAGAAATTGTAGTCGAACAACTCATCCCCTTGGTCACCATGCACTTGTGCGTTGAATGACACGATGATGCGGTCTTTTGTTCCCTCGTAAGGTAATGCCATATGTTTCAAATGCGAGGGGAACACCACCAGCACCCCTGCTTCAGGTTTCGATTCAAAACTGGTCGACTGAAGATACAGATTGCCCGAATCCATATACCCGCCACCGATAATATCGATATGGTGGCCATAGAACCGGGTAATCCCGTTCATCGGGCCCAGTGTCGCATGCTTTTCTCGTGTCGCCTCGTCATCCACCTGTACGTAATAAACCCCGGACCAGGAGCAATTACCGTGATTATGGGTTTCATGAAAGCCATAGCCGTTCTGTATCTGAAACCACGCACCAACCACATTCATGTTCATTTTCTTTGAACGACTGTGCTTCCACAGTGGAGCATTCATCTCGCTTGCGATCTCAAACACGCAGTCGGAAACAAACTTGAACAATTGATTGAGCGCTGGATCATTGTAACGAAGCAACAGATCGTCGCCACTCGAATAGACAGGCCCGTTGACTTTGTCATTCGCTCGCCGATGTTCGTAAAACAACTCTGCCAGTTGCCTGTTAACTTCCTGATGCTGTGGAAATTTCTTACGCAGAACAGGGGTCGGCCAGAGATTGTGGATATGTGGATTTGACTTGATTTTGGCTTTCTTGCTCATCAGTTTTAATTGTTCGTCTTCTTGCTCATGAAATTTAGCCCTGGGCGGCGGTGCCCTTGACAATTACCTTGTGAACAGGACAGAGGGCCCAGTCTCATTGCAATGTTGGTATGCCTTAAACCGCTTTGCAGCGATAAACAGGGTACATCTCCGATGATTGAGCATCGTCACTCAAGATGGTAGATGCATGCGTGCTATGCTCTGAAAGTACTTGGACATGCTGCATAGGGAGATGTAGTCGGATCAAGCTGTTCTGCGCAGGAACCGGCGCATCCCACGGCCTGTGCATATGAATCAGGGTGCCATCACTCAACACGCATTCAACCGCCCGTATGGCTCCCATATCGGTGATTCGCCTGACATGCGCGGATATACCCTGCGTGCTATTGGTTGCCAAGGCCACATGTTCCGGGCGGATTGCCAGGTAACATCCAGCCAACTCATTGCCGGTGATTATGGAATCATGATCCAGGTCGATACACCCCCATCCCCCGGTTGCCCACCCCCTCAGGATCCGCTCAACAGGCAAAAAATTCCGCCACCCCAGCACCTGTGCAACCGCCTTGCTGTGCGGTTTGCAGAAGACATCCGCAGTATCACCAAACCGCTCCAGGCGACCATCCACCAGAACACCGACTTGATCGGCCAGATAGCGCGCCTCATCAATATCATGCGTAACCACAAGAACCGGGCAACTCACACCTTCGAGCACCCTTTGCAACTCGTCATGCAGATGGTGTCGACAGCTCATATCCAGGGCCGAAAACGGTTCATCCAGAAGCAGCACTCCCGGGTCTCGGGCAAGTACCCGCGCCAGAGCGACACGCTGACGTTGCCCCCCGGATAACTGGTGTGGATAGCGCTGAGCAAACTTCCGGAGATGCAGTCTCGTCAACCACTCATTGGCCTTTTGATCGCGAATTTTTCTTGGAAGCCCATAGCCCAGATTCTCCGCCACCGTCATATGAGGGAACAGGGTGTAATCCTGAAACACCACCCCAACCCCCCGCCTCTGCGGTGGCACAAACACCCCCTTTTGGCTGTCAAACCAGACTTCATCGTTATGATAGATCTGCCCGCGGCGAGGACGCTCCAGGCCAGCCAGAGCGCGCAGCAAGGTGGTCTTGCCACTTCCCGAGGGGCCGAGCAAGGCGGTGACGCCCCGCCCGGAAATCTTCAACTTGACGTTTAGCTGGAAATTTTGTCGCTTGAAAAGCACATCGGCATAAACGGCACTCATCGATGCGTCCCCATATACCATCGCCGGTTCACCGCATAGACAAATACCAGCACGATAAACGAGAAAAGTAACAACCCGGTGGACAACAGATGTGCAGCCTGGTATTCCAGCGCTTCCACATGGTCATAGATGGCTATTGCAACCACTTTGGTTTTGTCGGGGATATTGCCACCCACCATCAATGCCACGCCGAACTCCCCGATGGTGTGCGCAAAACCCAGCACAACCGCTGTAATCACCCCTTGCCTGGCCTGCGGCAGGACTACGCCGAAAAATGTCCGCAAGCGCGACACCCCCAGGGTCCACGCCGCCTCGACCATTCGCCGTTCAACTCCAGCAAAAGCCGCCTGCAGTGGTTGCACCACAAACGGCAATGAGTACAGACAGGATGCAACCAATAAACCTTCAAAACTGAAGGCCAGGCTCTGGCCCGTCCATTCATTCCATAATGAACCCAGCAGACCGTGATTGCCGAGAAAGATCAGCAAATAAAACCCCAGCACAGTAGGCGGAAGAACGATGGGCAGGGCCGTTATCGCCTCGACAATAATCTTGAAGCGCGAACGCGAGTGCGACAACCACCAGGCCAGTGGCGTACCCGCCAGCAGAAGTAGCATCACCGTGAGCGTCGCCAGCTTCAACGAAACCCAGATAGGCCCGCTGTCAAATGTCAAAGAAAATGAGTCCATAACAGTGGTCTGCGCCAATGAAAAGGCCCTTT
>CAZOBE010000060.1:0-2889 GCA_964578205.1 uncultured Sulfurovum sp. | reverse complement strand
AAGAAATACTTTATATTTTAAGAAGAGATTATGATAATATAAGGATAATAGATATTGAAAAATCATAAAATATTAATAGTATGTGCTCATATAGATGATGAGACATTTGCAATGGGTGGAACCATCCATAAATTATCCAAACATAATGAGATAAAAATAATAACTTTTTGTAAAGGAAGAATATTATCTAAAATGAAATCGCGTCAAAATATTATAAGAGAATATGAAAATCTTAATATTGAGATAAGCGTTCTTAATAATTATGATTTAGATTTAGAAAAATATAAACTTAACGAAAATATTTTACAAATAGAACACATATTTAAAAGGTTTGATCCAAACATTATATTCACTCATTCAAAAGACAATCATCCTGATCACAATATAGTGTCAGAAGTTATTAATGTGATTTGTAGATTAAAAAATAATAACATTAAAAAACTTTATCATTTCTCAGTACCTGGAAACGCAGAGTGGAGCAGATCTGACTTTAAGCCTAATACTTTTATAGAAATAGATGAGGAAGATTCTAAATTTAAAAAATCGTTAGTGAAAAAATATAATGAATTATTAAATTATGAATATCCTAATCCTTTAAGCTATAAAAAAATCAAATCGAAAGAAGAATATGTAGGTTCTATAGGAGGCTTTCCAAAGGCTGAAGCATTCCAATTAATTTCAAGTAGGGAGATATAATGACAATTTGTATTACGGGCGGCGAGGGTTTTATTGGAAAAAATCTTAAAAAACAATTAGAGAAAAAACACAAAGTATTTACTGTAGATATTAAAGGAAATCCCGATATTGAATGGGATTTAAGCAATTCTGATTTTCCCGAGCATCTAATTCATCTATTGCAACATTGTGATATTATATATCACCTAGCCTCAGGAGTAGGAGTAGAATATGTACAAAAAGAAAGAGATTCATTTTTAAAAGCTTTAGATATAGATAAAAATATTTTAAGATATCTCAATAAAAAATCTAAGATTATTTTTGCCAGCACTTCAGAAGTATACGGCTCCGGAACAAGATTATTTAATGAAAATGATGATTTATCCATAGCATCTCCTAGTAAAGGAATTAGAGGATCCTATGCCACTCAAAAAATATTTGGGGAATTTCTTTTTATGAATTTAGAAAACCCATATACTATTGTGCGATTTTTTAATATTATAGGAAAAGAACAGAATCCTGAAATAGGAATGGTATATCCTAGATTTTTAGAAGCTGCTAAAAATAATAAGCCTTTAACAATATATGGAGACGGAAACGATATGAGAGTTTATTGCAGTATTAAAGACTCGACTAACGTTTTGGAATTGCTCATTAGTGAGATGGATGGTGAGATTTTGAATATAGGTGCATGGAACCCACTTACTACTTTAAGTTTAGCTCAATCCATCATAAAATACACAGGAAGTAGTTCTAAGATAGTGTTTGAAAGCGCTAGAAAAGAGGAAATTCATACTAGGCAGCCTGATCTTACGAAACTCTATTCTATCTATGAACCAAAATATAAATTAAAAGATATTATTAAGGAAAATCATTGAAGAAAATTATTGAAATTCATGAAGTCAATTTAGAAACGATTAAAAAAATCATTAAATTAGATTTAAAAAATTGCATATTAACTTTTGATGATGGTTTACAATCTCAATGGGAGTTCATTGATGATTTAATTGCTTTAGATGTTCCTAAAATATTTTTTATAAGCACAGATATTGTATGTGATAGATTAGATAATCAATCTAGAGAGTATATCTCTTGTTCAGACGCTCATAAGAAAGCATTTAATGGAGATAAAGAGAATTATATGACATGGAGTCAAATTAAAACTATTTCTAAATTGCCAAATTGTTATATTGGAGGACATTCACATAATCATAAATTATATCAAGTCTCTCCTTTAAAAAAGCTTTATAAAAATCTCATAGAGGATTCTGAAAAAATGATAGAAGAATTCAATAAGAAAAATATAAAAATTAAAAGTTTTTGCTTTCCTTATAATGAAAGTTATGATGATTTATATAAAATAATATTAATTAAAAAAGATATAAAATATTTCTACGGAAGAGAAAGAACTAAAATTGAGGATATAAAATGAAAAGAGATAAGATAGGTATAATAGGATTAGGTTTTGTAGGTAGTGCAGTATATTCGTCAATAAAAGATAAATCTCAAATTTTAATCAATGATATAAATCCCAATATAAAATCAACATCTTTAGAAATAATGAAAAAAGAATGTAAAGCTATTTTTATTTGTGTTCCTACTCCATCTCAAGAATCAGGAAAAGTAGACTCTTCAATAGTTTTAGATGTATTAGAAGATTTAGAAGACTATGCTAAAAATAATCTAGTGATATTAAAAAGCACTTTAGTTCAATCTCAAATTCCTAAAATGAAAGGGTTAGTATATAATCCTGAATTTTTAAATGAACGAACTCATATTGAAGATTTTAGAAATCAAAATTATATAGTTCTTGGAGGTTTAGTATTAGATACATATAAAGCTCAAGAAATATATGAAAATTATTTTGAATTAAATTCTGATTTCATTAAATATGAACATTGTTCTATTCAAGAAGCTAGCAATTTAAAGTACGCTAATAATATATATGGCGCCTACAAAATTCTTTTTTGGGAATTTATTCATGATGTTACAGGTGATTCTAGAAAAATTTCTCAAATGATGGAAAATTTACCAAATCCTAAAATGAATATTGTTGGTCTAGATGGTTTTAGAGGATTCGGAGGTGCTTGTTTTCCTAAAGACGTAAAAGCCTTCGATTTCGAACATAATCATAAATTAACTAAATTTATGTTAAATTATAATGAGGATTTAATCTGACTTTAAGTAGTTTTATCATATAATATAATATAATAT
>CAZOBE010000059.1:0-2928 GCA_964578205.1 uncultured Sulfurovum sp. | reverse complement strand
GATTGTTATTATATAATATATAAATTAAAGGAGAGATATGGCTTTATGTGAAATGCATACTCAAAATAGCATTAATATAGATCTTAATGTGACTTCAATATGTAACTTTGCTTGTACGTATTGTAGCGAACAAGAAACTGAAAAAGAAATGGAGCTCTCAGGAAATTCTTATACAGGATGTAATCTAAGTACACTCCATTTAAAAAATTCTAAGGTAAAAGTAGAAACTCTAATTAAAACTTTAGGTAAAGACCCTATTAAGATGAAGAAAATCAATTTTTGGGGTGGCGAGCCTTTCATTAATTGGGAAATGTGTAAAGCTGTAATTGATGGTTTTATGAATGATGAAAAATTCTCATTTTTCTTTTACACTAATGGTGATTTTATTCATATATATGAAAAGGATTTGAGAAAATATCATAAATTATTAGGTGATCGATTAGAAATTCAAGTATCTTATGATGGTGAGTGGCTTACCAACAATATTAGAATAGATAAGAAAGGAATAGGAACCGCAGATAGAGTTATTAAAGGATGGAATCTACTTAAAAAAATAGGTATTAAAACATCTTTAAAATCTGTAATTTCTAATGAAGGATTTCCTCATTTGTTTGATAGTTTTATAGATTTATTAGATAAGCAAGGTTTTTATGGTCCTACTCCAGATATGTGGAGTGATAGAACTCAAGAAGAGTTAGAAAAAGATTATGAAATTTTAGATGAACAATTAACTAAAATAGCATCTTATATATATTCTAATAATTTAAATCCTGATGTATTTACGTGGTTTAGAAAATCTAAAGCAATGTGTAGCGTAGGTGTAAATATGACTTCTATTGATTTAGATGGAACTATGAAACCATGTCATGGTTTTATGTATAGAGATAGTCAGGAACATACCATAGGTACAATAGATAACTTTACTGAAGACTTTCAGAAAGGTGTAGAAAAATTTAAACCTTTATATGATTTTAAGCCTCAAGAATGTATAGAATGTGATGTGAATTTTTGTATGAAATGTGAAGCGTCTAACTTCTTTCATAGTTCTAAAGAAAATTATGAAGATAAATGGACTGATTATAATTCTAACCAAACATGTCAGCTATTTAAAAGAGTAGATAGATTTAATAAAGCCATTAGATACGCTTCTCAAAATAGAGAATTAGGAGAATAGATGGCTTTTGATACATTTACGTTAGAATTAAAAATTTCAGATCAATGTTCTATGAGGTGTCCTTATTGTTATGAAACTTTTACAGATAAATATATGACTAGAGAGACTTTTGATGAGTCTCTAGTAAAGATTATAGATATGATGGAGCGTTCAAAAACTAAAAAACTAAATGTTAGTTTTTTTGGTGGAGAACCTATGATGAACTGGGATCTTATTGAATATGCTACTAAAGTTTTTAAAAAATTACCTATAGAAACGTTTTTAGTTGTAATATCCAATATGACTCTGATTGATGAAGAAAAAGTTAAATTTCTTAAAGAAAATGGAGTTGGTGTTTCTTGGTCTTTTGATGGTATATCTTCAAATGAAACAAGACCTTTAGCAACGCAATTTATAAATCCTAAAGCAGATGGAACTAAATATTCAAGCACTATGGAATTATATAAAGATAAAATGAAGTATATTTTACAAATGACTAATGGTTGTAAAGCTATGATCTGGCCAGGCAATTCTAATCAAATGGCTGAAAATTTAGAATTTTTCGTAAATAATGGAATCGTAGCTCCGGATTTTTCTTTAGTAAGGGACGACGTATGGTCTAAACAAGACATTATAAATTTTAGAACCGATATTAAAAATCTTGGAAATAAATATATTGAATATATTAAAGATGGCATCTATGTGAATGTGGGATTTTTTACTCTTTGTATTTTAGATAATTTGTTTGGACTAACATTTCAAAAGCGTTCTTTTGGTTGTTTTGCTGGAATCCATGGTGCTGTAATGACTACAGATGGAAAATTTTATCCTTGTGCTAGATTTTCAGATAAGAAAGTTATGGAAATAACTCCTGAATATTCTTTTAGCTATTGGCAAGAAAAATTCAATCCTAAGAATTTTGATAAATGTAAATCTTGTGATTTATATGATGTTTGTAATGCGGGGTGTACCTATTCTCAAATCAGAAATGATAATAAACCTTTAGATAGCATATGTGAGCTATTTCATATCATTCAAGAAGAAACTCAAAGAATAGTACATGAATTAAAAGAAGAGCCTACTTTTCATGAAGTGGTAAAAAATGCTCTAAATAATGTAGGATAAAAACATGAGTTGTATGGCAGAATATGATAATATTAGCATTGAAAAATTAGAAAAACAGCTAGACGAAGCTAAAAAGGCTTTAGTAGATAAAAAATATGAAAATTATACTCAAAATGAAACTCATTTATTTGATTATAATATAAATTTTAATAGATTTTTAGAAGATATTTCATACATTTTGGAAAAAGCTAAAAATATAGAAACTTCTAAAGATTCATATAAGATGGCATAATGAATTTTCTTTTAGATATTTTTCTCAAGATATTTTTATATCCTTTTAAATGGGTAAAGAATTTAAAAACATATCCTCAAATTAAAAAGATAGAAAGATGTTTTAGGAGATGGTTAAAAGTTTGTAAGACTCCTGACCTTAATACTTATATTCCTAAACCTAATATTAAAGAGGCATTATATTCAGTTCAAAAGTCTTATGATGAGGGAATAGGATATCTTTATAGATTTGATGATGAAGATCTATCTAAATATCTTTATCCTAAGTCAAAAAGAGACTTACTGATAAATGCTAAATTAGTATATTTTGATGAGTTTAATTTTTCTAAGGAAGATTTAAAATCTCTAAAAGATACCATAGAAGAAATATATAATGAAAAAAATGATTATATAAGTCGAATAACATTATTATATAATTA
>CAZOBE010000058.1:0-3129 GCA_964578205.1 uncultured Sulfurovum sp. | reverse complement strand
GGCACTGCATTGCCTATCTGCTTTGAAACTTGCCCAAACCTTAAATTCTCTTTTTTATCCACAAATCTATAATTTTTTGGAAAGCTTTGTAAAATAGCTGCTTCTCTAAGTGATATGGCTCTATCTTGCTCTGGATGACCAAACCTACCATTACCGATCCCTGTACAAAATGTTGTCATTGTGGGTGATGGCTCATCCCATCTCATTCTGCCGTATACACTTACATAAGTTTTGCCCCTCTCTTTTGTATGACACTTTAATTTTAAACTATCATCCCAATCTCTCCAACTTCCACCCTGTTTAGATTGTCTAACTCTTTGTAGATTTTTATCTGAAATTTTTGATGCTCTATGTATAAAATCATCTTTAGAACTCTCACCTGCATTAATCTTTTCTAAATCTCCTATTGCATCTTGGACAGTCAAATACTCTTCTGGTTTATGGGTAGGTTCAATCAATTTTATTTTACCTAATCTTGAAGCTAATAAAATCAATCTTTTTCTCTTTTGAGCAATACCATAATCTGGAGCATAAACTACACTATACCATACAAAAAAACCCTCTTTTTTTAACTCATTAACAAAATTATCAAAAACAGGCTCTTTTTTAAATTTAAGCAAGTTTGGAACATTTTCCATTGATACAATATCAGGTTTTGTCTCTTTTATAACTCTTACAAACTCATACAATAGTTGCCATCTTCTATCTTTTTGTTTATCACCTTTTAATGTATAAGTTGAAAATGGTTGACAAGGGGCACAACCTAAAAGTACTTTGATATCATTTGGTTTATGATATTTTAAAATATCATCTTTTTTAACTTTGACAATATCTTTATGGATAAACTTTGCGTTACAATTAGTCTCAAAAGCATATTTACAACTCTTATCAAAATCAAATCCTGCTTTTATATTGAGTCCTGCCTCTTTTAATCCATACGATAATCCACCAATACCACAAAATAGATCTACTACAGATACGCTACTGTTCATTAAAAAAACTCTCTATTTTTGAATTTACCTTTTTTAAATTCTCATCTAAACTTACACTATCTTCAAGATATAAAAAATCAAATCTTTCATACCCAAAAGCTTTATTATTTTTAACTATAAACTCACTATCTACAAACTCTTTTTTAAGCTTAAAGCTTTCATCATTTGCATAGCCTTCCCCTTTTGTCTCTAAAATAAGTATCTTTTTTATTTTATTCTCATTATCTCTTTGTATTATTAAAAAGTCTGTTGTGTATCGTCCTATATATTTGTAACTATTTTTTAGCTTTTTATAACACTCTATTACAAACTCTGTTAAGCCTCTCTCACCATTATAATAAACTTCCAAATTACTATTTTGAAATGAATTAAATGAAAATATTTGCTCTAAAATATTTTTTTCAAATCCACTCTGCATAAAATTATAAGGTATGTAGTGAAATGATTTATTTTTATTTTTTGTTGTCTCATCTAACTTTTGACCTAAAATTTTTATCGCTTCATCTGTTTTACCTTGGCTAATTAACTCTACACTTTTTTCTTTTTTCTTATCTTCAAACTCATCTATAAAATGAGGATTTTTATCTGCTTCAACTATCTGTTTTATTGCTTCTTTTGATGGATATAGTTTTTTATTATCCTCTATATCTTTAAGATTATCAACTATTAAAAGTTCCGCACTTTGCTTTATCTCTTCACTTTTAGAGTATAACTCTCTTTTTATACTAAAGCACAAAGCTATATCATTATAAACTTTGTCTAAATTATCAATTTTATTATAGATAGTTTTCAACTCATTTTTAAATGGTTTTGTATCAATGCTCATAAAACTATTTTTCTCTATTTGAAATAAAAAATCTCTAAAACTTATCTTTTGATACTCTTTAGTGATAAACTCTCTTTTTTGTTCAAGATTATCAAAACTACCACTTTTGATAGTTGTTATCTCATCTTTGTATTTATCTATATTTTTTATTATCTCTTTAAGTTTTTTTCTTGTATTTGTAGTCTTTTCACTCTCTATTGAAGTATATTTTATTCTTAATTGATAAAAATCAATTTTAGGAAGTTTTAGATAATCAACTCTTGATACTCTTTGAATTGGTCTGTTTAAAGTTGAACGACCCAATGAGTTTAACTCATCTATGGAGCTGTTTTGCTCTTTTTTAAGCTGTTCATTTAGTATCTTTGCATTCGATTCATTGAGCCATATTAATGCTGTATTACTATTTTTATCAACTTCTCTTAAGCATCTACAACTAGTTTGAAGCACCATATTTTTAGGGCTATCTCCTGTTCCACTCAAAACTACACTGCTCAAGCTTCGACAATCCCACCCCTCTTTACCTACTTGAACCAATAGGATATATCTCTTTTTACTACTTGGCAAATCTAAACTTCTAAATTCAAGTTGGGCACTACTATCAATTTTATACTCCTTATTTCCTTTATGAAATTTGAGTATCTCATCTTTTGGTATTTTTAACTTTGTAACAAGATATGGGTAAACAACCTCCTCTAAATCCTTAATACTACTACAATAGATAGCACACTTTGCTATTGTTCCATCTTGATAGACTTTTGTTTTATAGAGTTGATTAAAATCATTTATCGCTTGAGTTAAAATCTCTATTTTAGATAAATTTGCACTTTTTACTGTCGGTAATTTTAAAAACTTCTCTATAGCAGTTGTGAGAGGATAGTAGTAAACTGTATTTATAATATATGTAAACTTAAAAAATCCACTATTGTTAATATAGATTTTCTCAGCACTCCTTAAATATGGTGTTCCACTAAATCCTAAAACGGTAGTAATATTGTTTTGTTCATTCCACCATGAAACAACTTGTCTTAACTTTATGTCATCACTTGCTGCATGATGAACCTCATCTATTAAAATTGACATATTTGGAATAAGTGCAAGTTTCTGTTTTAGTTCATTTTGCACTATCTCATCATATTCAAATAGTCCTTTGGATTTAGAGTTTAATATAACCTTTTCTGCATTTACTACAAATATCTGTCCAAAGGGATTTGGTAATATACTATTTACCTTTGAAGCATTTGGATTGACTGCAAGATTTGATTTTTTAGCACTTTTAGGAATATCAAGTATATCAAATTTAAGAAGTTTTTT
>CAZOBE010000057.1:0-3150 GCA_964578205.1 uncultured Sulfurovum sp. | reverse complement strand
ATTGACCTTATATTTTTATTAAAATATTTATAAATAATTTAAAATAATAGGAGAGTTTATGAATTTAATAGAGGCTTTGAAAAAGCCCTTTATAAAAGGTCAGGCTGAATTATCCTCACCTTCAAATAACACAAAACCTAACAAAATTTCGGCAGAATTATCCGATGATTATTCAGGAGTAATTGCTTTTAGTAGTGATGATAAAGATGTAGGTGGATTTGAAGGTTTTGGTGATAAGATAACTCCAACACATTATCAGAACAAAGTCATAAAGAAATATAGAAATCTCGCTGAAAATTCTGACGTGGATTATGCTATTGATTTAATAATAAACGAAATGGTATTTTCTATAGATGAGGATATATTAAAAATTAGCGTAGATAATGAAAGCAAAAAAATTAAAGATAAGATTATTGAAAAATTTAATAAGATTTTAAAAATAATGAATATAAATGAAAATATGGAAATTTTATGTAGGCAATTTTATGTAGATGGTCAGCTAAACTTATCTTTAGTATATGATAAATCCGATCTTAAATCAGGAGTTAAAAAGGTAAATATTTTAGAACCTTTTAACTTATTTTATGATAAGAATGATAAATTATGGAAATATGCCTCTAATGAAGAACTAAACTTATATTCTTCGGAAGCTGAAAAAGAATTTGATGAAGAATATACTAACGATGAATTAGTTCATATAGATTTTAAATTATATAAAAATATAAATTTAGATGAAGAACAATCTATGAAAGTTAATCTAGGATATTTAGAAAAAGCTTCTAAACATGCTAATCAACTAGATACTTTAGAGAATTTATTAGTTCCTCTTAGATATTCAAGATCAGTTTCTAGAAGATTATTTAATATAGATGTGGCTGAATTACCTCCTAAAAAAGCTAAAGAATTAATGAATCAAATTAGAAATGAGTTCAAATATAAGAAATCTTATGATATAGAAACCGGCACTATTAAAAATTTAAACGCCACTCAACCTTTAGTAGAAGATTATTGGCTATCTAATAGAAATGGTGGGAGAGGAACTACCGTAGAATTGATGGATGAAAGTGGTAGTTTAATGGATATGGACGATATTATACATACTACTAAAAAGCTTTTTACTTCTTTAAAAATTCCAGCAAATAGAAACCCATATTTAGACGATAGTGGGGATTTTAGTTATGATACTGATAATGTAGGAAACGACGATGTTTCATTTTATCTTTTTGTCGATAAATTGAGAAAACCTATAATAACATTGATAAAAAGAATATTAAAAAGAGAATCTATATATTCGGGAGATTTTACTGAAAGTGAGTGGGATTCTATATCAGATGATATATCTATAGAATTTTCTAGCAAATCTATATTTTTAGAAAATATGAAGAGAGATCTATTTTTAAAAGGCATAGGAAATTTTGAGGAATTAAAAGATCATATAGGTAAAGTGATTTCGTTAGAAACGGCGCTTAAAACTACTTTAAACTGGTCGGGAGAAAATATAGAAGAGGAAATGGAAAAAATCAAAAAAGAAAAAAACAATCCAATATTTAGAAATTATTATTCAAGTGATGATGATAATTTTTAATAGTATAAATAAAATAAAAGGAATATAATCATGTCTGTAGATTTAATAAAAGCCGCTGAAGGTAGAAAATATGTCAAGTTTGAGGAATTAGCTTTAGATGCTCTTAATAGTAAATTAAAGTCTCATCCAAAAGTTCAGGAATTTAAAGATTCTATTGCTTCTCTTAGAGAAGATTCTAAAAAAAGAGGATGAAGAAGAATAATTCTTCTTAAGGAACTTAAAATGAAATTAATATTAGAAGAAAGTCTGGATATAGAAACGGTAGTAGAGTTAAATGAGTCTACTGGTGAAAAAACTTACGTCATAAAAGGTACTTTTAGTACACCAGACCTGAAAAATAGAAACGGTCGAATATATCCTATGAGGATATGGCAAGAGAACGTTTCTAAATATCAAAAAGAAATTCAGGAAAAAACTAACAATACTTTAATGGAGAGAGAACATCCTCCTAGAACCGAAGTAGATCCTAATAAGGGAATAGCTAGAATTAGAAAACTAGAAATTCAAAACGGAAAAGTTTACGGAGAATCTATTATATTTAATAAGCCGGAGACTAAAGATCTTAGAGAGAGAATCGATGCAGGTCAAAAGATAGGTGTATCTTCTAGAGGAGTAGGTAAGCTCAATGGTGAATTAGTTGAAGAATTTACGTTAATTACTTACGATATAGTAGAAAATCCTTCAGATTGGAATGCTAGTTTAGATGGATTTAATGAATCTCTAATATTAGAAAGTATGGATATAGAACCTAATGGAAAGGGTGGCTGGATTTGTACTCCTGAAGGTTGTACTTTGATTGAATCTAAAGATATTACTAAAGAAGTCAGTAAACGCCTTAAAAAAGAGCCTGTTATAATTACTAATGAAAAAGGAGTATTAATCTCTTTAGAACATGAAGATGATGGGTATTTCTTCGGTATAGATCAATACGACAATGAAATAGAATTAAAATCTCTTAAAGGATATATTATGGCAGAATCTAAAGAAGAAACACCTTGTCAGAAAAAAGCAAAAGAACTTAAAGAAGCTTTAGAAAAAATAGCTAATGAAAAAGAAAATAGATTAAAAAATATGGAAGAAGAAGGCATTAGAGAAACTTTTAAATCTATGTTTGGAGAGAATTATAAAGAATATATTAAGAGAAAGAAGGAAAGAGAAGATGCATTCTTTAAAGAACTTCAGAAAAAATATGGTTCTAAGTTTCGTACTATTTCTGCGGAAATAGCAGATAGATACGGTTATAGTCTTTCAAATCCTGATGAAAGAACGTCCATAGAGATGAAATATCTCGGATATAGTTTGGGAGATAAATAATGTCCATATTTAATTTTGAAGAAACTTTTTCTAAAGTTTTAAAAGAATCTAAAGTCAATGGATATAAAATATATTATTCTAATAGACTTACTGAGTCTGAAGAATGCTATATAAATGAAAAAGATGAGATATATGATCTAAATCACAACTTAATGGAAGATCAAGGTAGATATAGAAAATTAATTGAATCTGAAGCATTAATAAGAACTAGATTATTAAAAAGCAATAAATCATTGCTATCTAGTTTAGAT
>CAZOBE010000056.1:0-3530 GCA_964578205.1 uncultured Sulfurovum sp. | reverse complement strand
ATAATAGCAATCACTACAGCATTAACTAAAATAGCTAAAAATCCAAGAGGAAGATGCAAAAAGAGTAACCATAACTGCCCCTCATCTATCTCTCTTCTGAGTTTATTCCCTTTCATGACACCCCCACTCTATAGATTTTTCAATTATTATATCAAAAGAGAACACTCATTAATACACTATCTGGCAAAGGGGATTAAGAAAAAACTCTAAGGGTACAAAAATAACATCAATTGTTATAGAAAATGGAGTTTTATTTGGGGGAGTAGCACTCAAGGTAGAGCCTTGAGATGCTTGGTTGCAAAAGTGTGGCAGATTATACTAACTCGATAATCGCCATAGGTGCTGCATCACCTCTTCTAATACGTGTTTTGATGATTCTTGTATAACCACCGTTTCTATCTTTATATTCAGGTGCAATCTCAGTTACAATTTTATTGGTAACTTCTTTATCTTGTACCATGGCAAAGATAGCTCTATGTGCATTAAAATCACCGGCTGATGCTTTTGTGATAAGTTTTTCATAGTAGCTTCTAAGCTCTTTAGCTTTTGGCAATGTTGTCTCTATTCTACCCTCTTTAGTCAAGGCAATAGCTAGATTTTTCAATAGTGCCGCTCTATGAGAAGATGTTCTATTTAATCTACGATAACCATGCTTATGTCTCATAGGAATCCTTTACTGTTTTAATTGTTCTATTTTCTTTACAAGATTTACTCTTGTTACATCTGCGAGTTCATACTCAGGACCAAATCCATGCTCAACAAGGCACTCATTGATCTCATCAAGAGATTTCTTACCGAGGTTTTTGATATTTTTTATCTCATTTTCACTCATCAATACCAATTCACCAAGAAACTTCAATCCTGCTCTATCGAGTGAGTTAGATGATCTTGCACCTAAACCAAGACTATCTAATGTTTGCAGGAAAGGTTTAAGTTCACTCTCATCACTGCTTCTTTTTACCGGTGCTGTACTGATATCAACATCAAGTACCCCATTAAAGACAGAGAGTTGCTTATGCATCACTTCAAGTGCATTGGTAAATGCCTCAATCGGACCAATCTGAGCATCTGTTTCAATGTCAAATATAATCTTCTCAAAGTTAGGGTTATCCTCTACAAGTACCGGCTCAATCTTATAGTTTGCTTTTCTTACCGGTGTAAAGAAGGCATCTAGTGCAATACTGTCAGCGTCAACATCCTCTCTAAGGTCTTCACTCGGTACATAACCGATCCCTTTTGAGATAACTATTGTAAAGTTGAGTTGGGCATCTTCATTGAGTGTTGCAAGTGGAAGATCTCCGTTAACAACTTCTATCTGATCATTATTGAGATCTTCTGCTGTCACCTCTTTATGTCCACTAAAAGAGTATTTGAGCTCTACTCTGTCACTCTCTCCCTTAATCTTGAAACGAATATTTTTAATGTTGATGATAAATACAGCAACATCTTCGTGCATACCTCGAATGTTGTCAAACTCATGCGTAGCACCTTCGATCTTGATAGAGATCGGAGCATACCCGATAGAAGAGCCTAAGATAAGTCTTCTAAGCGGATGTGCAAGTGTAACGGCATAACCGCTCTCAAAAGGATAAGCGATGATTTCAGCTCTATTTGGACTGATCTCATTCACCTCTACCTCTGTTGGCATAAATGGTGCAACTTTAATTTTTCTCATTAACTAGCCTTTACTAAGATTATTTAGAATAAAGCTCGACGATTAGACGCTCTTCAACCGGGATTGCAATCTCTTCTCTCTCTGGAACTCTTGTAAATAGTCCAAAGAGTTTCTCTTTATCCACATCAACCCACTCTACCATACCAGTTTGGTTGGTAAGCTCGATTGATCTGAGGATTTGAGGATTTGTTTTACTCTTCTCTCTAATCTCTATTTTTTGACCCGCTTTTACTCTAAATGAAGGGATATCTACTCTTTTCCCATCAACAAGTACGTGTCCGTGATTTACAAACTGTCTAGCAGCCGCTCTTGTAGTAGCAAATCCCATTCTATAGACAACATTGTCAAGTCTCTGCTCAAGAAGCTGGATAAGAATACTACCTGTATTCCCCTCTCTTCTGTTAGCCTCTTTAAAGAGTGTTCTAAACTGTTTTTCACTCACACCATACATAAATTTAGCTTTTTGTTTCTCTCTAAGTTGGAGACCATACTCACTGATTTTTGTTCTTCTTTGTCCATGTTGTCCCGGTGCATAGGGTCTCTTCTCCAATGCACTTTTACCAGCGAGTCTTCTCTCACCTTTTAATCCAAGATCAACACCAAGTCTTCTTTCTAGTTTCTCAACCGGACCTCTATATCTTGCCATCTGTTTAACCTTTTAAACTATATATTCATCAAATAAAGCATTGTCACACAATGCATACCACAATTACTAATGACTCATTACTAATTGCTCATTACTAATTTATTACACTCTTCTCTTTTTAGGAGGTCTACATCCATTATGTGGAAGTGGTGTAATATCTTTGAGGAAGGTTACACGGATACCTTCTGTTGCACCAATCGCTTTTACAGCAGTATCTCTACCAGAACCGGGACCTTGTACTTTAATCCCTACTTCTTTAATACCATTCTCTTTTGCTTTTGCCATTGCATCTGCAACCGCTTCTGTTGCTGCAAAAGGAGTTGATTTCTTGCTACCTTTGAAACCAAGTGCACCTGCACTACTCCAAGAGATAACATTTCCCATCTCATCAGTTACTGTAATTACAGTATTGTTGAAAGTTGCAGCAACATATACTACACCTTTAGCAATACTTTTTTTTGCTTTTTTCTTAGCCATCTAACCTACTCCTTATGCCGCGCCAACAGTTTTACGCTTACCTTTTCTAGTACGCGCATTTGTCTTAGTTTTTTGTCCACGAACAGGAAGCCCTCTTCTGTGTCTAAGTCCTCTATAGCTACCTAAATCCATCAATGCTTTGATATCGAGTGTCACTTTCTTTCTAAGATCACCCTCAACCATAACATTCTCTTGAATATCATTACGGATTGTTGCAGCTTCTGCATCTGTTAGTTCATGTACTCTTTTGTTATAGTCAACACCTGTTCTGTCAAGAATTTTTCTTGACGTTGTTAGTCCAATACCATAAATGTAAGTAAGTGCATACTCCATTCTCTTTTTTTGAGGTAAATCAACACCTGCAATACGTGCCATGTTTATCCTTGTCTCTGTTTATGTTTTGGATTTTTACAAATCACGCGTACGATACCCTTGCGCTTAATGATCTTGCAATCATCGCACATCTTTTTAACTGATGGTCTAACCTTCATTGGTTACTCCTACGATATTTTTGCACCTAGAGTGCTTTGTAAGCACCCATTTGTTGCGTGGATAATTGAGGTCTCTCATCTAAAATCTTTTTATAGATTTAAATGTATCTATGAGTGTTCATTATCCAACCCTTGAGTAATCGGTGCTACTTAATCAAAGATTCTTCACGCAGTTTCCTAATACCTATAGTGATAGGGAGGAGGATTATACCCAAATATTTGTTAATGTTTTCTGATGTTT
>CAZOBE010000055.1:0-4097 GCA_964578205.1 uncultured Sulfurovum sp. | reverse complement strand
GGGGTTTTCTTGAAAAAATTTTATGATAAATTACAAGCAGTGTATGATGACAATCAGTATAGGATTGAAAATACTAAGCTGATACTTCTACTATTATGCAGGGAAGAATCCTAAGGAGTTTATAGAATGAGAAAAATAGTTTTAAGTTTATTGGTTATATCTATCTGTTTAAATGCAAAAGAGATATATGCAACCTTTAGTGTAGAGGCACAAAAGAGTGCCAATTTAGCATTTAGCAGTAGTGGTATAGTAGATGAGGTTACTGTAGATGTTGGAAGTGTTGTAAAGAGGGATGAGATATTGGCTAAGCTTAAAAACAGTGATATTAAAGCTAAAGTAGATATTGCACAAATTGCACTTAAATATGCCAAGCTTGACTACAATAGACAACTTAGAGTAAAAAATATTATAGATAAATCTAAGTTTGATAGTTATGCTTTTAGATATGAAAATGCAAAAGCAGAGGTTGCATTACAAAAATCATTGTTGGATAAGACAATTTTAACTGCACCATTTGATGGTATTATCTATGAAAAGAGTGTAGAGGTGGGTGATGTAGTCAGTGGAGCAATGTTACGAACTATTTTAAAGATAGAGAGTCTGCATAAACGAAAATTGATTTTAGAGTTTGACCAAAAATATTGGAGTGATGTTAAAGTGGGAGATAGTTTTATTTACCATATTGACGGAAGTCAAAAAGAGTATAAGGGGATAATCTCTAAGATATACCCCTCTGTAGAGAGTTCCAATAGAAAGATAAAAGCAGAAGTAGAGAGTGAAGATATTATGGTGGGACTTTTTGGTAATGGCACCATTATCACTTCAGAAGGGAAGTAGTTATGTATAAGATAGCTATCAAAAGACCCATAGCAACTTTAATGTATGCTCTGAGCCTTATTATCTTTGGGTATATGAGTTTCAAATCGATGCCCTCAGCACTCTACCCAAATGTAGATTTTCCTATTGTTACTATTAAGACTATCTATCCTGGAGCAGAGGCTGGGACTATTGAATCACAGATAACAGATAAGATAGAAGAGGCAATCTCTCGTATAGGTGGTATAGATAGTATCATCTCTACAAGTAGTGAGGGTGTTAGTGTAGTAACGGTCAAATTCTTTTTGGAACGAGATATAAATGAGGCTACAAATGATGTTAGAGATAAAGTCTCAGCTGTCATTTTACCAAAAGATGCCAAGACTCCATTGGTGAGTAAACTTGATATTGGTGGAGCTTCAGTTATAAATCTCTTCTTGACTGCTAAGAGTGAGACTCTTCAAAATCTAATGCTCTTTGCCGATGAGAAGGTAAAGCCAAAGATACAAAAGATAAATGGTGTAGGGTCTGTTAATATCATAGGCTATAGAGATAGAGAGATTAAAATCTATCCAGATATCAACCTTTTAAACAAGTTTGGTATCACTATAACAGAGCTAAATAGCATCATTGCAAGGGAGAATATAAAGATTGGTGGAGGCAAACTTATTACCTCTACTAAAGAGTTTATACTCAAGACTAAAGCAGATGCTCTTAGTGTTGATGAGCTTAGAGAGATTATTGTTAAAGAGGGGATAAGATTAAAAGATATTGCAAAGGTTGAAGATACGCTTAGTGATGCTAAGAGTTATGCCTCTTATAATGGTGTAGATGGTGTAATGTTGGAGGTTCAAAAAATTTCAGGCACCAATACTATTGATATTATCAATCGTGTAAAGGCTACTATACCAGATATTCAAGCTTTAGCAGGTGATAAATATGGTGTAAAGATACTTCAGGATACTTCACCATTTATACTCCATTCACTTGAAGATGTAGAGTTTGACCTTATCTATGGTGCATTTTTGGCTGTCATTATTATTTTCGGGTTTTTGCGAAATATAAGGATTACTCTAGTCTCTGCACTCTCTATTCCTATCTCTATTTTGGGAACTATCGCTTTGATGAACTTTATGGGGTTTGACCTTAACAAGATGACACTTATTGGATTGACTCTCTCTATTGGTATTATTATTGATGATGCCATTGTAATTCTTGAAAATATCTATAAAAAGATGGAAGAGGGGATGGGGAGATTTGAGGCAGCAGTAGAGGGGACTAAAGAGATGGCATTTGCTATTTTAGCTATCTCTGCAATGCTTCTTGCTGTCTTTATCCCTGTGGCAAATATGAGTGGTATTGTGGGTAAATTTTTTGAGTCTTTTGCGATGACAGTTGGTTTTGCTATTGTTATCTCTTTTACGGTTGTTATGAGTTTTATGCCAAGCCTTAGTGCTAGAGTATTACATAAGGGTGAGAGTAGATTCTATACTCTTACTGAACCTCTCTTTAGATTTTTAGATAGGATATATGTGGCTATATTGAAGATAGTATTGAGATTTAAAGTGATAACCTTGCTTCTTGTAGTAGTTATATTTGTTGGCTCTTTGAGTCTATTTCCAAAGATTGGTATGGATTTTTTACCCAAAGAGGATAAATCTGAGTTTGAGATTAAGATAAAAGCACCTGCTGGTATCTCTCTTGAAGAGATGATTAAAGAGTCCAAAAAGATAGAAGAGATGGTAAGAGAAGATAAGAATGTAGAATTTACTACACTAAGTGTAGGCTACAATAGTGTCAAAGAGAAAAATAGAGCATTAATCTATGTCAAATTGATACCAAAAGATAAAAGAGATATTCATCAAGAGGAGATTATACAAAATTTTAGAGAGAGACTCAAACCTTATCAAAAAGAGATGTATATTACAGCTGCTGCTATCCCAAATATCAAAGGAGTTGGTGTCTCTGTTCCATATCAGATTGTTTTAAAGTCCGACTCTTTTGAAGATTTAAAGAGTGCTACAAAAAATTTGACTGAGTATCTGGCAAAGAAAAAAGGATTTGTAGATATAGATACAAACTTAGATGAGGGGAAACCTCAGATTGATATTACTATATTAAGAGAGAATGCTAGTAGATTGGGAATTTCAGCCTCTCAAATATCACAAGCTATATCAATAGCATTCTCAAGTGATTTGGAGATATCCTATTTTGAGGAGCGAGGTAAACAGTATAATATTACACTAAGATTTGATGATAGAGATAGAGTAAGTATAGAGGATATTAAAAAGATTCAGCTTAGAGCTAAAAATGGTAAACTAGTCTATCTTGATGGCTTAGTTAAATTTTCTACAACAAAATCTTTAGCTTCAATTTATCACTTTGATAGACAAAGACAGGTAACAATCTATGCAGATCTCTTTGGATTGGATTTAGGTGGAGCAGTAAATTATACAAAAGAGGGGATAGATGCACTTTTACCAAAAGGTGTAAGCTATAAATTTACAGGATTTGCAGAGGAGATGGTAAAGACAGGAAAAGCTTTTGGGGTGGCTATTGGACTCTCTGTTATCTTAATGTTTATCATCTTAGCTATTTTGTATGAGTCCCTCATACAGCCAATTATTATTATGATGGCATTACCTCTAAGTATTATTGGTGTAATGGTAGCACTCTATTTAACTAAAGAGCACTTTAGTCTATTTGTAATGATTGGTTTTATGCTTCTTATGGGTATGGTAGGTAAAAATGCTGTCTTATTGGTAGATTTTGCAAATGAAGCAGTAGCCAAAGGCAAAAGTATCAATGATGCTCTCATTGAAGCAGGTAAGAAGAGACTTAGACCAATTTTGATGACAACAATTGCCATGGTATTTGCTATGCTACCTCTAGCCATAAGCACCTCTTTGGGAAGTGAGACCAAAGCACCAATGGCTATAGCAGTCATTGGGGGACTCTTGAGTTCAATGGTACTTACTCTACTGGTCGTACCTGTTATCTATCGTCTAATAAATCCTTTAGATAGATGGCTTAGAGGGTGGTATGAGAGGTAAAATTCTCTCTGCCTCTTGTGTTGTAGAGCGATTAAAATTTCAACTATCTATTTTGTTATAATCATCTAAACTTAAAATTGTATCATACAATCCAATATCTCTATCTTTATGCCTATTTATCCCTATATACTCTAAACTTGCATCTTCATATCGTTTAAATTTATAAACAGCATCATTCATCAAAGAACTATTAAATAGTCCTAAACTAACCAAAAGTTCAAAATCTTT
>CAZOBE010000054.1:0-4207 GCA_964578205.1 uncultured Sulfurovum sp. | reverse complement strand
CAGATTCTTGCATTGTCAAGGGTTTTTCATAAAATATTCACTTTTTTTTGAAAAATTTTTTTATACTTACATATTTATATACTTATATAGCATTTTTATGCTCTTTTTGCTCTGCTTAAGTCAACTCTTTTTATAATAACCTAAACTGAATAAACGATCATCACAGCTCTATTTAAAAGGAATATCTATGCGAATATCTTTTATTATCTCTATCCTGTATATACTGTCAGGTTGTACCAAGATACCTGAACTCCCTTCTTCCAAAGAGATAATAGCTAAAGAGCAGATACAAAAAAATCAGACTGAAGCACAAAAAGCCCAAGAAGAGTATAGTAGATTACAGAAACAGAGAAGCCAAAAGTAGTATTAACCTTATATTAATCTCTCTAGACTATACTTGCATCAAAATCAACTATTTAAAGGAATAATCATGGCTTTATATGATAGAGACTATACAGCAGAAGCTGGATATGTACAAGAGGGGGCTTCTATAAGTTTTATGAAGCAAACCTATCAACTGTTGGCAGCAAGTATGGTTGCAGCGGCGGCAGGTGCTTATGTCACTATGCCTTATGCAGAGAGTGTCATGCAATATAGATGGCTCATCTTTGGGTTTGAACTTTTTATGCTTTTCATTGGACTTGGTATGACAAGAAATAAACCAGGGCTTAACTTAGCAGCACTTTTTGTATTTACATTTGTTACGGGTATCTCTTTGGTACCGCTTTTGGCTTCACTTATTGGTGCAGGTAACGGTGCAGTTATAGGAAATGCATTTCTTATGACCTCTGTACTTTTTGGTGCACTGAGCCTGTTTGCTATCAATAGTAAAACAGACTACTCCAGTTGGGGGAAACCTCTTTTTATTACTCTGATTGTGATTGTTATAGCCTCTTTGGTAAATATATTTATACTTAATAGTCCAATCATGCATATTGTGATTACAGCAGGGGTTTTACTTCTATTTAGCCTCTTTACCATCTATGACACACAAAATATTGCAAATGGTGCCTATGATTCACCTGTAGATGCAGCTGTATCACTCTATCTTGATTTTCTTAATATGTTTATAGCACTACTACAAATTCTTGGAATCTTTGGCAGTGATGACTAAAAAGGGAGCTTCGGAGAAGATTGAGCGTCTTATAGATGCCAATCTTAACCGACTCAAAGAGGGAATCCGTGTCATAGAGGATATCAACCGCTATATCTACGATGACACAACTCTCACCTCTACGCTTAAACAACTGCGACACAAACTTCAAGCCGCTTACAATCAAGAACGTTTACGTTATAGAGATATAGAAAATGATGTACAAAAGAGAAGTATCTCCAGTGAATTAGAGCGAAGCAGTATCAATGACTTGATCATAGCCAACTTTTCAAGAGCACAAGAGTCTGCAAGGGTACTTGAAGAGTCTTTTAAACTGATAGACCTCTCACTCTCTGAACTATTTAAAGAGATAAGATATACTCTTTATGGTGTAGAAAAAGAGTTTTTCATAAAAAACTCTTTTGAAGTAGCCTCTACAAAAAGTACTTCAAACTCCAAATAGTCTAAAGGATATTTTTGCATAAGAGACTTTATCTCTTTATAGCTTAACCTTTTTTCTCCTCCACTTACACCACTTTTTTTAATATACCTAAACATATCTCTTATACTATCAAAATGTAAGCTATAATTATCTATTGTAAATGAAGCATTATAATATCTATTAATTACCTCTTTAAGTCTATTACTACCATATATAGGTGACTCTATACCTGCAATTTGGTGTAGTGTTTTAAATGTAGATGATGTAAAGATGGCAAAATAGGCTTTTGGTGCATTATGTGATAGTTGATATAAGGTAAAATCTAAATCTTTACTCCACTGTAGAGCAGATGATGAGAGTAGTATCATATCTTCATCTAAAGAGAGATTTTCAAATATACTAGAGGTATTAAAATCTGCACAAATCTTTATAACTCTCTTATCAAATGGATGAATATCTAACATCTCTTCTGAATAGTCTAACGCAATAAAGTGTTCAAAAGAGTATCTGCCCTTTTGTATATTTTTATATACTTCTCCGCTTCCACAACCTATATCTATAATAGTACTATATGGTTTTAAAGGGATATAAGATACCAATCTCTTTGCTACTTCTGCTTGAATAATGTTGTATTTATCATACTCATTGGCAAACCGAGAAAACTCTTTGAGTACTTTTGTTTTTAATTTCTCTTTGCTATTAGACACTATTCCTCCATACATTATAACTTTTCATCACTATTTCAAACTTTTTTAGGTATAATCGCCGAAATTATACCCAAATTTAGTTTGGGCTACTCCAAATAAAGCAAAACAGAGAGGAATAGATGACATCAACACTTTTAATCGTGCAGATTGTATTGGCACTTGGTATCACCATTGCAGTACTTCTGCAAAAAAGTTCAAGTATAGGCTTAGGCGCATATAGCGGAAGCAATGAATCTGTATTTGGTGCAAAAGGACCTACAGGCTTTCTTGCAAAACTCACATTTACACTTGCTTTTCTTTTTATCGTGAATACTTTGACTTTAGGCTATCTCTATACTACTGAAAGCAGCCGTTCTATCGCAGATACTATCGTACCTAAAAACAATGCACTTATTCCAAAAAGTCCAACTGCTCCGGCAACTACAGCACCCATTGCACCTTCGGCACCTGAAAGCAAATAAGCATACACTACCTGATACCAAGAGAAAATCTTCCTGGTATCACACCCTCACCTTCACCTCTCATCCATCATATAATAGAGTTTTGCAAAAAGTCTAATATTTCGGCTTGAAGTACACAAAAAGGTAAAAAAGGGTAAAATTCCCTAAAGAAATGCCAAGGAGAGTAGATATGGTAAATGAGATTTTTGAACGCACCAATGAAAATATGAATAAAAGCATAGAGGCACTTAAAAGAGACTATGCAACACTTAGAACAGGAAAAGTAACAACAAGTATTGTAGATAACATCAAAGTGGATTACTATGGTACTCTTACACCTTTAAACCAGGTAGGTACTGTCATTGCAACTGATGCAACCACTATTACAATCACACCATGGGAAAAAAACCTTTTGAGAACTATTGAAAAAGCTATTCAGGAAGCTAATATAGGGGTAAACCCAAATAACGATGGTGACATTATTAAACTCTTTTTCCCTCCTATGACCAGTGAACAGAGACAAGAGATTGTAAAACAGGCAAAAGGGATGACTGAACATGCAAAAATTGCTATTAGAAATGTAAGAAAAGAGAGTAATACACAAGTAAAGAGGCTTGAGAAAGCCAAAGAGATCAGTGAAGATGAGTCTAAAAAAGCGCAAGAGCAGATACAAAAAATTACAGATGAGCATATTGCAAAGGTAGATGAAGCCTTTAAATCAAAAGAGGCTGATATCTTAAAGGTATAATGATGAATATTGAACAGATATATAAGGATGCTAATGCTCTACTTGAAGGACATTTTCTTCTAGCAAGTGGTAACCACTCAAATAGATACCTTCAGAGTGCAAAAGTATTGGAGTATCCTAAAAAGGCTTCTATATTAACTGATGCACTTGCCAAGATGATTCAAGAGAGCGGTATTGAGGTTGATAGTGTATGTGCACCTGCTCTAGGTGGTGTACTAGCAGGCTATGAACTAGCACGCTCTCTTGATGTTCGTTCTATCTTTGTTGAAAAAAAAGAGGGCGGAATGGAACTTCGTCGTGGTTTTGAAGTAAAAGAGGGCGAAAAGGTTATTATCTGTGAAGATATTATCACTACAGGCGGTTCTGCTCTAAAAGCTGCAAAGGCCATAGAGGCATTAGGTGCCAAGGTTGTTGCATTTGCATCACTTGCAAATAGAGGTTTTTGCCAAAGAGAAGGAAGCACTACATCTGCAAAAGCAGAATGTAAACTTCCAAAAGATGTACCTTTTTTTGCACTCGATGACTTCAAATTTGCCATGTACACTCCTGATGAGTGTCCTTTATGTAAAGAGGGAAGCCAAGCTATCAAACCCGGAAGCAAAGGCTAAAAAACCATTTTGGCTCTCTGTGGGGGTAGATATATACATCTACCCCTGCACTGTTATACTCTTCTATAGACAATCCATACTCTTTGTAACTCATAACTGAACTCTCTGAATCACTAAACTCTTTTGCTTCACTCGGATACCTTGCAAAAGAATGAGATAGTTTTACGCT
>CAZOBE010000053.1:0-4273 GCA_964578205.1 uncultured Sulfurovum sp. | reverse complement strand
ATAGAAAAATATAATAAATATATAAGTTATTCTCATATTGAGCACACTTGTAAAGGTTTAAAATGAAGTTAAGAGTAATTAAGAAAGAAGGTTTTTTTATAGTTCAAGAAAGAGCATTTTTAATTTGGAGAGATCTTTATGATGAACGGAGAAAACTATATATAAAACTCAAAAATGAAGAAGATGCTCTTAAATTTTTATCTAAATACTCTTCTTATAAAGAAAATAAAATTATCATAACCATAAATTCTGAAGATTTAAAATCTAAATTTCCTCAATACTATATATAAATTTAGAAATTTTTATTCAATCTATTAATGCTTTCAAATCTTTCATCTTCATCATAAGAATTCCTTATGGATTCTATAAGAGATTGCTTATCATAATATTCATTAGTGCCATCATCAAATCCTCCAGTACCTTCTAACATCGAATAAAAATCTTCTAACTGAGTTTCATCATCTTCGTCTATATCTTCTATTCTAAGAGAGCTTAAAAATAGATTCAAATCGTCATAAGCTTTTAAATGTAAAAATGGAGCAAAAGATATAGCTAAAGCCATAATCATATCATCATGATACCCTGCATCAGCTTCAAATTTTTTACCTGATTTCTTAATAAAATTATAAAATTCTTTTATAGTGTCTTCATCATTAATTATTAGCTTATTTTCTTCTATAAAAATCCTCATCATACCTATTATAGATGGTCTAGATTTAGGAGTGGTTCTAAATCCAGGATATTTTTTATATTTTTTATCTTGAGGGTCTCTATCTCTATATAAATTTTCATATTCGTATTGAAAATGCATCATATCTGCGATAGATTGACCTGCGCCTTCATTATTCTCTATTATCATAAAAGCATCATTATAATATGTGCCCAATTCATCTAAACTTTCAGGCATCATTAGATAATCTACATCTAATTTTGCTGAAGCCGCTTGTATAAATGGGAATTTAGTAATGTTGATTACTTGTATGGCGAACGAGTCTAAACCATCTTTAGCTGGATCTACCGCCACTATATAGTGGTTATTCGGCTTAGGTTCTTCGTAAATTTTGATACCATTTATAATAGTATCTTTTTTTATCGGTTTTTTAGTTTCTAATCTTTTTAAAGTATCTCCACTCAATAAAGTATCAGAAGAACCTAAAAATTCATTTTCTTCAGTTTGAGCGAAGAATTTAGATCCAAACCTCTTAATGGTTATTTCTTTATATTTTTCAGGATCTAAAAGATTACCTTTCTTATCATAATGAGGTACTTCTTCCCATCTATTTGAAATTAATTTATATCCATTAATGCCTGATTTAGCACCGTCTACTATTTGCTTCCAGTGATTCATACCGTTAGCAGTACTTGTAAGAATAGTTTGTTTGAAAGATAATGAGTTCATAGTTGGAAATATAGAGTCAGTAAATGCTTCCCAATCATTAAGAGGTATGTAGGCGGCCTCATCGACATATGCTACATTAACAGTAAATCCTCTAAAAGCATCTGATGAGGGTACGTCAGTTAGAACTCTATTCCTTGATTCTGATTCTATTTGAGTTTTATTCCAGACTTCAATATTAGGAGTCATCCAAATAGGAAGTTCTAATAGAATTTTCTTAACTTTATCAATAACTTCTTTTGAACCTGAAGCATTATTAGCAACAATACCGATAGTTGTAGGGAGCTTTCTAAATACAAAAAGCCATAAAAGATAAGTAGAAACTGAAATCGTTTTTCCGCTTTGTCTTGAGAAAAGAATAGCTAAATCTTCATTATCCTTTAAAGATTCTTCAAGTTCTTTTTGATAGCTTCTCGAATCAGGCCTAGCAAGACCTTCTTTAGTCATAATAAAACAATAATTATATCTAAAATAAAGAAAGTTATTTTCGCATTTTTCATATTCTATCTTATGAAGAGGAGAAAGATGCATTTCAGTTTTAGGTTTCTTTAAGCTTCTATTTCCGTTATAAGAAACACCTCTTCCAAATTTATCTATATAATATCCTACTTCATTTTTGGGAGAATCTAAAAGATTTAGAAGACCATCATGCTCTTCGTGAGTAAATGTGGTAGTATTTTTTAGAAAATTTTGAAAATCTTCATTTTCTGATAGAGTTTCTTGAAGATCTAAAAGAGCCTCTTTATCCTCTACCTTAGAAAGCTTCTTTAAAAGATTCTTAAATTTTTGATTCATAACATCTCTTTATATTAACCTAATCAGCAGGTTTATAACCTTTTGGAAGGATTTTAGGTTCTTTAACTATTGATTTTTCTTTTGAAAGATTTTTTAAAGATTTTAAATTCTTATCTATAATCATTTCCCATTTATCGATATTTCTTCTATTTATCAATCCTATAGTTATACCTTCATTATTTTTGACTAATAGAGATCCCATAGAATTTTCAAATTTTGGTTTTTGATCTTTATATTTTTTTGAAATTTTCTTCATAATTTCATCATACATCGGTTTGATGCTAGATTCCATAAATAATTCTTTAAACATTTTATATCCTTTAATAACTTTTTAGAGAAACATTTCTAAACTCGTCTTTAGATATGTGTCCTAAATATTTATATCCTGCTTTTTCAATATAATATTGAGCCATAGAATGATCGTATTGAAATTTATTAGCTTCTATTGAATAGACTCCAAGAATTTTAAATTTATTCATAACTACTTCATCATGCCTATACTCGGTTTTATTATATTTTAAAAGCTCTTCTATGATGTTTGAATAAGTTTCATTTTGTAGTAAAGATTCTACATGCTTAATATAAAAATCTTTAGCTTCCTTTTTTTCTTTAGGTTTTAGTTTAGACCAATAATCACAAACGAATTTTTCTTCTATATCTTCTTGAGACATATTGAGATTATATTTCTCATTCATAAATCTTACTAATTTACCTGTAAAAGCATCCCAAATGAAGTCATATTTTCTTCTATTGTTTTGAATTGTTCTGAGATTAATCCATCTCATCCCGGACTTATCTAAGTGAGTAAAAGCATCTTTATCTGAAGACAATACTACGTTTCCTTCTAGCTTTGCAAGAACGTCAGGCTTCACATTAACATTTTGAATGACCGATCCTATACCTTTTGTAAAAGTGCTAATAGATTTATCGCCTTTAATCTTTTTAAGGCCTGGAAGATATTCTAAAGAAGTTAAGTGGAAAGATTCTTGATTTTTTCCACCTCCTAGAATTTTAGAAATTGTTGGTGTAAGAGGTAAAAAAGCATATTCTAAAAGATTGCAATCTTCTCTATAGTATGATGCTCGCTCAGTAAATAATTTTTTAAATGACATTTTTTGCTCCAATATTCTTCAATATATTTAATCTCATCATTATCTAAAATTATATCCATTCATAGTTATATACCGGACTCGAATATGACTTAGTACTTACATAAACTCTCATCTTGCCTGCTTTACCTTTTGTCTCAAACGTAAATTCAGGCTCAAATTCATCATCAATATGAACTGGAAGCTTTTTAAGCTTATATCTTTTCTTAATCTCTTTCATAAGCTTTATTTCATCTGTCATATCATCAGATTCTACAAATATTTCTCTAAACTTCATTTTTTATCCTTTTAATTTATTTTCTAACCATCTTATAAGACCTAAAAGTTCCTTTTCTTCAGAATTTGGAACCTTTCCTAGAAGAGATTTAAGTCTTTTAATTTCATCTCTAATACTTTGAGTATCTTTTAGCCAATTTAAAGTTTGTTGATTTCCTTCAAATAATTCTTTGAAAGAAATTTTTTCTATCAATTTAAAATCTTCATTATAGACCTTACCAGTTTTTTCATTTCTCCATCCTCCACCTTTTTTACGAACCCACCCTGTAGAGTGAGCACATAATGCATAAGCTTCAGATTCTTTTTTACCTTTGCTTATAAGGTCTTGAACGCATTTTTCTAATTGTTTGGGCATGATTTTTTCCTTTAGTATCCGAATCCGGCTTTATCTTTATATTGAGGCTGGTTATTCCAAAATGCATCATTAACGATATTTATCCATTCTTTCGATTCTGGAACTGCTCTCATAAAGATATGTGTGGCTCATTGAAAGCAGGTTTGTACTTAATTTAGAACCTATAAAATTTCTCAACATCATCAATATAATCAGCAACTTCATCATCATCATGTTGAAAGATTATAGATTAAGTAGCATTTTCGAATAGTTCTCTAAACTTAATTTCTATTATATTTATACAAGTCGAAAATTTCTCAAATAAATTTTTATATGACTTTAAGTCAGATTATAATATAATAT
>CAZOBE010000052.1:0-4500 GCA_964578205.1 uncultured Sulfurovum sp. | reverse complement strand
GCTTTAGCTGGTAAAGATTTGCCTTTAGCCATTTTTAAAATTCTATAATCACTTATAATATCTTTAACTGAAGTGAAATTAGCAGGAATCATTCTAAACGTTCCGTTATTCTCTCCAAATTGATATCCTACAAGCCAACCATCTTTACCTTTAGTTGTATCAACAAGTAAACTAAAATCTTCTTTACCACCTCTAAATTCAACAACATAACTATCATTAGATGTTTCAATGTTATACAACTTGCTCTTAGTGGCTTTTTGTATCATTTTGAAATATTTTGAAGCATTATTGTTGCTTACCTTAATTGATTCGTTAAAAAGCTCCCTGAAACTTCTTATTTTCATTTTATTTCCTTTTTAAGTATTTTATTTAATTTGAGACTCTAATGTTGTTAAATACTAGAGTATCACAAAGTAACTCTATCGTTACCGTATGCTATATCATCATCATATAATTCAGCATCATTATATACTTTTGATTTATCATATGCTTTTGCATTACCATATATTTTTGCATTACCGTATACTTTTGCATCATCATATACTTTAGCATTGCCATATACTTTAGTTTTACCAGATACTTGAGCATTATCATATATTTGAGCGTTACCATATACTTGAGTATTACCATATACTTCCGCATTACCATATACTTTGGCTTTACCATATATTCGAGCATCACCAAATACTTCAACATTACCATATACTTCTGCTTTATCAGATACTTGAGTAGTATGATGTACTTTAGCGTTACCATATACCGAGGCATTATTACGTATTTTTGCATGACCAGATACTTGAGCATTATCGAATACTCTTGCATTATCAAATATCCAACAATCCTCAATTTCTGATAGATTAGATTCTTTTTCTATCAAACCACCTTTATCACCTTCTTTAACCTTACCGAATGATTTCTTAGCGTAAATGCGATATAATTTACCTTCTTTTACGGCACCGTATTTATCATTCTCAAAATCAAAAGATGTAGATCCTACTTTTGATCTATTTTTACCCTCACTCATAAGCTCTCTGAAACTTCTTAATTTCATTTTATTTCCTTTTAAAGTATTTATATAATATTGAGATTTAAAAGCTAGATAAAATAATGTGGATAATCTTCTTTAAATTTTTTATATTCTTCGTACTTCTTTTCTAACTCATCAAATTCTAAAAGAATTCTTTCAGCTCTTTTAGTATGAATATAGTGTTTTGCTTCTTCTAGAGAAGTAGCTATAATCTGTCCAGATGTAATTCTCTGACGCCAAGTTTCATTGGGAAATTCTAAAGCACCATTTTCTTTTTTAATAGGTTTCTCCGCTCTAAAATATTGTTTTGATACATGTTCTACTTTCATCATATCCTCGAAAGGATCAGTTATTAGATATACTGGAAGCAAATCGTTCAAATCTCTTACTAAATTTGAACGATTTTTATATTCATCTATTTTAAAGATCATTTGGCTCTACCTTATAATTCTCTTCGAGGAATTCATTTTTTATTGATAATACATATTCATCATACTTTTCAAAAAATAAAATAGTGGTATCATTGTATGGTAAAGAATCAATTCCCATCAAAGAAGGAGATGCATAATATCTATTACCAACCCATATCATCTCTCCATTAAGTATAATTCTATGGTTTTTCCCCTCAATTATATCATTCGCTGAATTTATATCAACAATTTCGAATCTTGGATTTTTAAGAGCGTTTTGAAACCATGTATCTATGTACTCTTCTTGTTTATAGTTTTTGGTAGATAGAGAAGGATAGAGAAATGTTAATCCTATATTTTTTATTCTTCTTAATATATTCATTTTATTTCCTTTGGATTATTTCTTCTAAAACATTCTAACGAATGATTGATTTCATCTTTATGTAATTTCTCATATTCTAATGCTCTTTCGTGAATGCTTATCTTAGGTTCGTGAATTTTTTCATCAAAATAAGGTTTAATTAGATTGATACCATCAAAAACAATACCTTGAAAATTTTCTGGAGTTATTTCAATCTCTCTAATTTCACCGTTTAGTTCAGTTTTTAAGATAAATAATTCACTACCATTTTGAGTTTCAATATAGCTATCATTTGCTGTATCATTCATAACATCAAAAGGAACTACATCTGATTTTTTAAAATCTTCAGGCAATAATTCTTTCAATTCTGAGTCATTTTTTATTAATAATCTAAATTCTTTTCCATTTGCAAAAGCATCAAGCAAAATATTATACATATTTTTCGTAATTATCTTTTTCATTTTCTCTCCTTAAATAAAATATTGAGGGTATTTGTTTTTAACATCCTCGATATTTTTAACATCTTTTAACTGTACTAATATAAAAGAATTATTAAACCCATATATATTACCTTTTGCTGAATATGAATCAGTTAAAGTAATTACATGCATATTATTATTTTTTCTATTATATAATTTTAGGACTATTTCTAAATTAGGTTTATCATCAAATTTATATAAGAAAATTTCATTCTTATCATAATATTTTTCCTTATCATATATCATCTTTCTCTCCTTTTATATTATATCATAATTTGACTTAAAGTCAGATTAATCCCATAAATTCATATAATATTTTCCAAAAAGATCAAATCCCTCTTGAATTTTCTTAAACTCTTTTTTCGAATCAGATTCTAGATTTTCATAATCGTTGATAGAAGATTTAAAAGAATATATCATCTTATTTAAAATTTTCTTCCATTCTTTCATAGATTTTAAATTAGATGGATATCCGTGTAGATTATCTCTAAAAATCTCTAATCTTGGGAGAATAAGGTGTGATAGAGTAAAGTCTAAATTCCAAGTTTCACTTACGTCAATACCATTTTCTTCTAAATCTTTTTGTAGTTTCTTTTTTCTCTCTTCACATTCCTTAAGAGCTTTTTTACCTTCTTTAGATTTGAGAAATTTCTTATTATAAGATTTTCTACAATCATCGAAAGCAAATCCATAATAATTATTAGGCTTCATGAGATCCTCTTTCTATTAGATTGATTAAGGATTTTGTATCTTCACCTACACCTTCTAAAATATCTGAAATCTTTACCGCATAAAAAATTTTAGGTCTTATATCTCCAGGATCTAAAAAAGCTTCTAATTCTCTTTTATCATATGCTACTCCGGCAGCATTAAAAAATCCATTACTCACTAAACAAACAGGTCTAACATCTGTTTGATTCCAATCAAAATTGTCTAAATCTTCTTTTGTTAGCGTTTCTAGAGATTTTTCTCTTAGCCAATCTTCTTTTGTACTTTCTTTTGGATTAATATAATATCCCATCTTTTTTCTCCTATTCTAATTTAGTTTAAATTTTCTATAATCTGAAGGCTTCCATCTAATAATGTTCTTATGTTCATTATAAGTTATATTGTTAGAAAGTCCTATTAAATCATAAGTATCGTTTCTTACAAATATAGTACTTTCGCCTAAGTTAATTAAGTTATTGAAAAATTTTCTATTTATACTTAAATATCCTGCATTTGTAATAAAAGCTTTTTTCATTTTTCTCTCCTTATATGACATATTATATAATAATTTTGCTTAAAGTCAGATTAAATTTTCTAAAAATCTTATTGCCTCTTTTTCAGATAATTTTCTAAATTCTTGTAACTCTTCAGAATCTTTATAATCTAATATAGAAATACCAAAATTTCTATCTCTTAGCTCTTCGGATATACCTCTTATAGCATACTCTCCTCGATAACAAATAGTCTTTACTCTCATTGCAGGAATTGAAAAATATTCTCTAATAGCTTTTTCTATAGTTTTTTTATCCATTCTTTAGCCTTATTAAGTGAATTTGTTTGTTTTTCTATATATTCTTTTACTATCTTTTCTGTAAATTTCTCCATATCATCCTCTTTAATATTTAAGGACTTCATAACAGATCCAAACATAGCAAATTCCCTATGAGCTAATGCGAACTCTTTTCTATCTTCTTTATATTCATTAAAATAAGATTTTCTTAGGTTAATAAAAGATTCCACTAGTGAATTAAATTTATGACTAATCTTTTCTTCCATTTCAATAATTGAATCTTTTTTAGGACCTTGAGATAAATTAGAAACTACATCGTCAATATTTCCATCTAGGATAGTCTTAACTAAGAGATTTTCACGAAAAGCATCAGGACCTATAAGGCCGTGAAGTTGAAGGTATTTTAAATTTTTAATTTTTGCCATTTGGCCGTCTTCGAAAGAAATCACCTCCCCTTCTTGAGATTCTATATAATCTCTACTTAATAATATCAAATCTAGGATTGTCATTTCTCTCCGCCTATTTCTTCTAGTGATTTTAGTACCTTAGAAAGATCTTCTTCAATCTTTCCCATATCTAATGTATATGTAGGAAATTCACCTGAAGCTCTAATATCTCTCTTAATATTTTTTAGATCTTCTTCTACTTTTAGCAACTTATTGAAAACTCTTTCACAAGATTTATTTTTAAATTTCATCTTTCTCTCCTTATATTATATTGTATAA
>CAZOBE010000051.1:0-4657 GCA_964578205.1 uncultured Sulfurovum sp. | reverse complement strand
ATAGAATGGTGATTTTTGTAGAGTTGATGGGGTAAGCATATAAAATCCTTGTGTAAAATTTGTGAATATTATATGCTTATCCTTAAAATAATCTTAAGTAATAATAGTTAAATTTAAATAGCTATAGTTTAACCTAAAAACTACTATTGGGGTCAAATCCAAACCCTCCACCACTAAAATCTGGTGTTCCAAAACTCTGCGTAACAAAACTTGGGTCAGAGTGTCCAAATTGCAGTGAGGTTCCTCTTAACATAGTGATGTCCATCTTAGGATCTATGCCTTTAGGACAGACAGCCGTACACTCTCCACATAAAGTACAGTCCCATACACCATTACTCTGGATATTGTCTATGATGGCTTTTGCATTACCTTCACGCTTGTCTGTACTGTAACGGTAAGCTCTTGTGAGTGCAAATGGACCTAAAAAGTCCGGGTTTACTGCATAGATGGGACAAGCAGAGTAGCATGAGCTACACAATATACAATCAGTTTGTATTGTATTTAATCGCTCATCTTTAGAGTCTAGTGAGGTCTCTTTATATTTATGTAGCCAAGCTCTACTCTTTTGTAAACTCTTGTAAGCTCTATCTTTATCTACTTTAAGGTCACGCAATATTGGGTGGTATTGAAGTGGCTCTATAATGTCTCCATCTTTTACTTTATAGGCACAAGATAGCTCCTCTTTTCCATTGACACGCACTGCACAAGTGCCACATACAGAGGCTCTGCAACCTGTACTAAAGGTAAGAGAGGCATCTTGTGTAGCTTTGATGTGGATAAGAGCATTAAGAAGTGTCATATCTTTATCTAAAATAGTATAGTCTTGTTTATAACCTCTTCCATTCTCATCTCTTCTTTGGATAGTTATATTCATGCTATATCCTCTCTATTCCATCGCAAAATAGTATGTTTTTTAAAGTCTATATCATCCTCTTTTTCAAAACCTATCTTATAGTGAGCACCACGACTCTCATCTCTTGCAATAGCAGAAGAGATAATAGTAGGAGCAATTAAGAGTGCATTGGAGAACTCTAAAAACTCTACTAAGCTTTGATTACTCTTTTTAGCTCTATCTTCTATCCCCATTTTAGATAGGTTTACCTGCATAGCTATAACATCTCTAAGTGCTTTATTGAGCAGACTATTATCTCTTACTATACCAACATATGAGTATAAAATCTCTCCTAAAATCTCTCTTTGTTGATAAAAATTTATAGTTGGTTCTCTTCTAAATAGCTCCTCTATATAGGCTCTATCGCTTTTTAGCTGTTTGCTATCTACCTGTATGCTATCTATATTTTTTGCATAATTTATAGCATTTTGTGCTACAAGACGACCAAATAGTATAATCTCAAGAAGTGAGTTGCCTCCAAGACGATTGGCTCCATGCACCTTAGCATTGGCACATTCACCCACTGCAAGACACCCCTTTATACCATTAACTTCAAGATTGCTATCTACATCTATACCTCCCATAGTGTAGTGTGCTACAGGTTTAATGGGTATAAGCTCTCTTGCAGGGTCTATATTTTCGTGTAGTTTACATAACTCTACCTCTTGAGGTAGGAGTCTATTTAACCTCTTTTCTCCCAAATGGCGAAGGTCTAAAAATACCTCTTTATTCTCTTTAATTTGAGCAAATATGGCACGAGCAACCACATCACGAGGTTTTAGCTCATCTACAAAACGCTCTCCATCACTATTAATCAGATAGCCACCTTCACCTCTAGCACTCTCACTTATTAATATAGCAGAGTTTTTAAGTGCAGTAGGGTGAAACTGTATAAACTCCATATCCGATACAGCACCACCTGCACGAAGCACAGAGGCTATACCATCACCAGTAGAGCCATAAGCGTTGGTTGTAAAGCCATGATAGATAGCACCATACCCACCTGTTGCTAAGATGATAGCCTTAGCCTCTATTTGTCTAATCTCTCCTGTAGCAATCTCTAAAAATGTTGCTCCCTTTGCTACTCCATCTTCTATAATAAGATTTAAAAGATAGTATTCATTTAAAAACTCTATCTCCTCTTTTAGTCCATTATCATATAGGGTATGGAGTATCTTAAGTCCTGTATAATCTTGTGCATAACATGCTCGTTTACTACTAGCCCCTCCCAATTGGCGTTGTGCTATACTCTTTATAGGAGTATTGCTACTATCAAGTCGTGAAAATGGGACACCAATAGACTCTAACCAAGCTATTGTTTTGGGAGCATCTTCACACATTCTCTTTACCATAGCCTCATTGGCTAAACCATGTGCTGATTTGAGTGTATCTTCAATATGTGATTCAATGCTATCTTCCATTACATTTCCAAGAGAGGCATTTATGCCACCTTGTGCCATAGATGTTTGTGCATTTGTAGGGTAACTCTTATTTACAACGACCACAGATGCACCAGCCTCTTTAGCAGTAAGTGCTGCACTCAATCCTGCACCACCTGAGCCTATAATGAGAATATCGACCATATTTTATCTCTCCAAAAAGGTTTTAATATTCTCTACTATGCCTTGAAGAAGCTTTTGTCTTGCTTCTATACTTGTCCAAGCAATATGTGGTGTAATGAGAAGCTGACTCTGATTTTTAATCTTCATTAGAGGATTATCTTTAGAGATTGGCTCCATAGCTAAGACATCTAAACCTACATATATCTCTCTTCTATCTAACTCTACTGCTAAATCATCTTCATTGACAATAGCACCTCTTCCTAGATTTAAGAGTATAGCTCTCTCTTTAAGAAGTTTTAGATTTGAACTATCTATAAGATTTCTTGTCTGCTCATTGAGAGGTGAGTGTATAGAGATAATATCGCACTCTTTCAATAGAGTCTCTAAAGCTACATGAGGATAGGGTTGTTGATAGTTTTTTCCTGAAGTTGAGTAGTAGCATACATTTGCACCAAAAGCTGTAGCCACACGAGCCACCTCTTTTCCTATGCTCCCTAACCCAATGATACCCCATCTCTTTTGTGCTATCTCAAAAAATGGACGGCTAACATCTGTAAAGAGTTTAGATTGACTCCATTGACCACTCTTTACTACACTATCGTAATATGCCATATTCTCTAAAAGGTAGAGTGCCATAGCAAATGTGTGTTGGACTACTGAGTTAGTAGAGTAACCTGCTACATTTTTTACCTCTATACCTCTTGATTTTGCCTCATCTAAATCTACATTATTCATGCCTGTTGCGGCAATACAGATGAGTTTGAGCTTTGGGGTATGCTCCATCATCTGGGCTGTAATAACTACTTTATTTGTGATGACTATATCTGCATCTTTTATGCGTTCAAGTGTCTCATCGCTTGCAGTAGTCTGATATGAGATAAACTCTCCAAACTCTTCAAATATATTAAGGTTTAAATCATCTCCTAATGTTTTAGCATCTAGTAGAACAATTTTCATCATCTGTCACCTATACGATTGACAATATCTAAAGCACGTCTTTTTGCCTCCTCTACCTCATCTAAAACAAGGCTTACAGCCATACGACGACCCACATGAGACTCCGGTTTTCCAAAGACTCTCACATAGCTATCTTTACTAAATGCATCATCAGGAATATCAAGGCTTGGAGTATGACTCTCATTTTTAGCCTTATATGCACCGCATGCACCAGACCCATAGAATGTAAAGTCAAGCGGCAGACCCAGTACTGCTCTTACATGAAGTGCAAACTCACTTTGGCTTTGGGTGATGAGTGTTACCATACCTGTATCGTGTGGGCGTGGGCTAAGCTCAGAGAAGTAGACCTCTTCATCTTTGACGAAAAACTCTACACCAAAAATTCCTCTACCCCCAAGACCATCTGTCACGGACTTAGCGATCTCTTGAGCCTTTTTAAGTGCTTCAGCACTCATCTGCATAGGCTGCCATGAGAGGATGAAGTCTCCATCTTTTTGAACATGACCTATGGGCTCACAAAAGGTTGTGCCCATTTCATTACGGATAGTCAAAAGGGTGATCTCATAGTCAAATGGTATAAACTCCTCTACGATGAGTTCACTTGCATCACCACGTGCCTCTTTTGCTATCTCCCAGGATTTCTCTATATCCTCTGCTGTTCTGGCGATGCTCTGACCGTGACCGGAAGAACTCATTACAGGTTTAATGACACAAGGGAAACCTATGCGTTCACCTGCATCTTTGAGTCCTTCAAGAGTGGTTACAAACTCATATCTGCTTGTTTTAAGACCAAGTTCTTCAGCTGCAAAAACACGGATGTTCTTACGGTTCATAGTTTTGTTTACCGCTTCAGCATTTGGGATTACATGAAAACCTCTTGCTTCTGCTTCAAAAAGTGCATCGATGCTGATGGCTTCCACCTCCGGCAAGATAAAGCTCGGCTTCTCTTTTTCGATGAGAGCAAGTACAGCTTCTTTGTCTTGCATATCGATGGCATATGAACGGTTGGCTACCAAGTGTGCAGGTGCATTTTCGTACTTGTCAACAGCAATGACTTCAACACCAAGCCTTTGTGCTTCTATAGCCACCTCTTTACCAAGCTCACCAGAGCCTAGTAGCATGATTTTAATAGCATCTTTTTGTAATGGGGTCGTAAATATCATAGAAAAACCTTTAAAAAAATATTGGAGTTATTTTAGCGAAAAGTTAGATAAGGTGTAATGAGTTCATGGAAGGTTAGATAGAA
>CAZOBE010000050.1:0-4715 GCA_964578205.1 uncultured Sulfurovum sp. | reverse complement strand
ATAAATCACTCAAAGAGAATGGGTGGATAGAGTAGAGTTACACTTCACCACGTATCTGATAGGTGATATCTCCCGCACCAAAAGCTGTAATCAGTCCATCACTGTACTCTCTAATAACATTTCCATCTCTTATCACTTTCACAACGCCGTTCTCTTTGGTTACAGAGTCTGCCATAATAAGATTGTATTTTGAAAATGCCCCTTTAAGGTCAATACATACTTCAAGCTCTCCTGCTGACCAGATAGGAAGAATAACAAGTTCATCCACTCCACCAAAGCACTCTACAAAGGCATGAAGATTATCCATTGTACGGCTATATTTATGGGGTTGCCAAATCACATTCAGTGTAGAGAAGTGTCTCAATTTTTTATAGGACTGAAGTGACTCCATCGTTACTCTTATCTCTGTAGGATGGTGTCCATAATCATCTATGACAACACACTCTTTACGATTTTCTACAATATCAAAACGTTTTTTGATACCTCTGTAACTCAATATATTTTGGCGAATATCTTCTAGCTTTTCACCCAGTTCTAAAGCAGCCAAAATAGCCAACGCTGCATCAAGTGCAATATGATTACCAAAACCAAATACTTCAAATGAGCCTAAGTCTAAAAGTTCAAACTTTGTATGAGGCTCACCATCCACTAAAACAAACTCTATATTTTGAATATCCCTAGAGGGGTAAAGCTTGATACTCTCCATATCTAATGAAGCAAGAAATCTATCTTCTGCATTGATAACACGCATCTTAGCCAAAGACAAAAAATTTCTATAGGCATTATAGAAACGCTCATCATCATACCCATAGTACTCCATATGTTCTGGTTCTACATTGGTGACGATGGCAAGGTAGGGATTTGAATTTAAAAAACTCTCATCACTCTCATCTGCTTCAAATACTACTTTGTTATTGTGATAGTAGCGAACATTGGAACCAAAAGATTTACTAATAGCTCCTATGAGTGCATTGCTGTTTGGTATAATTGAGGCAAGTATGGCTGAGGTAGTGCTTTTACCATGTGCACCACCTACAGCATAGACCTCTTTATCTCCTAAAATATCTTTTAATGACTCTTTTCGTGATAAAATCTCTATACCCAACTCTTTTGCTCTCTTATACTCAGGGTTGTTTGGACGTACAGCAGCAGAATAGATCACTCTCTCTACACCTTCAACGGCATCTTTATGGTGAGGAATGGTGATTTTTATATCAAAGTTTGTTGCTAAGTCATTGGTAATTTCTGTCTGTTTAATGTCTGAACCTGAAATTTTATGTCCATCATTGGCTAAGAACTTTGCCAATGCAGAAAGTCCTATTCCTCCTATGCCAATAAAATGAATCTTCATTCTAACGACTCTCTTCCAATACTTTTAGCTCCTCTTCTCCCTCTTTTACATACTTGGCAAACATTGTAAGCAAGATATCTGTAGGCTGTGTAAATGTCTGAATAAAAAAGGCAAGGGGGTCATGCTCATCCACTGCACTCACATCTACCAGATTTTCAATAAAATCATCAAAAGTGTGTCCAGCCATAACTGCTGCTGCATGGATCATCATCGCATCCTTAAGTTCAGGATGGTCTAAGGTATAGTGCAAGACCAAAAATATCTCTTTAGAACCCTTTTTATCATTTTCACTATACCGTTGGATTCCATGCTCATAGATTGCTCTGGCTGTTGCTAAATCTTCTGCTTCATCCATTCTGAATTTTTTATGTTCTACAAGATTTTGAGCAAGTTTGTCAAATGCTGTATTGACAATAAAGGTAAAGATTTCGTTGATCTCATCCTCTTTGGCTTCTATCACAAGCTTTGCATCAAGCAGTCGGTACCCCGCTGCAATACTCTCCTGCTCTCTCATCTCTTTCTCTAATAAAATAAGGTTTTCTAAAAACTCTTCATCTTTTTTTAACGCTTCTATATCTATCTTTTGATTTTGCATCTTTGTTATCCTTCTTCGTTTTAGAGTGTAATGATTATTTTTAATTTTTAATTTTTAATTTTTCACGTAATGTGGCAATACGTTGCAGTGCTTCCCGTGTCTTCTCTTCCTCATAGACCAATGCCAATCTCACATACCCTTCTCCCTCACCCTCTCTGCCAAGGAATGAACCGGGAATTACTTTGAGATTATACTCTTTGTAAAGTGTAGTCGTAAAGTCTATCTCATCTTCTACTTTGAGCCAGATATAAAAAGTCGCTTCGGGTGCCTCCACACCTAAAACCTCTTTAGCCACTTCAAAGTTCCTCTTGTACTTCTCTCTAAAAACATCTACATGGCTCTGGTCTGCCCAAGCTATAGATGCGGCTTCTTGCAAAGGGAGAGGTGAAGCACAGCCAACATAGGTACGATAGACCATATACTCTTTTAGTATCTCAGCGTCACCGGCGATAAACCCCGATCGTAACCCAGGTGCCGAGGAGCGTTTGGAGATAGAGTTTATGACTAGGATATTTTTAAAACTCTCATTGCCCACCTCTTTGCTTGCATTCAAAAGAGATGGCAACGGTTCATCCAGATAAAGGTCTGCATAGCACTCATCATTTAGCAGTACAAAATCATGTTTGAGGGCCAATTTCACCCACTTTTTCAAATCTTCCATCCCCATCACTGAAGAGGTAGGGTTATTGGGTGAGTTCAAGATAACCAAATTGGCTTTTGCCAATGCCTCTTCGTTTACCACAGGTTGAAAGCGGTTCTTCTCATTGAGATTCAGGTAGATTACCTCTGCCCTGCATGCTTTTGCTGCACCCTCATAGATCTGATAAAACGGATTTGGGAAAACCATCACAGGCTCTTTGATATCATGCAGTAGGAATTGTGGAAAGTTAAAGAGTACCTCTCGGGTACCAAAAGTAGGGATAATCTCTCTATCTTCCAATATTAAACCAAAACGGTTGTGAAGATAGGTCAGCATCGCCTCTCTTAGTTTTGCCTCACCTGCTGTCTTGGGATACTTATTGAGCAGTCTGCTACTCTCTTTTAGTGCATCTACAATAAACTGCGGTGTCTCAAACTGTGGTTCACCAATAGTTAAACTTAATGGCTTATAGTCGCTGTTTGGAACAATCTCTTTAAGCAGATTATTTAGTTTTTCAAAAGGATACGTTTCAAATTTCATTATAGAATATGCAACTTACTACAGGCATAGATAAGTTGCTATCTCCTTCCTCTTTTATCTTATTATTACTATTTTGATATTATAACAAATATTGGTTGTTACCTACGACGCTTTTTTCTTAGTCTTTTTCTTAGTCTTTTTATCTTATCTATTTCATTCTGTTTCAAAGAGATATCTATATTTTCTATCTCCTCTCCTATCTTTACAGAGAGCATTTCAGATTTTTTCATAGCCAATATCTGAGAAGAGAATACACTTCTATGTCCAGATATCAAAAAACTTATCACTGCACCAAGAGCTGCATAGTGTGCAATATCTATACCAAAAAGTTCAATAGCCATAATTGTTGAGGCAATGGGTGTATTTGTTGTTGCTGAAAGAACACTCACAAAACCAAGAGCAGAAAAGAGTGTTATATCTTCTGGAGAGACTATTGAACCAAAAGTATATCCACTTGTAGCTCCAACATAAAATATTGGGGTAATTACTCCTCCACTTCCACCAACACCCAGTGTAATAGATGTAAAAAATGTTTTAAGTATAAAGCTATACCAATGTATATCTTGTGATATTCCTAAGTTGGGATTTAATGTATCAGATATGGTATTTAACCCTAAACCTATATAGTGTTCCCCAAATATAAGTGTTAATATCACTATTATAATACCTCCGCCAAAAGCTTTTAGATAGATACTTGCTTTAATCTTTTTTATAAAATTTGCTATCAAAGATACAGAAGTTACAAATACATCAGAGACAAATCCAAAAAATAGAGCCGCAACTATAACCTTGACTATCAGTAATATATTGAGTGAAACATCTTGAAAAAAATGAAGATTATAATATGTATATTCTATACCTAAAAATTGTGCTGTAGTAAATGCTGCAAAACCGGCAATAAATGATGGCAATAAAACATCATACATAATCAGACCAATAATTAAAACTTCAACTCCAAAAATAGCACCAGCAACGGGTGTTCCAAATACAGATGCAAAACCGGCACTAATACCACATATAACAAGTTTTTTTCTATCTTGTGTACTAAATTTTAAAACTGTTGAAATCAAAGAGGCAACACTAGCTCCTATTTGAGCACCGGGTCCCTCTTTTCCAACAGAACCACCTGCAAATATTGTCATAACCGTAGCCAACAGTTTTACAGGAATAACAGATATATTAATCTTTCCATTATCTCTATGAATAGCTGATATAACTTTTTCTGTTCCATGCCCTTCAGCTGATGGAGCAAATCTCTTTACCAACCAGACAGTAACTACTAGAGCAATGGGTAATAGATAATAATAGGAAAAGGGCAATAGGGAGCGAGACTCTTCACTATACTCAAGTATCTTTAAAAAGAGTGTTACTGTTGAACCTATTATTATCCCTATTGCTGATGATAAAAATACCCATTTTGTTACACTAAAAAAGATTACTATCTGTTCTGTTATATGTTTTTGCACATCTATCTCTACCTTATCTAAATATTTTACTAATTATCACATAATTAATGTTAATAAATAGTTTTTTTAAAATTTTTTCCAAAAATCTCTACCAAATAGTAAAATAACTGTATAAAACTCCAA
>CAZOBE010000049.1:0-5079 GCA_964578205.1 uncultured Sulfurovum sp. | reverse complement strand
ATCATTCAAAAACTTGACCTAGATGGGTATATCCATCAGTTCAAGCAGTTTTTAGCTAGAGAAAAAGCTGTAGCGATGATGGGAGATATCAACCAGCATTATCGTTATATAGAGGCACTCTCAAAGGTACAGTTCCCCCCACCAAAACATGTGCCAAATCTGGATAGAGAGTTAAATATTCTAAGCAAACAAGGGGTACTCTCACTAGATGAGATATATGCATTTGTAACGATGCTCTCCTACTTCAATACGTTGCGTACCCAAGAGTTTGGCGAACCGCTGTTTTCGTGGATAAGAGGTATAGAGATTCCTGATGAGATTCTTGAGATTATAGGGTATTTTACCCAAGAGGGTGAGATCAATGCCCAAAAAGATCCCGAACTTTTTAAACTTGAACGTGCTATCAAACAAAACAGAGTAGAGATCAAAGAGACACTCTATAGACTAGCACACTCCTCTAAGTTAAGAGAGTATCTTGTAGATACACAGGTACACTTTAATGGTGGAGAAGAGACACTTTTGGTACGTGGCGGATTTAACAATGTCATTAAAGCCACAGTTGTTGCAAGAAGTTCTGGGGGCTTTTTTTATATTATCCCTCAAGCAATCTCCCACCTTAAGGCTAAAGAGTCTGCACTCTTAAGCAGTAAAGAGGAGATACTCTATCAGTATTGCAAAGATATCTCTGCTCTCTTTTTTAAGTGGGAACGTTTTTTACGGTTTATCAACAAAGAGTATGACAGATTTGACCACTACCAGGCGCGAGTGAATTTTGCCAGGGCAAATGAGTATGAGTTTGTTCTGCCAAGTAAACAAAAACGTATCAAGCTTCAAGATTTTGCCCATCCTGCCATAGAAAACCCTGTTCCTGTTACGATGGATTTGAACAAACAGATCATGTTGATTACAGGAGTGAATGCCGGGGGTAAAACGATGCTTCTAAAATCGATGCTCTCAGCAGTCTATATGTCTAAGTATCTACTTCCTTTTAAGTGTAATTCAGCTAAGACGCAAGTAGGACACTACAAGAGTATAGAAGCAGTCATAGATGATCCACAGTCTGTTAAAAATGATATTTCAACCTTTGCAGGACGTATGGTAGAGTTTGCCAAACTTTTTAACAAAGCAGATGCGATTGTCGGTGTGGATGAGATAGAGCTTGGAACAGACAGTGATGAGGCAGCGAGTCTTTTTCGTGTGATGTTGGAGGAGTTGCGTAAAAAAGGCATTACCTTTATTGTGACTACACACCATAAGCGTTTGGCTTCACTGATGGCAAGTGATGATGAGGTAGAGCTGATAGCAGCACTCTATGATGAAGCCAGAAGAGTTCCTACCTATACATTTTTACAAGGAAGTATAGGAAAGAGTTACGCTTTTGAGACAGCCCAACGTTATGGCGTACCTCCTGCCATCGTTGCAAAAGCCAAAGAGGTGCATGGAGAGGATAAAGAGAACCTCAATGAACTCATAGAGAAATCAACCTCTCTTGAAAGAGAGATGCGTACAAAGATCGCTAAAATAGACGAAGAGTTAGCCTCTGTCAAGAAACAAAAGCAGAGACTTCAAGAGGAGGAGGCAAAGCTTCAAGAGAGCCATAGGAAAGCCATTGCTACCCTTGAAAACCGCTATAATGCTGCGACAAAAAAAGCCAGAGAAGCCTTAAAAGCCAAAGAGTCAAGTGAGGGTAGAAGACTGCTCAATATTGCTCATCAACGTAAAGATTTTAAACCAAAAGAGCTAAAAGCGGTTGAAGAGATACCACTTAAAGAGGGTGACAAGATCAAGTACCGTTCGCATAAAGGAGAGTTACTCTCTATTAGAGGCAAAGATGCGACTATCATCGTAGATGGGCTTAAGATGAGAGTGCCGTTGTCCCAGCTCAAAAGAAGAGGGAATAGCCCTACAGTAAAAGTACCACCCAAGCCAAAACCCTCAAAGGTCAATGTGGAAAAATCCGGTGCGAATGTTTCGGTAAAACTTCTTGGCATGTATGCAGATGAAGCCATAGATACAGTCGATAAATTTCTCTCAGATGCACTGGTAAACGGATTGAGTGAAGTGCAGATTATCCATGGAACAGGTAGTGGTGTCTTGGCAAAACTGGTTACAGAGTATCTAAAAAGCCACCCTAAGATAGAGAAGTTTTATCGTATGCCGGGTAACCTGGGTATTACCATTGTAGAGTTGTAAAAGAGTCATAACCTTCTAACCTAAATCTTAACTCCAAAAGGTATAATATATAAAATGAATGTTTAGGGTTCAATTAAATTGTTATAGGAGATGTATGTGAGTATTAAAGATAATGTAACTTATGTAAAAAAAGAGTTGAGTGGTGATGAAAAGGTACTTGAGAGTGTGTTAAAAATAGAGACACTCTATAAAAAACATAAAATTAAACTATTGAGTATTGTTGCAGTACTTGTACTTTTCTTTGGTGGTAAAGCTGTAATGGATGCAATGCATGAAGCAAAACTTGCAGAGGCAAACCAGGCATTGTTAATACTGCAAAAAGCACCCGAAGATTCTCAGGCACTTCGTACACTCAAAGAGAAAAACCCGGCACTTTTTGAGCTTTTCTCTTATGCACAGGCAACCAAGAAGCAAGATATCAAAACACTGAAGGCTTTAGCAGGCAGTAGTTCTGAGGTGATTTCGGATGTAAGTGCCTATAGTGCATCAACACTCCAAAAGAGAAGCTCTGACTCTAAACTATACAAAGATATGGCACTTTTTGAAGAGGCTTACCTTTTGATTAAAGCTGGAGATACCAAGGGTGCCAAAGCAAAACTTGAACTTATTGATGAGCGTTCACCTCTTGCAAGATTGGCACAACTCCTTAAACACTCTACTATAAAGGCAAAATAATGAGGTATCTGTCACTTATTGCACTTACAACTATGCTGTTCATCTTCTCCGGATGTAGTGGTAAACAGTATTTTAAACCTGAACAGACCTACTCTGCATCGAGTGTCTCACACTCTTATGGCAGTACAATCGTTGATCTTGGCAGAGAGGGTGCTACACTTAAAAATGGTCACTACATTGGTCAGCAAGGTGTAACATCTATTAGTCTTGGTAATGGGTATAGATTTTTAAATGAGAGTTCTGCTTATGTGTTGGCTTCTAACAGTAAGGGAACTCTTAAGATTATTGATAAAAAGAGTAAAAAGAGTATAGGCAAGGTTAAACTAAATGTTCCTGTAGTCTCTGCTACTATCAAACAAAATCTAATAGCCTATATACTCAATAATAACACTTTTGGTATCTATAACTTTAAAGATAATAAAAAGATTATAGAAGAGCGTTCAGAAGAGACATTAGCCATCGATACAAGAGCCTCAAGTCCAATGTTTATAGATAATCTTGTTGTAATGCCTATGCTTGATGGAAAATTGATTATTATAGACTCAGTAAACACAGAAAATATGAAAGTAGTTTACCTCAGTAGTCAAAAATTCTTTAACAATATTATCTATCTCTCCCGTATAGGTAATACAATGGTAGCCTCTACACCTACAAGGTTAATTACTTTAGGTAGTGCAGGTAAGAGAGAGTATCGTGCCAATATCTCAGAAGTTACTACATTAAACGATAGTATCTATCTCTTTACCAAAGAGGGTGAAGTAAAAAGGTTAGATAAAAATCTTCATCTACTAAAAGAGACTAAGTTTAAATTTGCGCACTTCTCTGTTGCTACAGCTTTTTCCAATAGACTCTTTGCTCTAGATCAGCAGGGTTCACTCATTGTGATGAAGAGTGATTTAAGCAAATATAAGATTTATGATCTTGGAAGTGTAGATGATTCTGCATTTATTACAGGAACAAAACTCTATAAAGATGGAGAGGTAATCGAACTTAGTAAATTGGGCTATGAGTGACCTGCTCATAGCTTTTGAAGAGTGTACATTTATGAGGACGCATATAGGGCAAAGCCTCATAAGCTACGTTAACACTGGGTTTTCCTCAGCGGAAGGCTCACGCAACTAGTTGCTTTGTTGGGCTGTAAGGAGTTTAATATAAGTGATTTACTTATAGCTTTTGAAGAGTATCTCAGTGTCACCAGAGCACTTGACAGGCTTACAGTCTATTCGTATATTTCTGATCTTGGGCAACTAGAAGAGTTTACTCAAAAAGCTCTGACTAAACTAGATACTACTGATGTACTCAAGTTTCTGGCTACTTTTGAAAACAAGCGTACACTCAACAGAAAACTATCTTCTGTAAATACCTTTTTTCACTTTTGCCACTTACAAGATTTTACACATGAAAAAATCAAAATCCCTATGGCTAAAGTGCCACAAAACTTACCCAAATACCTTAGTAACAAAGAGATACTCCAAGGAGTCAAAAACATAGATAGAAGGACTCTTATGGGGTTGCGTGACTATGCACTTATCCTTTTCTTATATGCAAGTGGTTGTCGTATCTCTGAGGCACTAAGTGTTGAGAGGTCTGATATTGTAGAGGGGTGGCTTAAGATTCGTTTTGCAAAAGGAGAGAAGGAACGCATGGTTCCTTTGGCACCTGTAGCTTTGGAGGCTTTGGAGGCGTATTTGAAAGAGCAGACACTCAGTAGCAGTTTTATATGGTTAAACTATAAAGGCAATAGATTAAGCCGTATCTCTGCGTATAAAATAGTCAAAAAATACTTAGGTGTCTCTCCCCATGTCTTAAGGCACTCATTTGCCTCTTCACTCATTATAGGGGGTGCAGACTTGCGTGTTGTACAAGAGTTGCTAGGACACAGCTCACTAGAGACAACACAGATCTATACCCATATACAAAAAGAGAACTTGGCAGATACAATGCGGAGTTATCATCCGTTGTCTTAGTTAGCTATATTTGGCTATCATATCACTATGAAAAGTATTGTTGAATATCTACAGAAAAAAGATCTCATTTTCAAATCATTCAAAGAGATAAGCACCAAAGAGCTTGGTTCTCGTAAAAAGCTAAAATTGTATCTGGGTGTAAATCTCAAGAGCTACTATGCTATAGTGATAGAGTTGGAAAAGAAGAGTAGGGTACTACGCAAAGAGGCAACAGAACTGATGATACTCCATGAGAAGCTAGAGA
>CAZOBE010000048.1:0-5276 GCA_964578205.1 uncultured Sulfurovum sp. | reverse complement strand
GATAAATTGTTTTTTTATTCGATAATAAGTGGGTATATTCTCTAGTGATTAAAGTGCCAAATAGCTCTTTAACTCTTATATCTCATCGTCCTAATCTTACCCTATGCCCACTTTAATAACTTATAAGGGGATTTTTCTCTTTTTTAGCCATCTAAAGAACCATACCTCTCCAATAAACTCTCTATCAGCTATAATACCTCTATCTTATCACTAATGATTTAGATGTGAACTACCCCGCCATAAAAGATTTATTAGCGAGGTATCTTTGGAAAACCTCCTCCTCCACCCTGCATCTGTGCCATAAGGTCTTGCATCTGTTTCATACCACCCTTGCCAGAGAGCTTCTTAGCCATCTTCGCAGCATTTTTAAACTGTTTAAGTACACGGTTCACTTGCATTTGGTCCAGTCCTGCCCCTGCTGCGATACGTCTTTTTCTCATATTGTTCAGCAAATCAGGATTTTCTCTCTCTTTTTTTGTCATCGAAGAGATCATTGCTTTGATCGCTTTAATCTCATCAGAGTTTTCCAAATCCATATCACCTATCTGCTTTGCCATGTTACCCATACCCGGTATCATCCCCAAGATAGACTTCATGCTTCCTAGTTTCTTCATCTGTTCCATCTGTGCTAGGAAGTCATTGAAGTTAAACTGCCCTTTTTTGATCTTTTGAGTCATTCTTTTTGCCTCTTTGGGATCAATGGCAGCCGCAGCTTTCTCTGCAAGTGACTCAACATCCCCTGCACCCATTAAACGACTTACAATTCTATCTGGGATAAACTGCTCAAGGTCAGGCATCTTCTCACCCGCACCGATGAAACGAAGCGGTGCCCCTACTTGCTTTGTAAGTCCTAGTGCTACACCACCCTTAGAGTCACCATCAAATTTAGAGAGTATCACACCTGTAATACCTATCTTCTCTTTAAAAGTCTGCGCTGTCCTTACAGCATCCTGCCCTGTCATTGCATCGGCAACATAGAAGAGCTCATCAGGGTTTGCTACTCTTTTCACCTCTGCAAGCTCATCCATAAGTGCATCATCAATAGCCAAACGTCCAGCTGTATCTATGAGGACAACATCATAAAGCTCTCTTTGAGCCTTCTGAAGCCCCTGCTCCACTATCTGTGTAGGTGTTGCCTCCTCATTGGCTACCAACTCTACCTCTATAGAAGAGGTGATTTGTCTAAGTTGTTCTACAGCTGCCAATCTTTGAAGATCTGCTGCAATGACAAGCACTTTCTTCTTCTTTTGCTCTTTGAGAAAATAGGCAAGTTTTCCTGTAGTTGTTGTTTTACCCGATCCTTGCAAGCCTATCATCAACACCACTGTAGGAGGCTTAGAGGCAAAGGTAAAGCCCTGAGGTGCCCCCTTGATGGTAAGGATATCGGTCAACTCATCCTGAAGTGCCTTTAGGAACTGATCTTTTCCTATACCACTCTTCTTTGTCTCCTTCTCAACGGTGGAGATGAGTTCTTTCACCACCTTATGATGCACATCTGCTTTAAGCAGTGACTTTTTGAGTTCAGTCGTAGCCTTCTTAAGTGCCTTCTCATCATCATGAAAACGAATCTTACCTATGGCATTTTTAAAACTATCAGTTAATGTATCGAACATATCTTACCCTATCTATTCTCTATATAATTGGTGTGATTTTACCCTAATTGGGCTTAAAGTGGTTCCATGCGTTTGTGTAATCACAAAAGCACTTTAGATGCCACTGCACACACTGCACTCTCACTCTTTAAAACCAACGGTGTATCAAATCCTACTATCCTCTCTTTTGCAAAGAGTGCTACCTCATCTTCACTAAAACCACCCTCACAACCTATAACGATAGTTTCAATATTACTTTGTGAAGTTATCCTATTTTGAGAAAAATTTAACATTTTACTATGGGGATATTTGGTTAAAAACTCCTCTAAACTATCTACTATATCTAACTTCATCATTACACTTCTGCCCGATTGTTGAGATGAGTTTAAAAGTATCTTCTCTAAGCGTTTAAAATCTGGCTTAAAACTCTTTTGGGAGCGTTTACAGTAGATAAATGTGATTTTATCTACCCCCATCTCATTGAGAGAGGGCAGTACCTTTTCAATACTTTTAGGGTCAATCACACACCAACCTATATGTAATGACTTGGAGGCTTTTACTTCAAGTATTTGACTCTCCTGAAGTTCAAGCATGACTGATCGTTTATCGATATGGGTGATAAGGTAGCAATACAACAACCAATCTTCTAAATTTCTTAGATATAGAGTATCATCTACTTTATGTCTTCGTACCTTAAAGATATAGCGATGTTCATCTCCTATAAGGGTAATTTGTGGCTTACTCGCCTCTTTATGATATAGATATAACATATTCCAAACCTATATAGCTATTACACCTTTGGCTTTAAGTACCATAAGTACAACAATAACAGCCACAAGCAAAATTTGCACTGCTGAGATTTTAAGAAAAGCCCCTTTAAGCAATGTATGTGTATCTTCATTTTGTATATTTGCTATTTTGATAAGTTTATATTTGCGTATCTCAATATACATCAATAGAGCCCAAATTACAATCATAATAATCGTACTCAGAGTAAACCCAAGTTCCCCTGTTACCATTGCGATAAGTCCTGTAAAAGCAATCATCGTAGCAATAGCCTGAAAGATCATCGTATAGATAAAACTTGCCTTTCTAAATCCAAGTGGATTCTTTGCTGTCATTGCAGGGATAAGCACTCCCCCCACTAAAAAACCTAAAAAAACTTTAACCAATATACTATGTGACACTATCATCTCTTCTAACATTATATTCCTTTTATTATAATATTATGTGAATTATACTCTATTTTGTTATAATCCTTATAATTCAACTATAAAGGCGTAACATGGCTGTCTCTATTACTGAAGCATTAGATATAATTTATATGAATACCGCCCCTGTCTCTACGGAAATAGTTCCTATTGAGATGGCTCTAGGGCGTATTATGGCTGAAGATACTGTCGCTACTTTTGACTTACCTCGTTTTGACAACTCTGCTATGGATGGATATGCTGTTAAATGTGCTGACCAAAACACTACAGTCACCAGTAATGAAGTCATCTATGCAGGTGATGACCCAAAGATGATACTCCAACCCAAAAGTGCCATCAAGATCATGACGGGCGCACCTATTCCAAACGGATGTGAAGCAATTGTTCCTATAGAGAATGTAACCATAGAGGGCAATCAAGTCACCCTTCCCTCCACTATAGAAGAAAATGCTCACATCAGAAGAGCCGGTGAAGATGTCAAAAGCGGAACTATCTATCTTCGTAAAGGGGAAAAGATAACCGCCTACAGCATTGCCCTACTCTCTTCTCAGGGTGTAACACATCTAAGCGTATATCGTAAGATAAAAGTTGCTGTTTTTGGTACAGGAGATGAACTGCGTCCCCATTTTGAAAAGATAGAACCCCACCAGCTCTATAACTCAAATACACCTATGTTTCTGGCTCGTGCAAAGGAGCTAGGGTGTGAAGTACACTATATTCCAAGTAGCGGTGATACAATAGAGTCTTTAAAGAGGACTATCACTTCTACACTGGATGCAGATATTATTATCACCTCTGGCGGTGTAAGTATGGGAGATAGAGATTTTACCAAAGAGGCTTTTGGCAACTTAGGCATGAAACTCTATTTTGACAAAGTTGATATTAAGCCGGGAAAACCTACTGCTTTTGGAAAAATAGGTAAGAGTGCTATTATCAATCTGCCGGGAAACCCTTTGGCATCTATGGTAAATTATGAGATTTTTATCCGTGCAGCCATTCATAAAATGTCTGGTGCCAATGCCTATTATCATGCCACCATAGAGACCAAGATAAGAGAGGATGTTACTCTAAGAAAAGGCAAATATACTGTACGCTTAGGAAGTTTTGACGGTAAAACATTTATGCCACTGCCTCAACAGTTACCAGGCATGGTTTCACCTATGCAAAGAGCAGATGCCATGATGATCACTACACCTGATATTGGCTTCCTTCAAAAAGGGAGTAAAGTAAAAATAATTCCGATACAATGGGAGTTATATAGTCATCAAAAAGAGGACTTTTTTACCAAACCTTGCCATAAAGCCCCTTGATTTATCAATGGGGATATAAGTGATGAAACACTACACCTTTTTGGGATTTTCAATCAAAGTAAAATGAAGTAGTTTTTCCCAAAGTTGACTATCACTCCACTCACTTTTCACTTGATCAGAAAAGATAATATCTTCCAATCTTATCTCTCCCATAAGTTTGCTGTGAGCATCCTCTTTAAAGCCTTGGGCATATCCTGTCTCTGTCTCATGTACGATGATACTATGCAGCGTTACATCTCTCTCACCATTGACCATACCAGTGCATGTCAATACACGTTCGACCATCAAATAGATCACACGTGAAAACTGTTCAGCTGAAGGAGATACAGGAAGTTCCACCCATCTATTACTATAGGCTTTCATAGCATCTATATAATTTTTATCATCATTAGACCAAAGTGTAATAGCATGGTCAAAAGAGTCTATAAGCTCTTTAATATATAATTTTGTCAAACCAAAATCATACACCATCTGTCCATTATCTAAATAATTGGACTCAAGCAACACTTCAACTTTATAAGAGTGTCCATGTATATTTTCACTACAACGTTGTGTAGAACAGTCTCGAACAATATGAGCATTTTCAAATTTAAAAAGTTTACGTATTAACATTTATATATCCTTACTAAGAGTATAGTAACCAATATAACTTAAGGCATCTTTGGAGCTTCTATCTCTTCACCTAAGAATGCATAACTTTTTCCAATGCGTGCCACAGGCTTAAATGCTATGGTCAGTCTTGCTTTATCTGTTATCACCTCATCATTGACAAATATCTGTTTAACATTTAAAACAAGAGGGATGGTTGAACCTCCACCTAAATTTATCTCCTGATTTAACTCGCAAAAATAGGCGGTAGGGACATTCATTATCATGGGAGGATACCCCTCAACCAAAGGTGTAGTCTCAATGTCAAACATTTCAGCTTCACTCACCTCTTTGGCTAACCCTTTGGAACTAAAATGCATCTTCTCCAAATCTTTCTCTTCTACCATACAGATAGTACATTTTTTATGCTTTCGCAGGTTTGCAAGTGTATCCTTGGGTGTTCCATCTGCTTTATGCCCTACGGAGATAAGTACAGAGGCGGGATCGGATGAGAGTCCTATAAAATAACTGAAAGGTGCTATATTCACCACCCCGTTATCTTCAGTCACTACCCA
>CAZOBE010000047.1:0-5457 GCA_964578205.1 uncultured Sulfurovum sp. | reverse complement strand
TTAAAACCATTTTCATAAAGTCCCATACGTGTGGCGATGGCAGTAGAGTAAGTCGTAAGTATGACATCATCTTTACTGATAGCCCGAATATCATGAAAGTACTCAGTCGTCCATAGAAGTGGATTGTGTTTAGGGCTAAAGGCATCTTGATAGACGATATCTATCTTCTCTTTTATTTGAGGAATGCTTTGCCTTGCATCTCCTAAAAGTATCTCTATCTTAAACTGTTCATCTTCATAGTAGAGATTTTGACTTATAGCTTGAATAATCTGTTTGATATTTTCAAACTCTTTGGGATAATCAAACGTTTCCAAAGAACGAACAAGTCCTTCATCAAATTCCGGAGAGAGTATGTGTACTTTAGTAGAGAGTTTTTGTTTTTTGATGTAGTAGAGTGTTGCAAAAGTGTTATAGCCTAGACCAAAACAGATATCTAAAATAGTCAATTTATCTCTGTTTTTTTGTAGAGCTAAAGCAGGTTTTACGTGTTTCTCTAAACTCTCATGCAAAGCGCCTTCTTTGGTTGAGTGATAGGGTTCGTCAAATTCGACGGAATAAAGCGTATTACTGCCATCTCCGCAAAGCACTAATTTTTTTTGAGGTCTTAGGGTTTCATCGTACATATTTTAATACCCACACTACACAAAATACTACAATCCGATCTCATCAAGTTCCTTAAACTTAAAGGCTTCGATAATATCTTCAATAGTCTCCTCATCACGTACACACAAGACCATCATCCCATCATTCATAAAGTCCATATAGTTTTCGAATTTGTTAGCTAAAATCACAAAATCAACCCACTCCTCCTCTGATGCTTCACGACTCTCATAAAAACGGACAGACTGCACTTCACCTGCATCAAAATCTATTAAAGCCCACTGCTTTACATCAAACTGTGGTACGACTTTAGAACTTTTTTCATCATTTCCATCAACAGGAATCCAAATCAGCATATTAAAGTCCCTTGAGTATTTTTTTACTAAGTTTCAAATCTTCATTATTCATAATACCAATACCTCTGTCTAACACATTTCCGGCGATCTCTTTCGCCTCATCCAATGAGTGCATCTTGCAGGTTCCACATTGATAGACATTGAGTTCAGGAATATCATTTTGTGATGCAACTTTTAGTACATCTTTCATAGACTTTTTCCATGCTTTAGCTACTTTTTTAGCTTTTGGAGTACCAAGCAGTGACATATAAAACCCTGTACGACACCCCATAGGAGAGATATCTATGATCTCTACTTTTTTGCTATTGAGATGATCTCTCATAAAACCTGCAAAAAGATGCTCTAGCGTATGAATGCCCTTCTCTGATAATATCTCTTTATTTGGTACACAAAAACGCAGATCAAATACTGTAATATCATCTCCACAGGGTGTACTCATCTTTTTGGCTATTCTCACTGCCGGTGCTCTCATCTTTGTATGATCAACGGTAAAACTGTCTAATAATGGCATAAATATTTCCTTATAATTTTTCAAATTATAACGAAAATAGTGAAGAGTGAAGAGTGAAGAGTGAATAATTTTTGAAATTTATGAGAAAAAACACTTTAAATTTATTTAAGTGCCATGATGATAAAAGTTCAGATTTGGTGCATATTTGTTTGAACTGAGTTTTTGGAGAGAGGAAGCATAAGTACCTGACCGAACGGAAAAGGCTCCGTTCGAACAAAAATGTGCTGAAACCGGACTTTTAGATGCGAGCCTCTTCACGACGCTGTAACATCTCCCAATTCTTATCAATATTTTTCTGAATCTGATCTATCACGTGTCTGTTCTCAGGCTTAAATAAATGTCTGTAACGCCCTTGAGCAGCAAGATAATCTTCCACTTTTATGACATTTTTAGGTCTATAAAGAATATTTAACTCATGACCATCGATGATTTCATAGATAGGGAACATCAGTGAATCTGTTGCTAAATCCGTCACATTGATCGTATCTTTTGGATCAAATTTCCACTCAGTTGTACATGCTGAAACCGTGTTGATGAAACAAGGTCCTTCAGTCTCTAGGGCTTTTTGGAAACCTTTTGCCATAGACTTCCATTTGTTTGGAGCTAGTTGTGCCACATAAGGAGCCCCATGTGCAGCCATGATAGAAACGATATCTTTTTTCTTCTCTTTCTTACCGTAAGAGTGTGTACCGGCTTGTGCTGTTGAAGTCGTAGCACCGATAGGTGTTGCTGAAGATCTCTGGCCACCTGTATTTGCATAGTTTTCATTATCTAAACAAATATATGTAAAGTCATGACCTCTCTCCATCGCACCTGAAAGCCATTGAAAACCAATATCATAAGTAGAACCGTCCCCGCCAAATGCAACAAATTTTACAGGAGCATCAGGATCTTTAAGTGTTCCTTTTCTTTTTCTTGCTTTGTACATTGCTTCTGCACCGGTAACAGCTGTTGCTGCATTTTCAAAACCGATATGGATCCATGATGTATCCCATGAAGTGTATGGGTATACTGCTGTTGATACTTCAAGACAACCCGTGTTTGAAGCAAGTACCAAGTTATCATCTGTACAATTCATAAGCTCTCTAACGATCATTGAGTGAGCACAACCCGGACAGAGAAGGTGTGCACCTTCAAATCTATCATTGTTAGTCGAAAACTCTTTTAAGTTTTTAATAGATGTAATTGCCATTCTTAGCTCCTTCTTGTCTCATAAAATCCAAGTTTTGGACCTCTAAGTCCGGAAAATTGTTGGATATTTGTTGTAATATGTCCCGCATCTGCATGCGCTTTCTGTTCTCTCATAATTCTTTTTGCTTCATCAATAGCAAAGTCACGTCCGCCAAGACCATAGATATAGTTTGTGATCATCGGTCTACTGCTTGTTGTGTATGCTGCTGCAGATACTTCATTGAAGAGTGCACCCATTGCACCTCCCGGTGCTGATTTATCCATACAACATACCGCTTTGAGTGACGGAATGTCCAATACCTCTCTAATAAGATCATAAGGGAAAGGTCTGAAACATCTTGGTGCGATGATCCCTACTTTGATCCCTTCTTCTTCTCTTAACTGTTTTGCAGCCAATACTGCCGATTCAACACTTGATCCAAGAAGAACCAATGCTACTTCAGCATCTTCCATCATATAGGCCTCAACTCTTTTGTACTCTCTACCTGTCAACTTTTTGAACTCGGCAAATACTTCATCGATCACCGAACGTGAATCCATAAGTGCTTTATGTTGTTTTGCTTTATGCTCATAGTGCCAATCTTCTTCAGTCTGTGCACCATGTGTTACTGGTCTTGTAAAATCAAGCATCTCATCAACTGGTACATAATCACCTACAAATTTATAAGCTACATCATCTTTAAGAGGATACACATTTTGTGCTTTGTGTGACGTAGTAAACCCATCCTGGTGCATCATAACAGGAAGTCTTACAGATTGGTTCTCGCCAATTTTGAATGCACAAAGTGCAAGGTCATACGCTTCTTGTGCATTAAATGCATCGATCTGAATCCAGCCCGAATCACGTCCAAGATACATATCTGAGTGGTCACCACGTACATTCAATGGAGAAGCCAATGCTCTGTTTGAAACATTAAGTACGATTGGTAATCTCATACCGGATGCCTGGTAAAGTACCTCTACCATGAGTGCAAAACCTTGTGATGATGTTGCAGTTGCAACACGTCCACCTGCTGCAGCAGCTCCGACACATCCTGACATTGCAGCATGCTCTGATTCAACCATGACAAATTCACCATCAATATAACCATTTGCTACATAGCTACCATACCCCTCAACAATAGGTGTTGAAGGTGTAATAGGATACGCTGCAACAACATCGATCTGAGCTTGTCTCATTGCTTGAGAGGTAGCATAGTTACCATCCCAAACTTCTACTTCATTTAAATCAAATTCTTTTGCCATAACTATCCTTTACCTATTTCTCTTTCTTCTCTTTTGCCGGCCAACCTGCAAGTGCTTCATCATTATCTTTTTTCTCATCAAACATAAGCAGTGATTTTGGGTTTGTAGGACATACTTCTACACATACTCCACACCCTTTACAGTGATCATAATCAATACCTAGCATTTGCTTATCTCTTGAGATGATTGATACATCCGGACACCATACCCAACAGTTTTGACAGTCAATACAGATATCTCTATTGTAAACTGGTTTAATGATCCTCCAAGAAGCTACTGTTGCTGTATAAGAGTTGAAATCACTATAGTTTCTCTCTTCAGGTTTTAAGAAGGCTGCATTTTTTGTTTCACCTATAAACGAATTGATTGCAACTCCCCGGGTTACTTCATCCCAGCCTACCTTCTCTTCACCACCTAACTCTCTAATACCTCTTTTATCTATTCCTGGTACTGAACCTGTAATGCTCATCTTGTCTCCCCCTCCTATTTCACTTCGTTATAAGCTCTTGTGATCGCTTCCATATTGGCATCAATGATCTTCTGTGGGAACTTAGAAAGTACTTTTTTCATATTTTCCAAAAAGAAATCCAACTCATACATTTTAGATACTTTCATAAATGCTCCCAATACAGGAGTATTTGGCATTGCTCTACCGATCGTATCGAGTGAGATCTGCATACAGTCAACCACATGTGTTCTCTCTTCTTTATCCTGTAATGCAGGAATTTGAGCGATCAAATCCTCTTTTGAAAGGTGTGTTGTAATAATATATTGTGTCTCTGGCTTATCATTTTTTGTAATATCATCTGTAAATGCCAACGCAGGATCGATAACAAATACATAATCAGGATACATTTTTGTCTCTTGATTCGTGATAGGCTCATCATCAATTCTGTTATATGCATTCATTGCAGCTCCACGTTTTGCAGAACCATAAAGTGCATATGCCTGTACTTGTTTCCCTGTCGTAGCAACAACGCTTCCTAAACCTTTTGCACCGGTTACGGCACCTTGACCTGCACGTGAGTGCCATCTAATTTCTACCATATTTTCTCCTCGATAGTATTATCAATCATGAAGTATTGTAATGTCCGCACTCTTAAAGCGTGTTGAAATTATAATATTTTTAAGTCAATGCTATTTGTTTGCTATAAATCCAACTGCTTCAAGTGCATTTTGATAGACATTATCACTACATTTTGATAATGTTTCCAGACTGCCATACCCGCATGTAACACCGACACTGCCGACATTTGCATGCTTTGCAGAGAGCATATCCATACAAGTATCCCCTATCATCCAAACTTCACTTGTAACAGTTGGTAACCTTGAGAGTGCTTTTTGTATGGGTTCAGGGTGTGGCTTAGGATATTTTACATCTTCTCTCCCTATAAGCACTTTAAAATAGGCCATTAAGCCCATATATTCCAAAAGTTCTATGGAGTATTTTGCTGTCTTAGTTGTCACCATACCCAATGTAGCATGCTGACTAGCTAACACTACTGCTTCTCTAGCCTGCGGTAAAAGTACGGTTTTAGCACAGCTTATTTTTCT
>CAZOBE010000046.1:0-5873 GCA_964578205.1 uncultured Sulfurovum sp. | reverse complement strand
ATTCTCTATTATATAAAAATACTATTAGATTCTCCTTAATATGATCAGGAATATTACATACTTTATTATCTAAATGTTTTAGATCTATCAATTTAATAGAACCATCTTTTAATCTTATTAAGTTAGTATATAATGAATTAATAAATGGATAGAATTCTGAACCTTCAAATCTTTCTAGATATTTAAAATCTTCTTTTGTTATATCTTTTATTAATTCTCCTTCCAAATATTCAAATATAAAAAAATGTTCAGATTCTCCTAATAATTGAGGAAGCAATTCACTATTGCTTCTAAAAAAATCAAACAGATCTTTACAACCATACTCATATATCTCTTTTAGCGATTGTTTTCTAACAACCTTAGTTTTTCTTAATATACCATCGTATATTTCGAAGTAGTGAAGAATCTTATTATCTTGTTTTATATCAATTTCTAAATTGAAATCTTCAAAAAACTCTTCTTTAAATTTTACTATTTGCCTCATCTTCTGAAGGGAGATATTTTTCATTTTCTATTCTTTAAATCTTTTACTCTCTTAAACAGTTTTATTTTTTCTTTTATTAGATTTTCTTTTTTATCATTAACTAAGTGTTCGTGCCAAAAATATATTCCTTCTAATTCTAAATCTGTAAAAAAATCTACAGAAGGATATCCTTCACCCACTTGGTATTTTAAGAGAGGAATTATATTCCAATAAGTATCAGATTCTATCAACCCCATAGCATATTCTTCAATATCATAATATGTTACACCTTCAGGCAATTTAATGATTCCTTCTAATATCTGTTTTACTACCTTCCAATAAAAATCATAAAATCTGCTTTTTCTCAAAGATATAGTAAATCCTGTATCGTAATCTACTCTTTGTGATTTTCTAGACTCGGCATCATACATTCCACATTTTATTTTTCCCATATCCAAACCTTTAAATAGAGAATCTGGTAATTTCTTTAAAAGAGTCATATCTAGGTCTGTATGAATAAAAATATCTTCCTCTAATATTTCTTCTAAATATGCGGTACTCAAATCTACATTTATAAATCCGTTTTCATACTCCTCTGACTCAGGAAAGTATTTTTCTATATATGTAACATTAATCTCTTTTAGTTGTTCAATCTCAGACTCATTTAGAGTTGCTTTAGTAGGACATATAGTATATTTTTTAATTTCTGGATGAAATTTTTCCCAAGATTCAAAACATTTCAAAGCCTCGTCAAAATATTTTCGTTCTATACCTAAAAACTTAGAGTTTTTATTATCTATATTATTTTCTATTGTTGTAACTAATGCTATTTTTGAAAACATTTTAACTCACTTATGTTGGGATAATTTTTATAACTATACTTCTTATATTCTTGTAGTTGATTTAATAATAAAATACCTTTAGCGGCTTCATCAGGAGACATATTCATATGATATCCTAAAATAATATCATTAGGTTGATTTAAAATTTCTTCAGAATCTGATATGAAACGAGATCTACCATCATGAGACATTCTTCTTAGCTTTTCAGCAAGTTCTTTATCATCTAATAGAATTGCTCCTCCCTTTCCTATATTAAGTCTCTTCTTTTGCTGAAAACTTACACATTGAATAGAACCTTGGTGATGTTTATACATATTTTCTTTAAAGTAAACCGCAGAATCAAATATATTGCTACCTTCTAATAGATATTCTTCTTCCCAATGATATTCTTCAAATTCTACATCTATCCCATGATTTATTAAAGTCATAGGAACACTTAAATACGTATTATTAGGTATCTTTACTTTATTAACGCCTGTGGCTTTTAGAGCTAATAAAATAGCGTTAGTACACCTATCAGTAAGAACTACGTAAGGCGCTCCTGTAAATCTACTTAATTCTTTCTCAAAAATTTCTAAAAATTCGTCATTATTCTTCATTATTCTCTCCATAAATCTAATGTACTACAGTGTATTCCACCCGCAAAAATTTCTGAATGTCTTAACTGAACAGGAATAATATTAAAATTATTCTTTTCTAATGCGCTTATAGTATTATAAGCATCTTCGGAAACAACTACAGTATTAGGATCAATATTCAGAACATTAATATCCATGCCACGCTCACTAGAAAGATTAATAGATATATCAGAACCTTCACTATAATCATATTTTCTTTTTGTTTCTTCTGGTATGATATAAGTCCATTTTTCAAATCTATCGCCGAAAACTGATAATCTTTCTTTAAGATCGAAATATTTAGGATTAACTAAAAATACTCCTTCTCTTAAGATATTAAAAGAGCCATCTAAATGATTGTCTATTAGTTGAAACAATTCATAAAATTTTACTTCAGGAAAGAATTGCTTAATCCATAAATGACCTAATAAATGATTATAAGTACTTATATTGACAAAGCATTCATCTTCATTTATTCTAACGTATTGTGCTCCATCTATAGCCATTTCAAAATTGTTAGGAATATTATTAAAATCTCTATTTGAGTTCCACGGTTCCAAGTCAATAGAGTCTTCTGTAAGTTTTTGAAATGGACTTTTAATCCACTGTCCACCTGTACCTTTATTCCAGATATTATAAAAAATATCATTCATATTAATATTCTCAAAATATCTATTTCTTACGAATGTTGGAGTTTCTATTAATCTATTTTTATATACAAAGGTTAAATCTCTAACATTGCTAGCACTAGAAAGTTCAGTTTTAAATGTAGGTGTTTTAATAGATATTACCGAATTTATAGGTTCTGGTCTATAAACCGTTATATCTTCTTTTTGAAGAACCTTAGCTAAATTATCAAGATCCTCTATTCTTTCGAAAAGCCTATCTGAATTTATTTTATATTCTTTAAAAGGATTTTCATATATTTTCTCTCCTAAATTCTCTTTATAGAAAGCTTTAAAAGTAATATCTGCAACTCTTCTAGGTAACTCAAGTTCTCGTCCTACTATTATCGATTTTAATTTATCATATCCGTTATTTGATCTAATCATAATTATCCTATATTATATAATCTAATTCTAAATTATCGCATAATTTTACGACACTTTCTTCACAAAATTTGCAACATTCATACTGTAAATTATGAATATCATTCCAATTTCCATCCCATTTTTTACCTCCGGATGCTTCTAAAAATAAGTAGCAAGGGTATTCGTTTCCATTAATATCTATTTGAAGTCTATTTTCGTGCCAGGCTTTACACCAAGTTCTTTTAGGTTTAGGTTCTTTGAATTTTTTAATAGCTATTTTTTCAACCATTTGATATTGTTTTATCTTTTCTTGAAATGGTTTTAATTTTTCTAAATCTTTTTGCTCTTTATAAATGCTTTTCTCTTTTAATAGAAAAGTTTCCGTCCAATACACATTAGTAAATTCTGATACCATTTTTTTAAAATTTTCAGAATTGAAATCTTCATTGTTATAATCAAATCTAATACATTGAGCATAATCTATAGGATTTATTTCTCTAAGCGCTCTAGCATTTTTTAATATTTTTTCTAATGATGTATTTTTTCTATAAATTTCGTGAAGTTCTTGTGAGCTTCCACAAATTGTAAAGTAAACAGAATCTTCTGAATTGAGAGACTTCGCTAAATCTCTCCAAAATTTCTCATCTCTAGTACTACCATTTGTACAAATTTCTATCTTTATATTAAGAGATTTTATAAATTTAACTAATTGAATAAAATCTGGATATATAGTAGGTTCAGAAATGCTACCTACTAATCTAATCCACTCTAAATCAGGATATGATAATATTTGATTTTTAATTTCACCTAACGGCCTTACAATATTTTTTGGATAATGTAAATCAAAAGTTTGATAGTTTCTATAACATAAAGGACATTCAGCCTGACACAGAGTAGATAATTCTAGTTCTATGTCATTTACCTCATAGTCATTTTTCACTAATTCTCTTTTCAATATCTTCAATTCTCTCTTCTAATTTTGAAAATGAATATTGTATTAAATCTAATCTTAAAAAATGATAAAAGGCTTTAATAAAATCTATGATGGTAGCGAAAGGTATTAAAAATGCTAAATCCTCTTGAAATAATACGCTTACTTCCTTAGATTTAGCTTGATTCTTAATGCTTTGAAACTTACTTATAATTTGAGACTGCTTCATTAAAATTTTAGCAGAATCCACCTTATTATCGCTTAAAATAATGAATAATTGAGATATCATAGATAGTAAAAATATGATAAGTGAGCAACTTAAATTAACTAAGTATCCTATAAGGATTATTTCTAAAAAGCTCATTTACTTTCCAAAAAACGCTAATTTAATAACAAATAAGGCTAATCCTACAGTCCAAATGTTATAATTTAATCCAAAGCCCCATATAATAATCCAAGCTATACCTACCCATACTAAATATCCTATAGCAAATGATAATATCAATATTATCAAATAAACTGCTAATTTACTATTGTCGTTCATTTTATCGCCTTTTCTCTCTTTAATTTATATATTATATAATAATTATGCTTAAAAACACATTAAACACATTAAACACATTAAACACATTAACTAATTTTCAAATTTTTAATATCTTCAATCCAAATTGATTCTATTGAAGTTGATTTGATTTTTTCTAATTCTCTTTTTTGGTCTTTTATTTTTTCTAAAAGATCTTTCATTTTCTCTTCGGTTAGAGAATAAATAGGCATTCGTAGAAGATAATCATAATTTCCTTCAAATTCAATAATATTTTTTATTTTTTCTAATTGTTTAATGATATTTTCTTTTTTAGTCTTATTAACTATTATTTCTTCTTCAACAATTCCTTTAATAAAATAATATTTAGAAGCATCTAACTTGATATCTTTCATTAATTCGGATATTAAATGACCTCTTCTTAGTCCTACATAATCTAATTTTATCCTAATGTAATGTTCCATTATTTCGTCTGTAGAAGTATAAGATTTTACTCTATTATTCTCATCAATAACTGTAAAATTCTCAGTTACTTTTTTAATGAGTTTTAGCTTATCTAGAATTTTTCTTTCATCTTGTTTAGTAAATCCAGAATCGACTTTTACTTCAAAATTAAAAATATCATCTTCAGATTTATCTTTATAGGATCTTATAGTTTTATTATCTTCTAAAGCATCTAAAACTTTAGTATAACTCTTAAGATTATATCCTACCGGAATTTCATCTATTTCAATAGTTGTAGCATTCTTAATTTTAAGAGAACCTATAATCTCGTATTGATTAAGTTCTCCTGTTTTCTTAATAGTTCCTTTAAATCCTTTATAATAAGGCATAAGCTCAGGAACTTTTTTACCCTCTAATTTATTCTTAATATATTTTATTAGAATTTTAGGATCTCTAGGAAGAATTTTTTGAGCAAAACCTGTAGCAATACCCTCCGAACCGTTTACTAATAGCAAAGGAATAGTAGGTACAAAGAATCTAGGTTCAATTTTAGATCCTTCAAAATATTGCTCAACTAAAATAGAGTTATCGTCTTTCTTAAAAATATCTCCAAAATAACTTTCATTTTGAGTATAGATATATCTAACGGCTGAGGCTTCAGGTGTAAATCTGGATCCGAAATTTCCTTCTCTAGAAAGTAAAGGTATATTATTAGTACCTATATAATCTTGAGCTAAAGTAATGATGCTCCCTGAAATATCTCCATGAAGATATTCCGTAGAAGTCATAATTTCTCCAGAAAGATTAAATAATTTCTTTTCTTTTTGTCCGTTATTTTGCATATAGTGAACTACTTTTCTATGAGAGTTTTTCAATCCATCTATACAAGAAGCGATAGCTCTTAAAGTGCTATAAGATGCAAAGTCTACTACTTCCTCATTTAGAAATTTAGATACTGATGTTGATTCTTTCATTTATTCTCCTATAATTTAATTATATTATAT
>CAZOBE010000045.1:0-6355 GCA_964578205.1 uncultured Sulfurovum sp. | reverse complement strand
CCCAGTACCCTCTAATTGCATCTTTGGTTGATGCGGGAAGTGGTACATAGCCAAGCTCAGAAGCTGCTTTGTCACCATGGGTATATGCCCAGTCAAAAAATGCAGTGACTTGTTTATTTGTAGCCATCTTCTCTTTGGGAAGTAAGATGAATGTTGCGGCTACAATAGGATAAGAGGTAGCACCTGCTGGATCACCGATCACTGCATAGAAGTCATTTTCAGCTCTCCAAGAAGCATATTTGGCTGCATCCTGGAATGATGCTACAGTCGGGTTGATAAATTTACCCTCTCTATTCTCTATCTGTGCTGCTGGTATGCCCAATTTACTCTTATAGGAGTACTCAATGTAACCAATAGAGTTTTTGATCTGCTTAATATTTGCCGATACACCTGAGTTTGATTTACCCGCAACAACTCTGGTAGCTTTCCATGTTGGTTTTTTACTTACTTTGAACTTTGGATTTATTTTATTTAAAAAGTAGGTAAAGTTAAATGTTGTACCTGATTTATCTGCTCTTACAGCTACAGTGATAGGTGCATGTGGAAGCTTAAGTCCTGCATTATCTTTAGTAATTACTGCATCATCCCAGAAGCTTGCTTCTCCTGTAAAGATAGCATTGATGGCTGCACGGCTGAGTTTGAGTTCACCATCTTTTACTCCATCAATATTGTAGGCAAGTACAATAGACCCTACAACTGCAGGAAACATATATAGTCTGTTTTTCTTCAAGGCTTTTGGTTTTAACGGCTTATCTGAACCTGCAAAATCAACCATTCTTTTTTTAATTGATTTGATACCGTCACCAGAACCTGTTGGTGTATAGTTTACTTTTTTACCAGTGGCTGCAAAATAGTCTGATGTCCATGCTTTATAGACAGGTCCGGGAAATGATGCACCTCTACCCTTAAGTTCATCCGCGTGTACTGTACTCAATACTACCAAAGCAACTGCTACTGTAGTCATAAGCTTTTTAAATGTCATATTTTTTCCTTTAGAAAAGTGTGATATCCATTTGGATTGTGTGAAGTATAAGACAACTTGGAAACATTTTGGTTACAGTCCCTGTACAAACCTAAACCAACTTATACCCTACACCCCATACCGGAACAATATACTCTCTCTCTCCGGTAGGGTCTATCTTCTTTTTGAGACGGTTCATTGCAACATTTATAGTCTTATCGTTAAAATTGGTACTGTCATCACCCCAAACCTCATCACGCAAAAAGTCTCTATCAAGAGCCTGATTGGGGTTTTTGATAAATGTATAAAGCAGTTTAAACTCCAAATTGGTAAGCTCTACACTCCTGCCATCTATGCTGAGTGTATGTTGTTGCATGCCCAGTACCATATCTCGGTATCGTACCTTATCACTCTCCTGCAGACCACTTCTTTTAAGAAGTGCACCAACACGAAGAAGCAACTCTTTAAACTTAAAAGGTTTGGTGATATAGTCATCTCCTCCTCGGGTAAAGCCCTCTTCCAAGTCACTCTCTTTATCTCTTGCAGTAAGAAAGATAACAGGGATATCATACCCCTGCTCTCTTAGATAAGCCACAAATTCACTCCCCTCTACACCAGGAAGATTTCTATCGACAATCATCAAAGATGGATTCTCCTCTTCAATGAAGCGTTCCACATTTTCTGTAGAGAGAAATCCTGTCACAGCATACCCCTCTTTACCAAGGTGATACTCCAAAAGCTCTAAAATATCCTCTTCATCCTCAATGACAACAATTTCTATATTTTTATTTTCCATATTACTATATTAATATCAATTGGTAACATTTTGATTACATAGGTGGAGAAAATTTTAAAATAGTAGAGGATGGGAAAGCCCCACCCTAAAATAAGAGGTTCACGAGTAAAGACTACCAGTTTACCTCTGCTGTCAACATAATCTTATCTGAAACAGTACTACTATCTACCTTATCTTTGAGATAGTTAGCAATAAACTCAACATTTTTATTATATTGGTAGGCTACACCTGCAATCGTTCTTTTCTTTTTAGTATTGTTATCCAAAGTGAAATCATCATATTTAGTGAAAATTGAAATATCTTCTGTCGGTCTAAACTCCCCATTCACTGACCAACCTTTACCTTTTTTACTATCTTTGGCTTTATCTGCTTTTAAATATTGTGTTGAAATAAGGAATCTCTCTTGATTATATACTGCATGTACACCATACCATCTATAATCACCATTAGAGTCACTATTCTTGATACCATTGGTACCATACTGTCCAAAGAAAGAGATATCGGCATAGGTATCATGTTTATGAACATGTTTTTTTCCTGTACCAATAAGATGGGCAGTCAATCTCCATTCACCACTCAATCCATTTCCATCTTTAATACCATGATATCCCGAACCGTTAAATATACCAAGCTCTGAAGAGAAATAGTCTGTTTTTGTTTTAAAGTTAAGACCAAGATCTGATGAATTTACAAGGTCTGGAGTTCCTTCAATAAATGTTTTAGATATTGATCTATATAACCAGCCATGATGCTCCTCATAATCGATCCATGGTCTATGTGCCTGACCAATCTCAACACCAGTATATGGAAGAATATTGTTTAAATAAAGATATGAATATTTAACTCTTAACTTCCAGTCACCTGTACTATCTTGATGTGTATCCAACGTAACTCTCATATAATCTTTTGGATTATCTTTAAAATATGCCTTGACTTGCAAGTAGTTACGTCTTGTCTCAAACTTATTGATTTTGCTTCCGTCTGAAGCTCCTACTTTGTCACTTACAAAACCAAGGTAGTGTGTTCCAGAGAACTTAAGTATTGGTGCTTTAGACTTTACAATTGAGGCTTTTTTTTCACTCTCAATCACCTTTGCAGTTTCAGCCTGTTTACTCTCAAGCTCTGTAATCTTTTGTGTCATCTTGACAATTTGTGCTTTTAGTGCTCTGATATCTGAGTGTGTACTTGCTGTTGACACAGTTGCCAATGTAGCTACAGCAACTGTAGAGAGAAGAATTTTATTCATGTATAACTTCCTTATTTAAATTTATGCCAGAAGTATAAAATAAAAGAGTTACAGAATGGTTACAACAAGAATCTTCTACTACTCATTGGGATAGAGGTTAAACTTTGCACCATTTTTATCTAAAAACTCTACCATCCTCTTTTGACCCAGTTTCTTTGCATAATCTTTAGGTGACATACCAGAGTTATCTGTCCTATTAATATCTGCACCATTATCTATAAGTATCTGCATCATCTCTATATCTGAAAAACAGGCTGCCAACATTACAGGAGTGATACCGCTTTTGCGTCTGCTGACATTGAGGTCAAACCCCTTGTCTATACAAAACTCTATAACATCTTTGCGTTTGAACTTGATAGCCACATCCAATGCAGAGATACCATCTTTGTCTGTCTCTTCTATATCTACCCCATGCTCTAGCATCAACTCAAGCATCTCCATAGAGGCATACTTGCGGATGGCATAAAAGAAGGGGCTGATGGTATCGTAATCATCAAGATCATACTCTTCACCTATAATAATAGGCTTTTTTATATCTATACCCTCTCTTAATAGAGATTTCAATTTAGCTACCGAATCATTCTCTATTGCTTCTGCTAGAACACTCATAACTGCTCCTCTGTAACCATTTTGTTATATTTCTATTATACTATTACACTATCTCATTTGAGATAACTACTAAATGAAAGGAAAATATGATGAAAATAAGCAAATTGCTTCAAAAAGTAGTCAAAAAAGAGGGAAAACACTCATTTGCTTCAAAAACAGTTTTGAAACTCAAAAACTCAAAAGAGTTCAACTACCTCATTGATGCCGACAAGGCATAAAGAGAGAGTCACTTTTAGTTACTTCCAAACGGGTTCATACCACCCATCATTCCCATCGCTTGAGACTTTTTATTCTCTTCAACCATTTTGTTGACATCATTCATCGCAGAGATGAGCAAAATCTGCAGTGACTCTTTATCTTCAAGTAGAGAATCATCTATACTCAAATCAATCACTTCACCTGTACCATTTGCAGTAATCTCCACAAGACCACCACCTATTTTAGCAGTAAACTCTACATTTTTAGCCTGCTCTTGGAGCTCTTTTACTCTCTCTTGCATCTGCTCCATCATCTTACCCATATTTCCCAAATCAAAACCTTCAAACATTACTCTAATCCTTCAAACGATTGGGCAATAGTGTTATCATCATCCAAGATCACAATCTTTGGCTGATGTCTGTCTGCCTCTTCTTCACTCATTGTTGCATAAGCTATGATGATAATTTTGTCACCTTTATGTACTTTTCTTGCGGCCGCACCATTGAGGCAGATATCCCCTTTGCCTCTCTCACCGGGGATAATATAGGTAGAAAACCTCTCACCATTATTGATATTTACAATATCAATCTTTTGACCCACACGCATATTGGCCGCATCCAAAAGCTCCTGGTCAATGGTGATAGAGCCTACATAGTTGAGGTTTGCATCTGTTACAGTGGCTCTATGAAGTTTACTATACAACATGGTTATGTTCATATTCACGTTCTCCTTAAAGATAGACAAAGCTTATCTTTAATTCCTCTCACTAAAGCTTTTGCTCTTGGCAAGAAATTTACGAAAGAAATTATTATTTAACATTTTATTTGGGATTATACCAAAATCCTACATTTATCTATATTATAGTGAAATTATGAAGATATTGAGGGTTGGCTTATAGCGTGTGGGCTTTTTGCCCACAAAAAGCAAAATATTCATCGCAAGCAAGTGTGCCTACGCTAAAACTATCTTGCCATTGCAGAAGGTGCTATAGGTTCGCCCCACATCTCATCAGGAATCACATACTCAGATACAACATTACCGCCAAGGATATGCTCTTCAATAATTCGGTCAATCTTCTCTTTTGTTAAACCTACATACATTGTATGTCCCGGCTCTACAAGCATTACAGGACCCTGCTGACAACGGTTAAGACAACCTGTCTGTATAGGCTGTACAGTACCAATAATCCCCTTTTGCATCAATGTCTGTGCAAGATATTGAAAGAGTTGTTGGGATTCGGGGTCATTCTGTTTAACACAACTTGGTTTTGGCATCCCTGGAGGTGCTGACTGCTGACATTTAAAAATATAAAACGCTGGTTGTGGTACACCTTGCATCATGCTTTATCCTTTAATTAAGAGTAATTTACTCTGATATCTTTGTAGTGTAATTTTATCTAAAGTTTCTTAAGCAAATATTACCCCTTTTTCAAGAGTGAAGCATATTGAAAACTCTTGATAAATATCAATCTTACATTTACCTTTTTTAACTATAATTCACTCGATTTGACCCTATTTAAGGAAAATATATGCAATATCCTACATTTTTTGATAAAGTTCAACCCATTGCACTTCAAGACCCACTTAGTGATTTTCTTGGTGCCCTAACAGATGGTAAAGTGGAAATCACCTATCTTGACTGTGTAAAGCTTGCCGGGCACTCATGCCCTACAGTCGCAGGTGCCTATCTGATGGCACTCAAAGGGCTTAAAGCACTTTATGGGGAGAGCCTGCCTCAAAGAGGTTCTATAGATATCTCTATGAGAGATGGTGAAGAGGAGGGGGTGACAGGTGTTATCTGTAATGTCATCTCTTTTATCACCGGAGCAAATGGTAAGAGTGGGTTTAAAGGTATTCAGGGGAGATTCTCCAGAGATAACCTTGTACACTATGCTATCCCTATGGACGGAGAGGTAAAACTGACCAGAGTTGATACAAAAGAGAGTGTAACTCTCAGCTATAACCCATCCATCATTACTCCAGATGCTATGATGCAACCGCTTATGGGCAAGTCTCTGCAAGGTATCGCTTCAGATGAAGAGAAAGAAGAGTTTAAAAGAGTCTGGCAAGCACGTGTAGAGAAGATTTTACTCTCTACAGAACTATGGGATAAGATGATTACCATCAAGAAAGGATAACCGATGATTATTTCACAATTTATGACAAAAGAGCATAGAGAGTGCGATACGCACTTTGCACAGGCAGAAGAGGCTGCTGCTTCAGACAACTGGACAAATGCAGAAGAGTTTTTTCTCACCTTTTCAAACGATACACTAAGACACTTTAAGAGAGAAGAAGAGGAACTCTTCCCGGCATTTGAAGCGCAGACAGGAAGCAGTGAGGGACCTACGCAGGTGATGCGTTATGAACATGAACAGGTAAGGGGTCTCATAGGAAAGCTGGCTGAAGCACTTGAATCTCAAGATAAAGATGCCTACCTTTCTCTTTGTGAATCTATGATGATATTATTGCAACAGCACAATATGAAAGAGGAGCAGATGCTCTATGCTATGTGTGACAGAGTCTTACCACCTCAAACAAAAGAG
>CAZOBE010000044.1:0-6547 GCA_964578205.1 uncultured Sulfurovum sp. | reverse complement strand
AAATAATAAGCATCTTATCATATAATAAGATATGACAAGAAACTTAAAAAATAAATCTGAACAATTTTTAAATCCTCGAGACGAAATAATCTTTTTATGTATGGATTATATATCTTCAAGAGGATTTACCTTCTTAAAAAATAGTGGAAATTTTATTTCGCTAGAAAAAAATGGAGATTCTTCATATTATTGGAATTCCAACTATCCTTACAAAGTGCATCACCCCGTTCAAGACAGATCTGAAGATTTCTTTAGAGATATATTTAAAAATAAAAAATTTAAGAAACTATGGGGAGAAAAGTGTGATGAAGATCTTATAGAAGTTTTTAGAGAAGAAGATAAATCCGAATATCAAATAAAGATAAATCAAGCAATTCTATCTAATTTTAGAAATGAAGTTTCAAATTTCTTAGATAATTATCAGTCTTTAAAAATTTCTTCTCCCATGGCTACAGGAAAAAGCAATATTATCTCTGAAGTAGTTAAACAATCGTTTAAAAGAAATTTAAGAATGCTATTCATTACTCCTAGAGTTTCATTATCTTATGACATTTATGATAAATATTTAAATATATTACCTAATTTTCATCATTATCAAAATAAGACTTACGCTTTAGGAGATAATTTAGTAGTTCAATTTGATAGTTTATTCAAGTATGATATGAATTATTTTGATATAGTAATATTAGATGAAAGTACTAGTTTGATGTTATATATGAGTGATACTTATGAAGGTAAAGAAGATAGATTTAAAAAAAATTTAAGATCTTTCTATCTCTTAAAAGATAAAAAATTTGTTTTATCTGACGCTTTTTTATTAAAATTTCCTATTGAGTTTGAAAGCTGTTTAGGAATATTAAATGAGTATAGAGAAAATATTAAAATTATAGAATATTTAGATAAGAAGAATTTTATTGGGAAGATGATAAGAGAAGCTAGAAAAGCACCTATTTCAGTTTCTAGCAACGAAAAAAGGTTCTTATTAATTACTGAAGAAAAGCTAAGAAGAAGAGGACTAAAGTGCTTAATGCTTAATTCTGAAACTATAGATAAAGAAAGAGTATATAAAGAATTCGAAAATAATAAAATGAATTACGATGTAATATTATATTCTCCCACATTAACGGTAGGAGTAAGCATATTTTCCAATATTTCTAATCATTTTCATTATGATTTATCTGGAACTATAGATGTTATTAGTTCAATTCAAATGATTAGGAGAGTTAGAAATGCTAAAAATATTCACTATTATATTCAAGGAAGAAGTAGCTTTTTGCCTGTAGATTTAAAATCAATCCAGAGAAGATTAGGAGACGGTTTTAAGGTAGTAAATGAATTTGGAGAATCTTTTGGTATTAATAAGATTGGAGAAATTTTAAGCAAGATAAGAAGGATTAAAAATATCCTAACTAATTCTCACAAATACGCTTTTAGAGATCTTTTAAAATACCAATTTGAAGAAGTAGAATTTAATAGATTGAAAGTTTAATATAACTTTAAGTCAATCTACTATATAATATAATATAAGATATAAGGATAGAAAGATGAAATTTAAAGATGTTCATGGAGATATGAGTAATGAGATTTATGAAGGGGATTTTTATTGTGGAAGCAACAATCTCACTTCTCTAGAGGGAGCTCCGAAGATGGTAAATGGAGATTTTAATTGTTTTAATAATCAATTAACTTCTCTAGAAGGAGCTCCGAAAATAGTAAATGGTACATTCGATTGTTTTAATAACAAGTTAACTTCTCTCGAGGGAGCTCCGGAGGAAGTAAAGGGAGGTTTTGATTGTTCTGATAACCAATTGACCTCTCTAGAGGGTACCCCAAAGAAAGTAAATGGACGTTTTGATTGTTCTGATAATTTATTGACTTCTCTAGAGGGAGCTCCGAAGGAAGTAAAGGGAGATTTTGATTGTTCTGATAATCAATTGACTTCTCTAGAAGGAGCTCCAGAGGAAATAGATGGACGTTTTGATTGTTCTGATAACCAATTGACGTCTCTGGAGTTTTTACCTTATTCTATAGAGGTAAATTCAGATTTCTCAAAAGATGAGGTCAAGAAATATTATAGGATTGAATTTCCTCAATATTTAATTTGACTTTAAGTAGAGTTATATTATGATATGATATACAAAGAGAAAGGGATAGAAAGATGAAATTTAGAGATATTCAATTCAATAATTCAAATACACCGGATAATATGTATGTTTGGGCTAACAAAAAGGCAGAAGGAATAGAAGTGGGATTTGAAATATTTGAATTTGAATCAACTATTAACATGGATGAAGTTAAAAAATTAATATCTTTCTTAGAAAAGGTAGTAGAGGATGGAAATAAATGAAAATGTACATAGATGATATTAGAGATCCTAAAACTAATTTTGATATTATTGTTAGGTCTTCAAAAGAAGCTATAGATTTTATTGAAAAGTATGGTTGTCCTGATTTTATATCTTTTGATCATGATTTGGGTGGCGACGATACTTCTATGATTTTTATAAAAAAAATGATTGAATTAGATTTAGATTTAGGAAATTTTATTCCTGTAGATTTTAAGTGGAATGTTCATAGTGCAAATCCTGTAGGGGTTGAGAATATTAATGGATATTTAAAATCATACTTTAAATCTAAAGATTTATATGAAAGTTAGAGTCACTAGAAGAGCGCATATTCTTATACCTTTAAAGAAAATTTCCTCAGTATTTTATATGGCTTTAAGTCAGATTATCATAGACTATGACATATAAGAAGAAAAGGATAGAAAGATGAGAAATAAGAAAGAATTAATAGAAGTTAATAATACATTAAAAAATAGAATAACAGTTATGTTTTTTGATAATTCAAATGGAAATAAAAGATTATTTACAATAAGTGATTGTAATTTACCTATAGCATTTGAAGAAATAAATAAAGGTATGCAAAATAATTATATTGTTAAAGCGTATGTTGATTTAACATATGATGAGAGCAATATTAACTATTTAAGAGATGTTGTAGAAGATGAGATTTATTTAGATAAACAATTAATTTTATATATTTAGGATGGAAAGATGAAAGAGTTAAATAAAATCATATCGGATTTTGAAAAGAATTATAATGCCCGAGTAGTTTATCTCACTAAGTCGGGTTCAAAATTATACGGAACTGATACGGAAAATTCAGATACTGATTATAAAGGTATTTTTATTCCCTCTAAGAAATCAGTTTTACTTAAAAAAGATAAGAATGTTTATGTTCATAACACAAACAATTCTAAAACTAAAAATTCAAAAGAAGATGTAGATTTAACTCTACATAGTGTATATGAGTTTTTTAATCATTTATTAAAATCAGAAACTGGTTCAATTGATATCCTTTTCTCAATGTGGAGAGAAGATACAATAGAATTTGAAGATGAAGACTTTACTAACCTAATTAAATCTAATTATAAAACTTTTTTAAATTCTAATATGAAAAGCTTTATTGGATATGCTCTTGGTCAAACTAAAAAATTCGGCATTAAGGGTGCAAGATATGATGAATTAGATTCCTTCGTAAAATGGTTAAAAGTAGAAGATTTTTCTAAAACTGATGATAACTTAGGTGATATTTTTAATGAAATAGAAATTTTTATAGATTCTAAAGAACTAAAATACATTAAATTTATGGAAGCTCTAGGACCAAGAGGCTCAGGAGATTATAAAAATATAAAATACGTTTCGGTTCTTGGAAAGATGTTTGAGGGGAGAGTTACATTAGAGTATTTTATGGAACGTATAATAAAACTTTATAATCAATTTGGAAATAGAACAAAAACCATTGCTAATACTGTTTCTAAAACAGATTTTAAAGCACTCAGTCATTCTTTAAGAATTGCTTTAGAAGTTAAGGAATTGCTCGAGACTGATTTTATTAAGTTTCCCTTAAAGGATAGAAATTTCATTAGAAGTATCAAAGAGGGAAAAGAAAACCCAGAAGATGTTATTGAAATAATTCAAGAAACTTTAGAAGAAGTTGATGTTCTCTTATTAAAAACTAATTTACCTAAAGAGGTTAATAGAGAAGAGATAGAGAAATTATTGATAGCAATGATATTTTTGAAAGAAAAATAAGATGTGAAATACTATAAAGGAGTTAAAATGGTAGAAGAAAAATCTTGGAATGAATTTAGAAATACTGGTTTGTTACTTTATATAAATCAAATACTTCATGTGTTTGGTTGGTCAATAGTAATTAATATTGATGAGAATGGAGCAACAAGCGCATATCCAGCAAGAGTAAACTTTAGAGGATTTAGCTATAAATCAGTAAGTAAATCTTATATAAAAATTTCAGAGTATTTAAAAAATAATATAGATGCATTAGAAAAAGAAGCTAAAGAATAAGAAAGAGTTAAAATGAAAGTCAATTTGAGCTTAATGAACAATATTTAGAATAATAAATTAAGAATGTGTGGAGTTAAACTCCTTCAGCATTTTATGACTTTAAGTCAGATTATAATATGTTATATAAAAGAAAAGGATAGAAAATGTTTCCATTTACTAAAACATATATTGTAAAATTCTTTAATAGAGATGGTTTTAATGAAATTACTGATTGGGACTTAAAAGCATTATGCGAAGATGATGACCCTGAAGTTGGTTATAGTGATATGACTATTTAGTTTGAAAACTTTGAAGATAAAGAGGTTTTTTAGGATGTGCAATTATAAGTCATATTAAAAATTATGAGGAATATATTATAGGAGATGAAGAATGAAAAGACTAATAAAGACTAATAAAAAAAGATAAGCTAATCAATTTTATAATACTGAATAAATACGAAGTTATATAACTCCATATCAAGATTCTTCTTGCTTCTCAGATTGTGCCTTGTTACCAAAGTAACAGAGCCTTATCTCATCTCCACAAGCTTAATTTTAGAGAGTTCGTGGGTATTTCTCACTAGCTCTTTTATCTCCGTGTCTTTTAGACCGTAAAGTCTAAGCCCTTCAACTAAAATGTTATGTGCTGCATTTAGGTCTCTATCGACTTCAAAACTACATTCAGAACAAACGTACGTTCTATCTGATAGTTTTAAGTCTTCTTTAACATTTCCGCAACTACTACATGTCTTAGATGAAGGATAAAACCTATCTATCTTCACTACACTGACTTGGTTCTCGCCAGCTTTGTAGTTCAATTTAATCATCAAATCACCCCATGCTACATCAGCAATAGACTTCGCTAACCTAGAGTTCTTTATCATTTTTTTAATATCTAAGTCTTCAAGACAAATGAAATCATAGATATTGACTAGCGCTCTACTAACCACATGATTTCTATGACTCCTTTGTCTTGCTACTTTTCTATGCTTCTTAGCTACTTTGATTTTAGATTTCTTTCTGTTATTACTCCCTTTTTTCTTTTTACTTAAAGACTGTTGTAGCCTCTTCAGTTTCTCTTGTTGCTTTACGAAGTGTCTTTCATTTTTAACTATTTCTCCATTAGATGTTATAAGCAATTCTTTCAGTCCCACATCTATTCCGACAGGATTATTTATTTCTGTTTTATCGATATTGATATCAGGTATTGATGCAATAAGCGTTTTGAACGTTAGAGATAACCAATAATCTCCGACAGCATCTTTCGAGATAGTAAAGCCTGTTATCTTTCCTAGATTCCATTTGATTTTATGATTTTTGAATTTTATCTTTAAATCATCTTTCTTGTATGGAGATGCTTTAGATGAGGTGATGATGACATGATTATCTTCTATCTTGACTCTTGAACCAGCATACATATTGAAGCTCTGTTTTGAATCTTTTTTGCTCTTGAATTTAGGAAAGCCTCCTTTTCTATAAAAGCCATCAAATGCTCTACCTATGTTATCACCTACAGCTTGTAAGTAATCATTAGGACATCTATATAAGAATGAATTTGCTTTCTTTATTGGAGTGATTTCTTTAATCAGAGTTATTTTTGATGGAATGGCTGGTTTAGTCTCATCTTTTTTATAAGTCCCGAACTTGAAATCTTTGACTTCCTCAAGTAGTTTGTTATATGTAAATCTAGTGAGTCCAAATAGCTCATGTAGGAGTGCTTTTTGTTTAGCTGATGGATATAATCTATATTTAGCACTTCTAATCAGTTCCATTAGCACTTCCTTCTTTCTGTCGGTAGTCTAAAAGGTAGTCATATAAAAATCCAGTTGAGCCAAAGTGCTTCTCTATGCGCCGTATCGAGCCGTATCTGTGTTTATTTGGGTAGATACGATACTTCATATCTTTTTCATAGCGTTTAACACTTTAACTCCTTATTTACGTAAATTATATAATAGATTGTTTAAAGATTCCTAAATTTTAATCTTCACTCCATCTTCTACTACCCTTTCTAAGAAAGATATTAATTTTTGAGCTAAATGCTTTTTCATCTTCAGCGAATAAATTTTCTATTTTTTCATTTATAAACGCTTTAAAAGTTATCATATTTATTTTTTTTTTATTTTTTTATTAGGAATATTTTTTGTTTTTTATTACACATTTCCTATCCACACATCTCCTGGTCCTACCCTATTACCTCCTT
>CAZOBE010000043.1:0-6631 GCA_964578205.1 uncultured Sulfurovum sp. | reverse complement strand
TTGCCAGATATTGTAACCTACCTACAGAATGAGACTAACTTAACACGAAAGACCATTGTAGAGATACTGGTCAAAAGTAGAAAACTGGAGCATTTTAAAAATAATCCACAAAAGTTTATAGAGCAGGTAATGGGAATAATACAAAGAACTATGAGACACTTTGTGGTTGATGGAATCAAGTATGAAAAAATAGGTAATGACAGCTACTATGCTCAGGAGATATTTGAAGAACAGGAGCTGGCAGGATACCTTAATCAAAATCTTCAGGAGAGTCAAAAAGGTGTATATGACTATGTTATCTATGATTCTGATGTAGAGAAAAACTTCGCCATATCTTTTGAGAACAACCCAATGGTTAAAGTCTATGCCAAGTTACCAAGCTTTTTTAAGATTGAAACACCACTTGGAAGCTACAACCCTGACTGGGCAGTGCTCATAGAAAAAGATGGAGAAGAAAAACTTTACTTTGTGGTAGAGACGAAAAGCTCACTTTTTACTGATGCATTGCGTCCTACCGAAAAAGCCAAGATAGATTGTGGAATAGCCCACTTTGATGCACTGGGGAATGATGTAGAGTTTATCAAGGCTACAAATATGCGTGATGTTGAGACTCACGCACTAAAATAGTTTTTTTATAAGATCTTTTATCGCTTCACTCTCTTTATCATTGTTTAATTTGAGTTTCTTATCGATAATACTCTCAAGCTTTTTTTGGACTTTTGATTTGAGATATTTGGAAGTATCGAGTTTGATGTTGGGATGATGCATGGTTCCTGTGATGGTGACTTTGAAATCTTTCTCTTTGACCTTTATATCTGCAGTGATATTGATGGCACCACTTTTTTTGTACAGTACTCCTTTGTATATCTTGAAGTGACTGTTGCTGTTTTTAGCATCGAGTGTAAAATGGATCACATCTGGTGAAAAGTTGACTAAAAACTTTGCATTGTCATAACGCTCTTTGGTAATATCTGTTTTAGTGAGATTCATAAGCAGTGTGGTGAGTCTATTGGGGAGGATATATACCTGATTTATGGTTGCATCCATACTTCCTTTGCGACTTGCTGTATTATAGTCAATTGTAGCTTCTGCTTTTCCCTCTAAAATCTGAGGATAGTTGAGCATATAGAGTATTTTGGAGACTGTAGCATCTTTTATATTGGCTTTTATGTGATTATTGACAAGTTTGAAGTTAATGCTTCCTCCAAACTCTTTTCCTTCACCTGTTACCACCAAATCTTTGCTTTTGCTAATATCTCCTCTTATGAGTATATCACCTCTATACTCTCTACCTGTTAGCGGTTTGATTTTTCTTAAGTCTGGTATATTGAGACGATATTTTGAGTGAAATCTTTTAGAGTTGATATCATATACGGCACTATGCATATCAAGGTTAGCCATAGTTGTTTTTAGTTTGATATTTGTAAATAGTTTTTGATTTTTAATTTCTCCTTTTGAACTACCGTTGAAGCTAAACTTATCCCCAAGATTGATATTTGCAACCTTTTTGATAAGAGTTGTATTTAAGACTCCTTTACTCTGCAGGTCAAATACTCCATAGGGATGTTTAGAGTGTACTTTTGGCATATCTATATGCAGTGTCATAAAACCATTGGCATAGGGCTTTTGGGCTGTTGCATCCAGTATCTCTTCGATGTGTGCATTATTGATGCTAAGTGTGAAATTTTTGGCTTCTTTGTCAATGAGACTGAAGCCATAACGGATGTTGGATGAAAATGCCGACCCCTCTCCATTGAACTTAACATTTTCAAAAGTGCCCTTTGCTGTTCCGTTGATATGGATATTCTCATGTAGAGTGAATGTATTACTTTGAATCTTTTTACCATAAAGTGTATAGTTTAAGCTAAAAGATTTTCCTAAAATGTTAAATGGACCCTCTACAGTGACATCTATAGTATCATTGACTCTGGCTGTTGCTTCAAGAGAGTCTGGCTTTAGTCTAAATGCAGAGATAACTATCTTTGCAGTATCTACCTTCTGTTTAAGGTAGATATTGATATATGGAAGCACTATTTTGTTTCCACTGGAGGTAAATGTCAGAAGTCCAACTCCACCAATGAGTAGAACTATCAATAGTAGAGGTACAGTAATAAATCTCAAAATTACTCCTTTTTGTAAGGCAGGTTGCATACTTCAGCATGCAACCTCTCTATTTTCAAATCATATCCTACTATCTCTTAGGCTGCCATTTTATCTCCCAAAAAGAGTGAAAAGTTAATATTTCTGTTTGGAATGGTAAGATATTTGAAATGGGTTTTATTTTTTGGATTGTTCAGAGGGTTCAATTAAAAAAAATGATAGAATTATAAATAATTAAAACATGAGGAAATCGAAATGGAAAATAAAACAGTTATAGAGGATTTAGGTTCTAAAATATCATTGATTTTAGAAAAATATAATGAATTAAAAGAGGAGAACAGTATATTGAAAGAGGAGTTAGCTTCTACTAAAGCATCACTGGAAGTGGAGCGTCAAACAGTTGCCAAGCTTAAAGAGGAAGAGGAGTTAAAAGATTTGGAACTTGAAGAGATTGCTCTTAAAATAGGTGAAATTATGGGTTTAAATCAAGAAAAATGAAAGGAGAATGGTATCTCATGCTTATTTGGTATGGGTTATCAAATAACTATCAATGCACAATATAAAACAAGGGGCAATCTTAGTACTCTCAGGTCCTAGCGGTGCAGGAAAGAGTACCATTATTAAAACAGCTTCAGAAGAGATAGGCGAGTATTATTTCTCTATCTCAACGACAACCAGAGCACCCAGAGATGGTGAAGTAGATGGCAGGGAGTACTTTTTTGTCACTAAAGAGAGTTTTGAAGATGATATCAAAGCGGGAAACTTTTTAGAGTATGCACAGGTACATGGGAACTACTACGGCACCTCTTTAAAGCCGGTAAGAGAGGCGTTACGTGAAGGAAAACTGGTAATATTTGATATCGATGTACAGGGGCACCGTCTGGTACGTGCCAAGATGAATGACATTACCACTTCAGCCTTCATTACTCCACCGACACTAGAGGAGTTAGAAAGAAGACTGCGTGCTAGATCTACTGATGATGAGTCTGTCATCTTAAAGCGTATTGAAAATGCCAAAGAGGAGATACTTGCAGTGGGTGAGTATGATTATACGATTATTAACGATACTCTTGAAGAGGCGGTAAAGCAGTTTACTACCATAGCAAAGGCTGCCAGATTGAAACAAAGTAGAGAAGATGAAGAGAAATTTATTACGCATTGGTTAGCCCATAAGTAAGATTAAACATATTCAAGTATAATTATTCAAATTTAAAATCAATACTCAAAACTTTGGGTTGTAAAGGATGAACTATGGGTATGCCGAGTATGCCAGAACTTTTGATCATATTAGCGATTGTTGTGCTTCTCTTTGGAGCAAAAAAGATTCCAGATCTTGCTAAAGGTATAGGAAAAGGGATCAAAGACTTTAAACAGGCAGTTAAAGAGGATGATGCATCTGAGAGTAAAAAAGAGATTGCCTCAAAAGATGAACCAAAAGTTGAAGCAACAACAGAAGAGAAAAAGAGAGATAATGCGTGAAATTAAAATCACAAATCAATCAAGTTATTAAAGATGCTTTTGTAAAAGCCGGTATAGAGCATGAACCTATCTCTGTAACAGAAGCGACTAAAGTAGAGTTTGGTGACTATCAGTTCAATGGTGCAATGGCACTGGAAAAAAAGTTGGGTAAGAGTCCTAGAGAGATAGCCCAGAATATTATGGATCATATCGATACTTCGACACTGATTGGCAAAGCACAGATAGCCGGTCCGGGCTTTATCAATCTATGGCTCAATGATGAATGGATCGCTTCAGCATGTAAAAGTGCCTTAAACGATGATAGGTTAGGTGTCAAGAGAAGAGAGAACCCCATTAAGGTAGTAGTGGATTACTCTGGACCAAACATGGCAAAGCAGATGCATGTAGGGCACTTGCGTTCTACAATTATAGGGGATACTTTGGCAAATCTCTTAACCTATCTTGGAGATGAAGTAATTCGTCAAAACCACATCGGGGATTGGGGTACGCAGTTTGGTATGTTGATTGCCTATCTTGAAGAGATGGGGAGTAAAGGGGGTGAAAACCTCAAAGACCTAGAGCAGTTCTATAAGGATGCAAAAGAGCGATTTGATGCAGATGAGAGCTTTGCAGATAAAGCCAGAGAGTATGTAGTCAAGATACAGAGTGGAGACAAACACTGTTTGGAACTTTGGCAAAAGTTTATCAATATCTCTTTAGGGCATTGTGAAGAGGTTTATGAGAAGCTAGGTGTAAAGTTGAGTCGTAATGATGTCCGTGCAGAGAGTTTCTATAATGATGATTTATCCTCTATTGTTAGTGAATTAGATACTAAAGGACTATTGAAGCAGAGTGATGGTGCGCAGTGTGTATTTTTGGAAGGAGAAGAGATTCCTGTTATTGTACAAAAGGGTGACGGAGGGTATCTTTATGCTACAACAGACCTTGCTGCACTAAGATACAGAGCCAATGTTTTGGGAGCTAAGCGTATCTGCTATGTTGTAGATGCAAGACAGAGTGAACACTTCAAGCAAGTCTTTAGAGTGGCAAAAGAGTCAGGCTTTGTCTCTGAGGATGTTATGCTAGAACATATCGCTTTTGGAACAATGATGGATAGAAGTGGTAAACCCTTTAAGACACGTGAGGGTGGAACCGTAAAGTTGATAGAACTTCTTGATGAGGCAATCTTAAAGGCTAAAGAGGTCATAAAAGCAAGAGAGAGCTACTCTAAAGAGGAGTTGGAGAGTTTGGCAAGAGTTATTGGTATAGGTGCAGTAAAGTATGCCGACCTCTCCATTAATCGTGAATCCAACTATATCTTTGATTGGGATAAAATGTTGAGTTTTGAGGGGAATACCTCACTCTATATGCAATATGCTTATGCTAGAATTCAATCTATATTTAGACGCTTCGAGGGTGAAGTTATAGGAGAGATTATTATAGGTGATGCACTTGAACACCACTTAAGTGTGATGTTGCTTCGCTTTGAAGAGATACTGATTCGCTCTGCAAAAGATGCTACACCAAATCAGATTACCTCATATCTCTATGAACTTGCAACACTCTTTATGAGATTTTATGAACAAAACCCTATACTCAAAGAGGGTGTAGAAGCAGAGATAAAGATGAGCCGTTTAGCCTTGGCAAAACTTACTGCCAAGACTATTAAAGAGGGGTTAGAGATACTTGGTATTGAGGTTGTAGAGAGACTATAGAGATGCGTTATTTGTGGGCAGAAGAGCCCATGTAAGAGGAGATTTCATGAAAGCTGTCATCATCTTAACCATTCTTGTTACACTAAGCACCATTTTTTTGCATTATCAAAAAACAAAAAATGTTAAAAAACTCTTCATCGCTTTAGGTACATTTGCTGTTATTATCTCTTTAGCAGTGGTAGGTAACTTGACACGGCCGGTGATTCCCCTCTTTATTGCACATCTTATTTTTATCATAACTGCATGGGGTGGATTGATACTCTATCTTTTGAGAGACAGATACTACTGGTGGATGATCTTTTCACCTGTGGTGACTATAGGACTCTTTTTACTGCTTGAACTTTTGACAGGTTCAGGTCATGAGGGGATACTCCCTCAGGCTTAGTCTCTCTTTTTTTCTGTTTTGGTAAGTTCGTTTAAGAACTCTTCAAGAGAGTAGTGTTGTCTATATTCAGGTATCATGATATGGATAAGTATATCACCTAAATCAGCTACAACCCACTCATCTGTAATATCTGCATGTAAAAACTCCTCTCCTAGAGGTTTAAGCCCCTCTTTAAGATGATCATAGAGTGCTTGTGTATGCTTTAGGTTCATTGAGTTTGCAATTACTACGTGGTCTGCAATATAGTTTGCATCATCTAGGTTAAAGACCTCTATCTCTTCTGCTTTTTTCTCATCAAGTATCTTTACGATATTCTCTATACGCTGGTCTATTGTCATCTATTACTCTCCTTCTATTGTTTTTTTTACAGAATCACGGATACTTCGGTCAACATCTTTTAACTCTTTTGTATGACGAATCTCTGAAGAGCTTATGGATGTATCTATCTTTAGGAGTATCCAACTTTTCAATCTATCCGTCTCTAAAGGGTTGCCCTCACGTGTAATTATGACCCATGTCAACTCTTCATTTAGCCATGTAAAATTATGCCATTTTGTCAAGCTCTTTAGGTTATCTGCACCGATTATAAGATACTTGACATTATAGTACTGTTTAAAATGCTTTACACTCTGTGAAGTGGTAGTGCTTTTTCCCTCTCGTATCTCATAATCATCTACTTCTACTCTTTTTATGGTTCCAAAGAGTGTTTGACACCACTTTAGACGTAATGTGGCAGGTGCCAACGAGCTGGTTTTAAAAGGATTAAGGTAAGCTGGTACTACAAGTAACTTATCTATATCCAAGCTTTTTAAAGCTTGACTTACAATGGCTTGATGTCCTCTATGTGGTGGATCGAAACTGCCTCCAAAGATTGCAATGCTTGGCTTTACTTTTTTAATCAAAAAATAACCTCTTTTGTTTTGTAGAGATCACCAATTAATACTTTCCTAGTGTTATTTAATATATATTATAT
>CAZOBE010000042.1:0-7098 GCA_964578205.1 uncultured Sulfurovum sp. | reverse complement strand
GTACTGGGAGAGTAAAAAAATCAAATAACTATTTGGGATGAGAGATTATTTCATCTTATAGACTTTGTATCTCCTTGAATATCCTACTACCATCCAATAGTTTTATCTAGCAGAATTTTTCTGCTAGAGTATAAAATTGAGAAGTTACCAAAATGTTACCAAATTGTAATAAAATGGCAAAATTTTTAGTAAAGGTCGCATTATATGGGTGGAAAACTCTTTAGAAACTTCTCCTTTTTCTCAGCAACACTCTCATTTTTTCTTCTTGTAGGTATCTTTGCAATACTCTTCACCTATGCACAAGAGTCGATGCATGAGTTTGGATTTGATTTTCTTTTTAATGAGGTTTGGGAGGCAGATGAGGATGATGAGGGGGGACTCTTTGGAGGGTATATCCCGATCATCGGTACACTTTTAAGCACAATTATTGCTATGACTATTGCTACACCTTTGGCGATGGGGATTGCTATCTTTCTTACTGAGATCGCTTCAACCAATGTAGCCAAACCGGTCTCTGTTGCCATAGAGCTTCTAGCCGCAATTCCTAGTATCATCTATGGGATGTGGGGGCTTTTTTATTTTGCTCCTATGGTACAGTCACTTGTAGGGGGCAACGGGGTAGGGCTACTTACTGCAGGAGTTGTTTTGGCAATTATGATTATCCCTTTTATGGCATCTATCAGCAGAGACTCCATGAATACCACTCCGGCTGTTCTTAAAGAGTCAGCCTATGCGATGGGTGCTACCAAGTTTGAGGTGATTAAAGATGTCATTATGCCCTATGCAAAAGGTGGGATTATCGGTTCTATCATCTTAGCACTTGGTAGAGCACTGGGTGAGACTATGGCAGTGGCATTTTTGATTGGTTCGGTGATGAGTATTCCTCATAAGATTACAGACCCTACAACCTCTATCCCTGTCCTTTTGGCAAACAATTTTGCTGAAGCACAAGATTTGGAGATGAGCAGTATGTACTACTTGGCACTCATTCTATTTGTGGTGAGTTTTTTCATCATCTCCATAGCGAAGTTTTATTTTCTGGGTAAAAAAGTGAAATAGGGAGCTACCATGAATAGACTACTACTTAACAAAATCATTCTCATCCTCTCAACACTCTCTGCAGTGCTTGGGATAGGGTTTCTCTTTTGGATACTTGCAACACTTAGCTATAAGGGTATCACAAGCATTCACTGGAGTACCTTTACACATGACCTCGTAGAGGGTGGTATAAGAAACCTTTTGGTGGGGCAGTTTACCATGGCACTTTTGGCAAGTGCATTGGCTGTACCTGTAGGTATGATGGCAGGTATCTACCTTAGAGAGTATGGGCATGGCAGTAGGCTGGCATCCATCATACGCAATCTCAGTGATGTGATGATGTCTGCACCTTCCATTGTTATTGGCGTCTTTGTCTTTGCAATGCTTGTTGACCCATTTGGAGGCTATAATGGCTGGGCAGGTATTGTGGCACTTGCTATTATGATGATACCTATTATCATCTCAACTACAGACAATATGTTAGCACTCGTACCAAAAGAGTTAAGAGAGGCAGGGATTGCACTAGGTGGGAGTAAACATAAAATTATCTTACAAATTGTTGTAAGGGCAGCCAAAGTTGGGATTACAACAGGTATTTTACTCTCTTTTGCAAGGATTATTGGTGAGACAGCTCCTCTGCTTTTTACATCAGCCAATAACCAGTTCTTTACAATGGACTTGACAGGGCAGTTCCCTTCACTTACTGTAAGTATCTATAATCTTGCAACATATCCAGATGATACAAGCAGAGAGTTGGCATGGGCAGCTTCATTTATATTGACTATGATAGTATTATCTATTAACCTTATTAGTAGATTTGTAATAAGAAATAAAAAGTAAGGGAGAGATTTTGAGACAGATACTCTGGCAGTCGCAGACGCAAGCGCCCCTTTCGTGGTTGAGTACTCCTTTGTTGCATCTCTCTCAAAATCAAAATAAGTAAAATAAGAAGGAATGATAATGGCAAAAGAGAACTTAGTAATGGAGATCAAAGATTTTTCATTTACCTATGCAGGGGCACAGAAGCCTTCATTGAAAAAGATCAACCTTCCGATTGAGAAGAATAAAATCACAGCGATGATAGGTCCTAGCGGATGTGGTAAATCGACACTGCTTAGAGCAATGAACCGTATCCATGATCTCTATCCGGGTAACAGATATGAGGGTAAAATTAACCTCTATAGAGAGGATGGAAGCAGACAAAATATCTTAGAGATTAAAAGAGAGAATGACTTTATTAAGCTTCGTCAGGAGGTTGGTATGATATTCCAAAAGCCTACCCCTTTTCCTATGAGCATTTTTGATAATGTTGCTTATGGATTGAGACTCTCAGGTCTCAAAAACAGAAGTGAATTGGAGGGGCGTGTAGAGAAGGCACTCAGAGGGGCTGCCATTTGGAATGAGACAAAAGATAGACTCAAAGAGAGTGCCTTGGGTATGAGTGGTGGACAACAGCAGAGACTATGCATTGCCAGAGCAGTAGCACTTAAACCAAGAGTCCTTCTTTTTGATGAACCAACCTCTGCACTTGACCCCATCTCTACAGGTGCCATAGAGGAGCTTATTGCAGAACTTAAATCTGAAGTCTCTGTAGTCATTGTTACACACAACATGCAACAGGCAAGCCGTTTGAGTGACTATACAGCATTTATGTATCTAGGAGACTTGGCAGAGTATGATAAAACAGATAAGATCTTCCTCAATCCATCAAACAGGCTTACAGAAGATTATATTACAGGGAGATTTGGATAATGTTAACACAATATCAAGAAGCAAGACACAAGGTAAGAGCCTCTGTTTTAGAGGTGGTACAAAACTTAGCCAAAGCAAATGCCAAGGCACTCAAAGCCATAGAGGCATCAGATGCAAAAGAGCTTGAAGAGGTGAGAGGAGGAGTTAAAGATATTACGAAATCTACAGAAAAAATAGATAATGATATAGTGCTTATTTTTGCCCGTTATACACCAGAGGCAAAAGATTTAAGAGAGATGGTCTCCTATCTTAAGATCACATCTGCACTCAATCGTATCAGAACCAATATCAATAATTATCTGAAAAATATGCAAAGCATGCTCATAGAAGAGGATGAAAATATAATGCAGTTTATCAAAGAGTCTCTAAGCATTAACCGTTGTACCATCAATGCGTTTGATAAAACTATAGAGATGTTTAAAACCTTTGACGATAATGATAGAGTCAAACAGTTAGCCCTCGGGATAGATGTGGAGTATGCCAAAACAGATGATATTTATTCACTTCTTGAGAAGAGTATTGTTCAAAAGATGGAAGAGGCAGAGGGTAAAGTGGAGGAGTATTTCAATCTGCTCAAATATATCCGTAAAAATCTTAAAATCATAGATAGACTAGACAGTATTGCGCAAAGAATTATTTTTGCGAGAATAGGTGGGAAACTTTAGTAATTTAAAAAAAGGGGAAAAGATGAATAATACATTTAAAACAGTTCTTGGTGCAGGGTTTGCTATAGTAGTAGCTTTTTATGCAAATAGTATTGTCGGACAGGCAGTACATGGTGAATTTTTGGTCTTAGCAGCACTCTTTGGTGCCTATATGGCTATGAATATTGGGGCAAATGATGTAGCCAATAATGTTGGACCGGCAGTAGGGGCTGGTGCATTGAGTATAGGCGGGGCTATCCTCATAGCCTCTATCTTTGAAGCAGTCGGGGCACTTTTGGCTGGTGGTGATGTGGTTGGTACCATTAAAAAAGGGATTATCGATCCTGCTGCATTTGGTAATGACCCTATGGTTTTTGTCTATGCTATGTCTGCAGCACTTCTATCTGCAGCACTCTGGTTAAATCTTGCCACATGGCTTAAAGCACCAGTCTCTACTACACACTCCATTGTGGGCGGTGTTCTTGGCGGAGGTATAGCTGCTGGTGGTTTTGCTATTGTCTCCTGGGGAACCATGGGTAAGATTGTTGCTTCATGGGTTATCTCTCCTCTACTTGGCGGTGTGATTGCTGCTCTGTTTCTTTATGTGATCAAGTCTCAAATCCTTTATAAAGAAGATAAACTTACCGCATCAAAAAAGATTGTACCTATTTTGGTTTCGTTGATGGTGGCAGCTTTCATCACATACCTTACTATCAAAGGGCTCAAAAAGGTATGGCCTGTTATTGTAGATACATTAACCTTTTTGCCACATACAAAAAAACCAAGTATCGTTGTAGCACTTATCTTTGGTGCAATTGGTGCGAGTGTGACTTATGCTGTTGTCAAACCTAAAATAGCAAAGAGAGTTTTGGGTATGGAGAATACAAGAGAGGCACTCAATCTTCTATTTACCATTCCTCTTATTTTTGCTGCCGCACTGCTTAGTTTTGCACATGGTGCCAACGATGTTGCCAATGCTGTAGGACCTTTGGCCGCAGTCAATGATGCACTCACACACCTTGCGGTTTCAAAAAAAGCGGCAATACCTCTATGGGTGATGGTAGTAGGCGGTCTGGGTATCTCTATTGGTTTGGCACTTTTTGGTCCAAGACTCATTAAAACTGTAGGCTCAGAGATTACAGAGCTTGACCAGATGAGAGCCTTCTCCATTATGATGGCAGCAGCCATTACAGTAGTGATTGCTTCACAACTTGGATTACCAGTATCTTCTACACACATTGCAGTAGGTGCAGTCTTTGGTGTAGGTTTTCTTAGAGAGTGGCTTGACAGTAAGAAGATGGATAAAAAGCAAGAGAAGCTTCAACTGGAGATAGAAAAGCAAAATAGACTCAAAGAGGAGTTAAAAGAGCTTAAAGGAAGTGAGGAGTATAAGAGAGAGGTGGAGTTGATGGCAGAGATAAAAGCACAAAAGAAGAGAGTTAAAAGTCTCAAAAGATCACTGCGTGAGAGTTATGTCAAACGTGGTATGGTGAAGAAGATCATAGCAGCATGGGTAATTACAGTCCCTGTCGCAGCCATACTCTCTGCACTTATCTTCTTTGTACTCAAAGGGATGGCAGGTTAATAGTGTAGGCATTCCCACGTAGAACGTGGGAAAATTATCTGTTAAACTTCCCAAATACAGAGGTAAAATCAAGTTTTATTCCACATGCCAAAGTATCAAATTCTAACACTTCATGGGTAAAGTCTCCTACTTTGATATATCTGTTTTCTTGTAGTCTATAGACTTTGGCTTTGAGGTCATCAGGGTAAACTAGTATATAGTACCCTACACCCTCAGCTTCATAGATATCAAACTTGACCGTCTCATCTTTTTTGGCAGTAGAGGGGCTTAGTATCTCTACTATTATCTTGGGAGCTTTTGTAAGATATGCCTCGCTTTCATCTTCACAACTCAAAACAATATCAGGTCTTAACACTGTATCCTCTGAGACTTTCCAGTCTATCTCATAAAGCACTTCACACTCTGTACACTCTTTAGGGAGTGTTGCACACAGAGCCATAAAAATTCCCCCTGCCAACTGTTGATGTCTCTTGACTGGTGCAGGAGCCATAGAGACAGGAAACCCCTCTATTAGTTCCCATTCACCTTCCCAGTTTTTGTACTCTTTGTAGGTGTAGTTGAGTAGTGTGGCAACTGACATTTTGGACTCCTGTTCACATTTGAATGATTATAACATAATAGTGTGAAGAGTGAAAAAAGTATATAAGATTGTTATACTCTTTTGGATTGGAGTAGTACAAATGAGGTGAACTACCCAATCTCTAAAGAAGATTACTAAAGAAACTTCGCCTTTGGATTGTTTTGGGCTTCCTGCCCACACTATGTTACTCAATAACTCCCTCTTCTTGATAAGACCGTTACAAATGTTTTGATGAGGATAATCACATCCAAACCTGCTGACCAGTTTCTTACATACCAGACATCTAGCTGAACCCTCTCTTTATAGTTAAGATCACTTCTTCCACTCACTTGCCAAAGTCCTGTAATACCCGGCTTAACAGCTTTAAAATACTCAAAGTATTCACCATATTTTTCAATCTCTGCTTCTATGATGGGTCTAGGACCGACCAGAGACATTTTGCCTTGAAGTACATTTAAGATTTGTGGCAGTTCATCTAAAGATGTTCTTCTTAGAAAATTACCTATCTTGGTAACGCGTGGGTCATTTTTGAGTTTAAACTCCTCTTCCCACTCTTTTTTGATTTGAGGGTCTGACTCTATAAGCTCCTCTAGCCTTTGGCTTGCATCAAGATACATAGTTCTAAATTTATAGATATTAAAACGCCTGCCATCTTGTCCTACTCTTCTTTGTTTGAAGATAGGATGCCCCTGCGTGGAGATATAGACCAATAGATACAAAACGACCAAAAATGGAGAACTGATGAGTATGAGAAACCATGCAATAGTTATGTCAAATATCTTTTTAAGTGTCTGGTCAACAGGATTGAGAAGATTGTTTTTGATAAAAAATGCCAACCCTTTATGGTTGATTGAGGAGATGATCTCTGCATTGAAAAATGGCATAGATGAGATTTGAGGCAATACGATCACTCTACTGATCTTCTCTTGGATATGATCTATATAGTAGAGTGTCTTTCTGTTTAACCCCTTGTCAATAGCAATTACAACCGCATGATAATCATCACTTGCAATAGTAGTGTCTATTGCCTCTTTTACCTCTTTGAGTTTTAGATTGTCTATGGTAATCATCTGATTGACATCATAGCCAAATGCATTACCAGGTGAGAGCCACTGGTCAACATTTTTCCTACCGGACCTATCACATACGACAAAGATCTTTTCTCTAAGAGAGGGAAACTGCATAAAGTATTGTTTACCAAAAAAAACAAACATAGGCATAAGCATGCTGCAGATAAAAAAGAGTATGATGATACTTCTGGAGAAACTGTCTGACTCTTTTATGATAGAGATGATACCAAATGAGATAACAAGGGCGATAAGATTTGCTTTGATAATACTGATAGTTTCACTTGTAGTGACCATCCTCTTGGTAAGCAGTCTATAGTAGGTATATAGAACAAAGTAGATCACAACAAGCCACAGATATTTGCTAAAGTAGTGGTTTTTAATATCATCAATCATAAGATAGGAGAGCTCTATGCTGATGAGTAGAGTAAA
>CAZOBE010000041.1:0-7116 GCA_964578205.1 uncultured Sulfurovum sp. | reverse complement strand
TTGGCTTTGATATTGGTTTATGTATCATCTTTAGATTTATTTAGGTCGTGTTAGTAATCACGTCTATTAGTTATTACATCTTTTTCTTTCACGCAGAAGACGGCATTCGAGCTGCTCACGAGTCTCGTTGGTTTGGAGATGTCTATAAGTGACATATTGTATTTCCGCAGAAGAATAAAATAAATCTTTTTCTTCTAAATATGGATATACTAAAATATTTAAAATATCTTTTTCAGAAGTTTTATCTTTCTTTTCTTTAAAAATTTTAACAAATTCTTTTTTAGCTTTTGCTTTCCATGGTAGAATGTGAATTATCTTATTAGGGCCTAATTTTAATTCTATGCCCGTTTCATCTTTTTCTAATTTTGCTTCATGAGCTTTATTAGTATTTAGTATTACTGCCATGATTGTTCTTCAATCAATTCGATTCAAACTGAATAAAATCTTTAAGAATATTTATCTTTCTTTCAATTCTATCCATTTTTGATTCGTTATTTTCATTAACTAATGCTAATGTTAATTTTCTAATTCTTTTAATTGCTTTTTTAATTGTCATTGTTTAATCCTTTTATATTGTTAATTATCATTAATCAAAATCCAAATAAGATTTAGACTTCTGAGGACCTACTTGCTCCGTCATCTCTAATTTTTAAGTATATTCTGCATTGCTTGCCACGATTCCTCCTATATCGTATTATATTAAAAATACCTTAAATAAAAATTAAAATCGATCGGCTATTCCATCAATAATATCAATATCAAAGAAATCTCCACCAAAATCATTAAGGCTATTTGAAGTAAATACGGAAGCAGTAAAACTCACAGTAAATTCTTGAATGTTGGATTCTGAATTATTAAAAGTCATGCCTGAAATATTAGTTATTATTGCTTCTGTAGAAAATAATAAAACTCTTTTTTCTTCACTGCTATTTAAATGGTATATATTTATTTTAGTAGAAATTTGATCAAAATATAATTTTTGCTGTAATGCAAATTTAGTTTGAAAATATTTACTCAAATCAGCATGACCTATATCTCTAAAAGAAATAGTAAATCTAAGAGCATTATTTATTCTAGAAGATAATTTTCTAATACCACCTAAAATAGATTCTCCTTCACCTGCAGAAAATTCCGGCATAGAAAAAGATATAACGCTCATATTCCATATGTCTTGAGTTATTTTATTAGTATCATTATCTATTTCTATCTCAAACTCATCAGAAAGAATCCAATTAGCTTCATAAATACTTTGCACAATTTCTTCAACTTTCATTTTCTTCCTTTAAATATTTATAAATATTTAAAAAATGCGGAGTATTTATGTCTAATGCTATAAAAGATTTACTTTTTGATGCCGGTGGAAATTTATCTAGACCTGCAAATTTTTCCATTGAAATAACGTTTCCGTCAAATTTAAATAATCAAAAAAATCCTATTCAATACGACATATTATGTAAGAATATCTCAATTCCAGAAATAACAACTAAAAATGTAGAATTGACATATAAAGGATCTACAATACCTATTTTAACTAGGGTAGATTATAATAGGACTCTAAGTGTTACTCTCTTAGTAGACGAAAATCATAAAATATTAAGGGATATTATTACCTGGCAAAAGGGATTAGATAAAAATACATTAAAGCCAAATTTAGATATAGAAACAATGTTTAGTGATTCTAAAAATGAATTATTGGGTTCATTAAATTTAGTAGCAAAAGACTGGAAAGATAATGAAATAGCCAGATATAGTTTTAGTGAAATATATCCATCAAAGTTAGGATCTATTGAATATAATTCAAGCAGCGTCTCTGGTTTCTTAGAATTGCAAGTAGATTTTTCTTTTTTAGTTATGAATAAAGAAGAAGGTTTTGAAGCTATGAATGTAGGTTTGGCGCAAAAAGTACTAGATACAACTCTTACGTATTTAGATAATAAAGCTCTTTCTTTAGCTAATTCTTTATTTAAAGAATCATCTTTTTTAGATGATAGTTTATCTAACGTTAATAAAGCTAAAGAAACTATTCTCAATAATTACGAATCTTTTCTAAATCCTAAAGGTATATAATGTCTGATAAAATAAATTCATTAATAAATAACATAAAAAGCGGAGCCAGATCTAATAAATATAGAATATTGATTCCAACAGCCGAAATATCATCTAGTCTAGATGTTATGTGTCATGCTACGTCTTTACCCGGAAGAGTAATAACTCCTGTAGATGTCATAATAAAAGGTAAAAAGACTCAAATAATAGGAGAAACGTCACTCTCAGGATCATGGAGTGTTACGTTCTATAATGATTCTAATATGGTAGCTAGAAAATATTTTACTCAATGGATGGAAGATATGCATTCATTATCTGTAAAATCTCCCGGCTTAAATAGCTTAAATAACTTAAATTCTTTAGTAGGTACAATAACTAATGAAATTAATTCTCTTAAAGACGCCGTTAAAGAAGTAAAAGCTCTAACAAAAGATCCATTGCAGGCTTTAGTAGGTACTAAAAGTCCTGACTATCAAAAAGATATTAAAATTCAACAATTAGGAAATCAAGAAAATATACTAATGTCAGCTATTATTACTGGTGCTTTCCCAATAAATGTAGAAGATATTTCGCTAGATGATAGCACTTCTGAAATATCATCTACTCAAGTTACGTTCGCTTTTTCTGATATAATAATAGGAGATGATATAGAACAAAGTGCTTTACAAAATTTATTAGGTGATAACTTAGGTGGATTGATATCTTAAGCTTTTTTATAAATAAATTAAAATAAAGGAACAACCCTTATGGCTACAATTAGAGAACTTTCAACAGCTTTAGGAGCAGGAGCAAGAGCAAATAAATATAGAGTTACTTTTTCTTTTCCCTCATCAGTAACAGGATCTACTCCACTTGATCAAGTAGATGTATTAGCTAAAAGCGCTACAGCACCAGCAAAAGAAATAGGACAAATAGAGGTATTTAATCAAGGAAGAAAATTAATAATTCCTGGAGATACTACTTTTGATAATGCTTGGACTGTAAGCTTTTACCTACAAGAAAACCATTCATTTAGAGTAGACATGATTAAATGGGCTGATGCATGTGATAATTTCCAAAAGAATGAACACTTTGGAAATCCTTCCGCTATATTTGCTGATTTAAGAGTAGAACAATTAGATTCCGCAGGCAATCCTACAGTTACTTATACTTTACATAATTGCTTTCCTCAGAGTTTAGGAGAAGTATCTTACGGTGATGATTCTTCTGATACTATAGCTGAATTTGATATGACTTTTGCTTATAGCGATTGGGTAATAGGAAAATCAGAACTATCTGGATATGATGTTAAAAAATCTACGGAAAATGATAACGCTTTATAAGTTTTATAAATATTTTAGCAATAGTGAGTAGTGATAGGCTTCAAGATGCTGTTAAATGTGAAGAGCTTTAACCTTGAAAAAGTATCGAGAATTATACTTCTCTATTGACTAAAATTAAGGAAATAAAATGGCATTTTTAAGCCCCGGCGTCTATATAAACGAGATAGACAATTCCGCAATAGTTCCGAGTGTTTCTACTTCAGTAGCTTTTTTTGCTGGAAATTTTAATAAAGGTGTTTTAGAACAACCTTTTTTAATTACTAATAAAAAAGATTTAGAATATTACTTTGGAAAACCTACTAATGACAATTACAATGAATGGTTTCAATGTTATAAATTTTTAGATTACGCTGATAAATTAGTAATTTCAAGAATTTATTCAGAAAATGGAACTAAACTCTTAACTGACATAACAATACCAGGTAACCATACTGTTGGTGATAGATTGGTAAATGGATTATCTTCTGTAGATAAGATATATAAAAAATCTATCATAACTTTTGAAGGTCAGGAAAATCAATCAAGATATAAAGTAAAAAATATAGATTTTGATACTACTACACAAACATATGCTATATCTTTTGTTAGAATTAATAAAGATACTGGAGCTGAACTTGATGAAGGTTTAGAATATGAGATTCTTCCAGAAAGTAAAATCATAGTATATGAAAAACATCAAAATGATGGTGTATATGCTTATAGAGATATTACCAATCCTGCAGTAGTAAAAGAACCTAAAATAAATCAAGAATATGAGCTAATTAAAAACCACAATGATTTTGAATATTCTAATGAATTTTACGGATTTGAAGATGAAGTTAAATTAAGATTCTTTTCTAAAACCGCTGAAAAATCAGGAATAGAAATATCTATTGTAAATTCTTTCGATTTTATGGATCAAATAGTAGAATATGAAACTATAAGTTCCGATTGTGAAGCTTTTGAAAATGTATCAGCATTAGATATTTTTGATTATCCTCCAGTAGGTGAAGATGAAGTAGGCATAATAATTAGAAAAAATGATACTTATGAAGTCTTTGTAGTATCTTTTAATCAAGAATCTATTGATGGTAATGGTAAATCTAAATACGTAGAAACTGTTATTAATGAAAATTCTAAATTAGTTTATGTTACTGATAATAAATCTTTAGGAAAAATAGATATTGAAGTATATTCTAAACCTAATCAAATTACAGGAGAAATAACTACAAGTTCATATAAGTCTTATATTTATTCTGCTGTATATAGAGATTCTCAGGGATTTACTTTAGGCGATGATTTTACTCTTCCAAATACTAACTTCGTTCAAGGTCCATTACAATTATGGGGTGGTGAAGTTCCATCAGTGAAAGATTCAGATTCCATTAATAAAGCATACACGACAGTAGAAAATAAAGAATTATATGCTATAGATATAGTTATTGGAAATGAATTAGACGAAGGAAAAAGCGCAGCAAATTTAGCTAATGATAGAGCTGATTGTATTGCTTTTATAGGTTCTTCATATAGTGATGTAGTAGGCAAAAAATCAGCAGTAGTAGTTGATGGATTAGTAAGAAAAATTAAAAATAATCCACCATTTATGAGAACTCAATTTGCAGCTTATTTCGGAAATTATATTAGAATTTTTGATGGATACGCTAAGAAATTTAGATGGATTAATTTGGCAGGAGATGTTGCCGGTCTTAGAGCTAATACTAATACTAATCAGGCTTCTTGGTGGGCATCTGCAGGTCTTAAAAGAGGTGTATTGAGAAATATAGATAGAATTTCGTTTAGTCCTAATCAATCTCAAAGAGACTCTTTATATTCTAATAATATAAATCCTATAGTTAATTTTCCGGGAGAAGGAAATTTAGTTTGGGGTCAAAAGACTTTAATTAATTATGCTTCATCTTTTGATAGAATTAATGTTAGAGGATTATTTAATGTTCTTGAAAGAGCAATGGCTAGAGCTGCTAAATCTCAAACTTTTGAATTTAATGATTCTTTTACTAGAAATGCTATTTTAGCAATGTTTAATCCATTCTTAAGTAGCGTTAAAGCAGGTAGAGGTGTTGAAGATTTCTTAATAGTTTGTGATGAGAGCAATAATACTAAGGATATTATTAGCCGTAATGAATTAGTTGTTGATATATACATCAAACCTAAATATGCTGCTGAGTTTATTAGATTAAACTTTAACAATGTAGGAACTCGAAGTTTCGCAACAGTTATAGGAGCTTAAATTATAGAGACCTAAGTCTCTATAATAACTCTTCAAATCTCTCTGATTCTTTAATAATAAAATTAAATCTTTTAGTTTTAAAGGAATTCTTCTCTATTAATTTTAGAGTTTGAAAATCTATTTTATAAACCTTATCATAAGGAATACAAAAAGAATTTTCAAACTCTACAGAACTAATATTCATATTTTTATCAATCCATAATTGTCCGTGCTTTGTCCTAAAAATATAGAGAGTATCCTTCACTAGCATCAAACAACTAAACAAACCTTCTATTTCAGATAGTTTTGAAAAATTAAAATTGTTTTTTTCTAAATACTTATGTATTAATAGAGTATCAAATGTTTCTTTAGAATTTAGATTATTTTGAAGAAATTTTATTCCTCTAGGAGTTATTAAACCATTATGCCATAACATAGATAAGTTGATTTCAGTAGGATGAATTCTCTTATGATCTTTTATCATTCCGCCCGTAGGAGCTTGAACGTGAGATATTTTATATCTTTCTTCAGAAATAATATTATGAGGAAATTTTCCGAATCCTTTTAATTGAGAATGTGGAACTCCATTTCTCTCTAATTCAGTATAAGAGTAACTAAAATTTCCTCTAAATTGATTTTTTTCTATTAGTTCTTCTAATTTTTCTTTCGAATAGCTTGCTACTATTGAACACATTTATTTTCCTGTTTTAATTTTTTTTCATATTTAATAATTTTTTCTAATCTATCTTTGTGAAATTTTTCTTCATCCCAACCATATAAAAATATCAAAGATTCAATAGCGTTCATTAAATCTCCTAACTCCTCTTTTAGATGTTCTTTATTAAATTTTCCTCTATTTTTCTTTGTAATTTCTTTTATAACTTCAGAACACTCTTCTATAACTTGATTGTGTTGATCTTCTCCGTTATTAAGAAAATACTTATATGCTCTTTTTTGAACTTCTCTCACTATTATTCCTTAAATAACTTTTAAATCATAACCTACTAATGTTATATCAGCTACTAACTTATCTATCTTATTCATAGATTTGCATTTTAATAATGTTTCTTTAAATCTTTCTTTAGTTTCGTTTTTTGCTGATAATTTACTTATCATAGATAAAGCTAATTTTCTTTTTGAATCTAAATTATCTATTGACCATATATCTTTTGCTAATTCTTTTGTATCTAACATCTTTCTATCCTTTTCTTTTTATAATATATTATAATATAATCTGACTTAAAGTCAGATTAAATTTTCAATTCTTTTCTTAATTTTTGTTCTGCTATAAATCTTATAAAATCCTCATCTGTATCTAATCCAACAATTTTATTATATTTAAATTTATTTTTAAAATGATAAACTTCATCCAATTGTATATCTCTGGCTTTACTTGTTATTCTTTCTTGCCATTCATTTTCTTCTTTTAGTTCTTTTATTTTTATATCTAAAATACCTTTTTTCATATATCTATTAATCTGTCTATCTGTTAGTTTTCTTAAATAACTCATCTTTTTATCCTTTTCTTCTTATATATCATAT
>CAZOBE010000040.1:5323-7369 GCA_964578205.1 uncultured Sulfurovum sp. | reverse complement strand
CTTGAAAGATTTTTAATATAAAGGTGCTATTATGTTATCTCATAGTGTATGTGCCACTTCTAAAAGGAGTGGTAAAAAAATGGCTTCGCATTACAAAAGAGGTACTAAAATATGGATTACTTACTTTGTAGATAAAGTAAGACATCGTAAATCAACAGGGCTTGAATACACAAAAGAAAATATCAAACTTGTTGAAAATGAGATAATACCTCAATTAATGAGAAAAATTGCAACAGGTGAAATATACAAACAAAAGCCTAAAACTTTTGATTATTATGGAAGTATATTTTTAAAACAAAAAAGTGTCAATAAGAGTTTTTTGCCAAATCGTTCCTATTATGAGCGTACTATAAAGCATTTTAGCGGTAAAAACATTGATACTATTACAAGGCTTGATATTAAAGAATATCTAATATCACTTAATATTAAGTCAATATCTAAAAATAAGTATAAAAGTGCGATAAAAGGCATCTTTGAACTTGCAGTCGATGATGGTGTAATAGCTGTAAACCCTGCTCTTGATATAAAATTAAAGAGTGATAGAAAAGAGGCTATACAATATTACAAGCGTGATGAAGTTGAAAAACTGCTAAGTGCTGCGACTGGTGTTATCAAAACATATCTTGAAATTGCATTTAATACTGGTATGCGAACAGGTGAGATACTAGGCTTACAACTCAATGATTTCAAAGATGATGGTTATATCCATATAAAGCGTACTAGAACGCTTGGAGTTGTCGGCAATGGTAAATCATACAATGCGATAAGAAATGTACCATATAACGCTTATATGTATGAATTGGCTAAGTCAATACAGCCAAAAGATAATTTATTCCTCTTCGGAGATATTGATGATGCAAGGAAATTAAGATTTATGTGGTCTAATGTTTGTAAGGATGCAGGAGTAGAAAAACATAAACTCTATTCAACTAGGCATACATTCGCAACTTTGATGCTTCAAGAAAAAATAGTAAGTATTAACGAACTTGCAGGATTACTAGGTCATTCAAGCCCTAAAGTAACTCTGGCTCATTATACAAGTGTCGTTGATGCAAAAAATATTGATTTAGGGAGTGAATTTTCGCTTTTTAGTCACAATATGGACACATTGGAAAAAAGCAAAAGCGTATAAGCCCGTTGTGCAGGTACTTACAGCAATTTGAGGTATAAGTTAAGCCGAGTTAATCATATCCCTTGTTTTAGGGAATTATAGCATAAATTGTGGCACATATACTATGATTTACGACACAATTTAGACACAGTAAAAAGTTATAATATTTTTCCGTGCCTTACTGCTTCTATTGTTTTGCCTCCAAAGTAAAAGCTAAAAACTGTTAAAGCTAAAATCTTTACAAGGTCGATATAATCACGACTGATTACAACTCCAAACAATCCTCCAAATATCATTACTGAAATTAGAAATAAAATAAGATAAAGAGTTATAGGTCTAGCACTCTTTGTTAAAAAGTTACCGTTTGCATTATCACTTTTGTTTCTCTTCGTGATTTCTGCTTCATAGTCATTGTCTATTTTTTTATTTTCTATCTTATAATTAAGCTCTGTTTTTAACTTCTCGTTTGCTTTTTCTAGGCGTTCCTCGTCACTTGTTACAAGTTCATCTGCTACATTACCTATACTTTCAACAAAATTGCTACTCAAAAAATCAAAAAAACCCATTTTACGCCTCCAGCGTTCGTTTTATCCAGCCATACAGATATTTTTTGTTTGATGGATGTTTTTTGCATAAATATACATATCTTGCAATTTTAGATAATTTGAATTTCGTCAAAAACTCCTCTTTAACAGTAGCGTTCAAACCCTCTAATGTTTTATTCCCTATAATCCCATCAGGATGAACACTTAATGCCACCTGTGCAAGTTTAGAGGCTGTTCTTACACCCATATTAACTGCTGTATCAAATATTTCATAGGCTACAGAATTATCATCTATCAAATCACCTTTTACTTTATCCCAATAATCACGCTTATAAATCGCTTTTGCTTCATCTGTTGTGAGATTTTTTATATCTACACTCGGGTAAGCTC
>CAZOBE010000040.1:0-5223 GCA_964578205.1 uncultured Sulfurovum sp. | reverse complement strand
TTCCATCTTTTATTTTTATTTTCATTGTAATATAAGTGCCTATTTTAAAACAATGCCTTTTTAAAAATTACTGCTTCCTATTCTCTTTTTTCGCTTCACTTTTTGAATAAGTTAGTGAGTTTAATCCGATATTTTTTAAACTTTCTTGTAATGTTGTTCTTGGCTGTATCACTTTATTCCGTCTTCTGTTTTTCTTGCTTCTTGCTAAACTTTCAATCATATTCCATCCTGTATAAAGTTGTGCAGGTAGTGGTACATAACTCTGTGTTAGATATTTTCCATAATCATAAGCTTTTTGCCCTGTGCTTTTTTGGTCGTATGTTATGGGTCTTCCATAATAAGGGTTAATCATTCCTGCTTTACTAGGTGCTGTAAGAGTATTTACAACTGCATTAGTTGTAACTCCACTAACATTAGATATTGCAAAGTTTATAGGATTAAGCAATTCAACATAAGGTATCCATCTATCAGTTTTTATAGTCGTTATTTTATCCCCATTTCTTCCTATTGCAAACCGTCTCCCTTTAAAGTCACTTGGCTTATTTCCATTCACAAAAGGTAAATTATCAATAGGTGTTACTGCTCCGCCTGTGAGTGCATATTCTAGTCCTGCAAGAGTTCCTAGTGCTATTGTTGCTTTTTTAGCTCCTTGCTTTGTTTTAAGTAACTTCCATATTGCAGGCATTGTGTAATAACTCCATGATATAAAAGGACTTATCCCTGTATCTCTTAATGCTCTATAACCTTTAGGCATAGGCTTAGAATAGTCTGGAATTATCGTTAAAACTGCTTTTCTCGCCTCGTCCGCACTCATTCCTACTTTATCCCTTAGATGAGCATACATAGCGATTTTATTGATTGCATCCTCTCCGTGATATAAATCTTCCGTTGCTTTATCAATTTTTCCTAAAATACCTTTTTTTTCTATCTTCTGCTGTCCTGCTAAAATATCGTTTAGTTGGCTTCTTCCTAAAAGCCCTCCATCCTTAGCTTCAAGAAAATATTTAAGACTGCTTCCCATTTCTTTAAGGTCTGCCTCTTCTGCTTGTGTGAGTTTTTGCCCTATCATCTTTTTTTGTAATAGTTTTTCGTATCTATTACCCTGATACATCATCTTGCCTGCTTTTCCTAAAGCAACTGTTATTTCATCTGCTCTCATTCCTGCAAGGTGCATTAAGTATGTATTACTTAGTAAGTTATTTAAGTGTGATGGTGCGTTCCATACAGTTTTAGATTTTTTCCATAACGATAAGTAGTTTTTCCAAACTCTAGCAAGTGGTGCATCACTTCCATTAAAAGTATTAAATAATTCATCATTTCTTGCACTTAAATCATCAAATACATCTTTTCTTATATGCTTTCCTGCAAGCACTCCATACTTAGGATTATTTGGCACTTTTGTAAAACCGTGTGCAGCTATTTCTTCATCTGTGTATTTTTCTGCATCTTTTAAGATTACTTCGTCAATATTACTTACATTTTTGATGAACTGTGCGTTATCTGCCATACGCTTTAATTTCATTAAAGTTTCTGGTATCGTGATAGCTCCATCCGTGATTTCATTCATAGCTTCACGCTCTGCTTTAGTCCAATCTCTTCTGTACTCATATTTACCATTTGGAAGCTTTGTTAATCTTTGCCCTCCATCTCTTAATGGTAATTTTGTAGATGCAATAAATTTAGGGTCTATTAAAAGTTTTTTTGCCTGTGCTTCGCTTAAAACTTCTATGTTACCTCGCTTATGTATCTCATCTATTTTAAAGCCTTTTTTCATAAGCCCTTTTACATCTTTAAAAAAGTGTTGCTCATAATTTCTATGTATATAATGCCCTGCCCATTCGTCATATTGTTCTTTGCTTAAAACTCCTAAATCTATTAATTGTTTACTTAGGTCGTCTATTTGCTTTTTAACGCTATCCGCAAGAGGTTTTAGTGCAGGATTAATATTTTTACTTTCTCCTGCTACATATTCGTGTAAAGATGTTCTATCCGCTTCTTTTAGTTCTTTTAAGGCGTAGTGCATACGCTCTAATTTAACACTCATTCCATTTGTTGATGCAGTTGCACTTTCTCTTAGGTCGTGATATTTAGCTCCTAGCGTATCAGTGAAATATCTTTTTAAAGTATTTGCAGCATCTCCCCACTCTTTCGCAGTTTCTTGACTAACTATTTTAGATAGATGCTCATAACCTTTTTTCTTTGCCTCTTGCAACTTTGTTTTAAGTGCTTCTTTACTTTCGCTCATATTTAATAAGCTTTCATCACCGTTAAACTTCATCACTGCATCATCTCTTGAAATATTTTCACTACTGTAAGGCTCTGTTTTTGCTCTCTGCTCTGGTGTAAAATCTGCCCTTGCCTGCACATCTCTTGCTTCTATTTCTCCTGCAAGATTTTGATACATTTTAAATGCTTCTTCTTTACCACCGTTTTTATATTTTCTTTCAAGTTCGCTTAGTTGTTTGAGTTTTTTATCTCTTATAAAATCGTCTGGCTCAAATTCAAGCTCATATTTTAATAAGTCTATTTTGCTTTTGAAATCATTGTAAAATTCTTGTGCCGACCCACCTCTAGCAAAGCCCTCTTCTTTTTGAATAGCGTGCTGTATCTCGTGCAATAAAGCTGATTTAATATCTTTATCACTCATATTTGAATTCAAAACAATTTCATTTGCTTTTTTATCAAAATATCCACTTGTGCCTTTTGGCATCTCTGTAAAGGTAACTTTGGTATCATATAATTTAGGGTAGTTATCAAGCAGTTCTTTATGGTCTAGCACATCACTTAATTTATGCGTACCATCTTTCCCTATCGGCATTTTGTTTAAATTATCTTCAAGTAATTTTTTCGCTTCTTCTTCGCTAAATGCTCCGATTTCATACTGACTTATTACATCGTCTTTTTCTTGTGCAAGTCTTTTTCTAATTGCACTGTTTAACTCTTTAGGTGTAGCTTTTAGTTTGGCTTTACTGTCGTCAAGTTCAAATCTATCTAATGTATCATATTTACCGTAAAAAGTTTTTCCTGCATCTTTTGCATCTTTAAAACCTTTTGCTCTGCTTCCTGCGAATAGTCCTGCTTTTACTCCACTTGCTTCCTCTTCAAAAAGTTTAGGTGCAAGTTTTTTAAGTGCATTTATTGATATTGTTCCTGCTGCAACTCCTGCAAGTAAATCTTTATAGTTGTATTCTCCATCACCGTTGTAATCTCTTTGATTTATAAGGCTGTCTGCACCACCGAAAAAGCCACCAGCCATCGAGTGCATACCATTTGCCATAAGTTTTGTAGGGTTTGTAATTGGGTCATATCCCCATTCGTGAATTGAATTACCATCCGTATATAATTCTTTGGCTTTAACCTTTTTTTCTACGATTTTATAGTTTCCATTTAATACATTTTCCCCGTGTGTTTTTGCATATTCTTTGCTAACCGTAACCCAGTCTTTAGGATTAATATTTGCATCAATATCTTTAGGAATAGCCCTGTAAATTGTAACTTCTGCATCTGGCTTGCCCTTAACCTTATTGATTATGTTTATACTTTCCTCATCCATTTTAGGATTACCGTGTCCGTGTAGTCTTTGAGCATCTTTTGAATAAATATCATCACTAAAAGAGTTTGTTACATCATCAGCTCGTGAGTTTACCTCGTCTGCTGTCGGTGCAGTATGTTGCATTTTGTAACTATCTTCATTGTGTTTTTTTTCTGCTGTTTTGATGGCATAATTTAATTTTGTATCATTTTCTAAATTTCGCTCTCTAAACTTATTTACTCCATTTTCTGAAATAAATTTTATATCACTTCGTATCTCTTCATTTGGCATCTCTCTCCATTTTCCATTACCTCTTTGAAAATATACAGTTCCACTTTCTCCTAAATAATAATTCTTGTTTCTATCTGGGTGAAATACTTTTTTTCCTTTTTCTGGCAATCCCTCTAATCTCTTTTTCTCTGCTAATCTTTCAACAATACCTTTTGGCTTTTCGCTTTTTTGTGGTATAATTGTTTTCTCTGAAGAGGATTGAAGAGCAGAAAATTCGCCTGATTGGCTGCCCGTTTCTTTTGAAAGTTGGTTATGGAGGGACTCTAGGCGTCCTCCCTTTCCTCTTCTAAACATTGAAGCATTAGTCCAAATTTCATTGCCATTATTATCAAGTAGTGGCTTTTTATTCTCATCTAATTTTTTTGTAAAAACTATTCTAAATTTAGAATTATCTTTACTTGGAAAATCAAAAACTAAATTACCTTTATTTATGTATGACTCTGATTGTTCCATTGCTTGTGGAGAATGTATAATATCAGTAGGTGTTAAATCTTTTTGCTTATTAATATGTTTTTCAATAAGTTTAGATATTCCATACCCTTTAATTTCATTGTTTTTATACCAATGACTACCTTTTTCTAAAAGCATTTTTTCATCAGATATACCTCTGCCAATTTCTGCAGATTGTTTTTCGTTATGCAATACATTATAAGCACCTCTTGTATTTTTTTGAGATTTACTTTTTACTGGAGACATCTCATTAATACCATCATCATATTTAACAATAGGCTCTTTATACTCTCCCTCTACATCTTTTAATGTTTTAGTCCAATCTTCGCCTTGCCTTTGCTCTGGCGTATAATCCATTCTGTGCTGTGTTGCTCTTGCTTGCTGCTCTCCGTGTAATCGTCTATAGGTATCATATTTTAATTTTTCAATACCACCATAATTATTTGATGCCATATTTATAACTTTTTCATACATTTCATTTTCTGTCGGTATTTTACTGTCTAAATAATCATTTTCTATTTTTTCTATTGCAGGTAAATTTCCATACTTACTTATAATTGTTTCATACATATCTTTAGGATGTATATTGTCTGGGCTTCCACCTCTCGCCCATCCCTCTTTAGCTTGTATGGAGTGTTGTATCTCGTGTAACAATGAAGATTTATTTATGCTTTTTGTTTTTGTATCATAACCTACTATTATTCTGTTTGCATCTGCATCAAAACTTGCACCTTGCATATCTGGTTTTAAGTGAACTATTATATTTTTTAATTCTGGGTATTTTCCAAAAAGTTTTTTATGGTCTAATATTTCATCAAGTCTTGCAGTAGTTGAATTTCCTATTTTAATATCTTCGGATGTTCCCCAAGTGCCATTTGATACTTTAGCCTTACTATCGTCAATTTCTTTCATAGTTTTTTTAGTCGCCATATCACTAAATGCACCTTTTT
>CAZOBE010000039.1:0-7673 GCA_964578205.1 uncultured Sulfurovum sp. | reverse complement strand
TGTTTTAATGATGGAACAAAAAATATAAATAAAAAAAATGATGCTATTTTATTTTTAAAAAAAATGACTATATTGTGGTGCTTCTTATTGAGTTAAAATCTGATAATCCAAAAGGATATTTAGACCAGTTAAAGGCAGGAAGAAATTTTGTAGATTATCTATTGAAACAGATTGATTTGTTTTATGAAATCAAAATAGATAATTCAAAGGTTCTTTATAGGGGTATGCTTTTCAGTACAAAAAAAAGTCCAGCAAAAGGGACAACAAAAAAAACAGGATTTTATTTTCAGGATAGAAATGGTTTGATGTGTGCAACATCAGGCTGTAATGAAGTATATAAATTGCAGAAAATTAAAGATTCAATTGAGATATTAAAATGATTAATATACTTCAACTTACAGTTTAAAAGATTATTGAAAGCATATAGTAAAAACTTATAATATCCACACCACATACTTTTTCTTCTTTATCTTCACTTTCTTTAAAGCCTTAAAAGCTTTATCGATTACTGTATGATGTAATGCTACATAAGATTTTGTATCTGTGATATCAATTTTGCCTATATCTTTGTTATCTATACCTATCTCTTTACAGAGTGTTCCCAAGATGTCACCTGCACGAAGTTTTGTTTTTTTTCCGCCATTTATGCAAAGTGTATCATATTTGGAGATTATTTTAAATGTAGCATCTACTTGTAACTCTTTCATATCTCCTATACGAGCCCAAGAGGTGATGTAAGCACATTTTTCACTATTGTCAGGGGTATATAGGGATAGAGCCGTTCCTGTGGCATCTGCTCGTCCTGTACGACCTATGCGGTGGGTGTAAACTTCTTTGTCAAAGGGTAAGTCATAATTGATAACAAGTTCAATACTTTTAATATCCAATCCTCTTGAGGCGACATCTGTAGCTACTAGAATTTTTTTAGAACCGTTGGAGAATGCAATGAGTGACTCATTACGTTCTCTCTGTTCAAGATCACCATGCAGGTCTATGCATGAATGTCCACGAGAAAGCAGGGCATCTGTCAACTCTTTTACCGCTACTTTTGTATTACAGAAAACAAGAAGAGAGTTCGGCTTATAAGACTGGATGAGTGCGATGAGCGTTTTGAGTTTGTTAGTTGTCTTGTAGACTATCTCATCTATCTTGCCACTCTCTATTTTTGTCTCTACTTTAATCGTAAGAGGATCACGCAAGAGTGTAGAAGCTAGTTTCTCTATCTTCTGGGGGAATGTAGCTGAAAAAAGTAGAGTCTGTCTGCTTCTAGGCATATTGGACCCTATCTTGAGTATCTCATCATAAAAGCCCATGTCAAGCATCTTATCTGCTTCATCCAAGACTAGGGTTTTGATGCTATGAAGTTCTAGTGTCCCTTTAGCCAAATGGTCATGCAGTCTGCCGGGTGTTCCTATGAGGATATGTGACCCTTTTTCCAGTGACGTTGCCTGTGTACGAAGCGGTACACCGCCATAGAGTGTGACTATTTTTAAATTGGGCTTGTATGCAGCTATTTTTCTAAGTTCTACAGCGACCTGTTCGGCAAGTTCCCGTGTAGGTGTGATAATGAGTGTTTGAGGTCTGTTCTTGCTCATATCGGTACGCATCACTGAAGGTATCGCAAATGCCAATGTTTTGCCCGAACCAGTCTTGGATTGAGCTAAAATATCTTTGCCCTCTAAGATAGGGTTGATACTCCTCTTTTGAATTTCAGTCATTTGGGTAAATCCAAGAGAGGTGAGGGTATCTAAAAGTGTTTTGGGTATCTCTTTGATAGTATCAAATTTGTTCATATATTATCCGTGGTTTGTAGTTAAGGTTAAGGAGGGTACTTACTCCCAAGCTTCAAGCTTGGGAGTAAAAGTATAAATTTTTGATTAGAGTAAATAGAGTGCGACTATTAAGCTTTTGAAGCTTTATACTCTAAAATCATCTTATAGGCTTCATCTTTAAGAAGAAGTTTCTCTTTTTTAAGTTTTTCAAGTTCTATATCAGTGATTGCCATACGTCCTGCTTCAGCATCTTCTACCTTTTGGTCCAACTCATTATGCTTCTCAAAAATCTTTGCAAAGTGTGCATTGTCCTGTTTGAGTTGATGAATCTCATCTCTATATTCGTGTAACATTTTAACTCCTGTATTTTTTAAAATTATAGCTTTTAAGTCCTATACTCTGCATTAATTTTCACATACTCATAGCTTAAATCACATCCATAGGAGGTATATGAGCCATCACCGATACCAAGGTCACAAGTAACTTTAAAGCTATCTTGTTTCATAATCTTATAGGCTCTCTCTTCTCTTTTTTTATCTAGCTCTCTAAACTCATTTGAGTAGATTAGAAGATTATCATAGTAGATGGTTAAACTCTCTTCACTGCAACTTATACCACTAGCTCCAATAGTCGAAGCGATACGACCCCAGTTTGGGTCTTCTCCAAAGAGTGCAGTTTTAACGAGTAATGAGTTACTTAGAGCCATACTTGCTTTTTTTGCTTCATCTTCACTTTTGGCACCTTTGACTTCAAAAGCAACTAACTTATTTGCCCCCTCTCCATCTTTTAGTATCATCATGGCAAGTTCAAACATGAGCTTACTGAGTGTCTCTTTGAAGGCTTCTTTATGGTAAACACCACTCTGCTTGTTTGCAAGAAGCATGACAGTATCATTGGTTGAAGTGTCACCATCTACAGAGATACGGTTAAAAGAGCCTTCATTTGCTTCACTAAGCAGTGCATCCATATCTGCTTTTGGAATATTGGCATCTGTAGCGATAAAACAGAGCATGGTTGCCATAGCAGGATTTATCATCCCTGCACCTTTACAGATGGCTGCTATATTGAAACTATCACCACTCTCTAACTCTACTCTATAGGCTATCTCCTTTTTAAAACTGTCTGTAGTCATAATAGCTCTTGCTGTCTCATCTGAACAATTTGAAAAAAAGTCCAATTTATCAAACCCTGAAACTATCTTATCTACAGGCAGACGATAACCAATAACTCCAGTTGAGGACATTACAGGATTTAATAGATCTATCTTTTTAGAGAGGTGAGACATAATAGTTTCTATATCCTCTATCCCCTCTTTTCCTGTCATAGCATTTGCATTTTTGGCATTAATCAATACAAAATTTGTTTGAAAATCTTTAGGATACCTTTTAAAATGTTTGATAGGTGCTGCCTGAAAGGTATTGGTAGTAAATATAGCTGAGATATCACATGGTGTGTTAGAGCGTATAAATGCTACATCTCCATCTACTTCACTCACTTTGGAGTTTGCAGGTGGGGTACGCATACCTACATTGGTTGCACCACAAAAAAAGCCTTGGAGATTCTCAAGACCATTTTTTAGGGGGAAAAGTTTAAACATATTTTAACTCCTCAGGTTTCTCTTTTTTACGAATGATTTTTTTTGCCTTATAGATACCATTACTTGTACCAATAAGCAGTAGTTTTGACTCTGGCATGATAATCGTATCACCCTTTGGCATAGGGATGAATTTATTGTCTTTTTGTCGAATACCAATTATAGTTACATTAGCAATATCTCTAAATCGTGCTGTTTTTATCTTTTTGAGTGCAAGCCATGAGGTTTTTGAGACTTTTGCCTCCTCCATATCTAAAGGGGTATCTTTTTTATATAGAAACTCTTGAAGGATATTCTCCATATCTGGTCTTATTGCCATTGCATTTATTCTCTGAGCCATAAGTTTTGTGGCAGTTACAACTCTGTCTGCACCAAGCTTAAGGAGTTTTTGGTCATCTTCATTGCTTTTTGCATTGGCAATAATAAGGTATGGTCGTCTTCTTCCAATCTCTGATTCATAAAGACGTGCCGAGGCAATAGTAGCAATATTGTCTGCTACATTGTCTGCTAAAGTAATGACCCCTTTTGCAGATGAGAGGTGAGATTTTAGTATCCCCTCTTCTGTATGCGGTTGGGCTGATACAAAATAGGGGTAGTGATGTTTTTTCGCAATTTCTTCTAAATCCTCTCTTGGATCTACCACCACAAAAGGGATATGGTTTGCCCGTAGCTGTTTTGTTACCTGAATGGTAAATTCATTGTGATAACAGACAACAAAATGGTGTTTGAGTCTGGCAATCTCATAAAGCATTTTACGCTCCTTGGCAGTTTTTTGGAATTCACCCTGTTTTACTACTTCTGCAATGATACCCACCGCAATAGAGAATACAACAAAGCCAAAGATAATCAGTGTGATAGTAAAGATACGACCCATATCTGAGATAGGTTGTATCTCTCCATATCCTACAGTAGTAAAGGTGATACCTGTTTGATAGATGGCATCCATAAGAGGAAAATCATCAATTATCATATAACCCATTGTACCAATAAGCATTACAAGTACAGTAAGAATAAGAGGGAGTCTAAAGGGGGCTAAATGACTATAATACTCATCATTTAGGGTAATATGTGGTTTTGGGGCACTTCTCCAACCGAGAAACTTTTTAATTTTTTGAGTAGCACGCAAGGGGCTATCTCTAATTTACCATCCCAAAGAGGATGGATTTAATTTGCTGCAGTAGCTTGAGCAGCTTTTTTCTTCATTGTTCTAAGTGTAGAAGCAGCTACTTTAACTCTTTTAGTTGTTCCATCTTCAAGTGTGATCTTCACAGATCTGAGATTTGGAAGCTGTCTTCTTTTTATTTTATTGTTCGCGTGAGAAACATTGTTTCCTACAAGCGGACCTTTACCAGATACTTCACATTTTCTTGCCATGATATTTCCTTCATAATTTACACTCACATTTTATGCGGTGGGTGAATATTTTGTGCGATTATAGACAAAAAAAACTTAAAGGAGGGTGAATAAATGAGAAGTGAGAAATGAGAAATGAGAAACTCTTCACTCTTCACTCTTCACTCTTCACTCTTCACTACTCCAAGTAAGATATAGCTATAATATTAAAAAAATTTGAGGAATATCTATGTTAGTAGCACCGAGTATATTGTCTGCTGATTTTGGTCATTTGGCACGGGATGTTGAGGCTATCTGTGAAGGTGGTTGTGACTTTGTGCATGTAGATGTGATGGATGGGCACTTTGTCCCCAATCTTACCATAGGGCCTGTTGTTGTAGATGCGGTAGCAAAAGCAGCGACCAAACCACTTGACATCCACCTTATGGTAGAGAATAACAGTTTTTTTGTTGACCTTTTTGCAGCACTGAAACCGAAATTTATCTCGTTTCATATTGAAGAGGAGAAGCATCCCCACCGTTTGGTGCAGAAGATACGATCATTGGGGATACGTCCGGCTATTGTGCTAAATCCGCATACCCCGCCAGAAACGATAGAGTTTTTACTTGAAGATATAGACATGGTGCTGTTGATGAGTGTAAATCCCGGTTTTGGAGGACAGACATTTATCCCATCAGTTGTAGAAAAAGCAAAACGACTTAAAAAGCTCATCAATGAAAGAAATCCAAAATGTCTTATACAAGTAGATGGTGGAGTAAATGATGAGAATGTAGGACTGTTGGAAGAAGCGGGTGTGGATGTTGTTGTGGCAGGATCATTTGTCTATAAACATCCCAAAGGGGTTAAAGCAGCAATTGCTTCTTTAAAAAATTGAAAAGTGAATGATAAAAAGCAGATGTTAAAAGTAAAAATATGTGGTATCACAAATCTTAAAGATGCACTGCATGCAGTTGAGTGTGGTGCAGATGCGTTAGGTTTTGTCTTTTATGAGAAATCACCTAGATATATCTCCCCTTTAGAGGCAAAAAAGATTATAGATAGACTTCCCCCGTTTATAGAGAGGGTAGGATTATTTGTAAATGAGGATGTAGAGAGTATCAATAGTATATGTAGCTATGTAGATATATCTCTAGCTCAAATCCATTTTGATATGGATGAGGAGTTATTAGATAGTATCAATATAAAAACACTACCTGTTATAAGAGCAGAGTCCGCTAAAGATATAGAGAGGTTTTCAGATAGATACTGTTTGGTAGATGCCTATAGCCAAGCCTATGGAGGCACAGGAAAACGGCTCAATCTCGAATGGTTTGATGGTGTGGACTGTTCCAAGATTATACTTGCAGGAGGGCTTACACCTGAAAATTTGGCAGAAGTGAAAAAATTTGGCTTTTATGGTGTAGATGTCAGTTCCGGAGTTGAAGCTATCAAAGGTAAAAAAGATCCTAAAAAAGTAGAGCGATTTATAGCAAATGCAAAAAGTTTTTGATGAACTCACTGTAGCATTCCGTAAAAATGAAGGAGTGCTATTGGAAGAACGATATCAGCAGATCGTCATGAAGCATACAACATTATTGGAAGACAGTGAGGCGATTTTTATCCTTCTTCAGGCATCGGGATATCCTATTTCCCGACTCGATAATGGCAGCTACAGACTCGAGACATGTTTTACGCCTTATCAACAACAGCGTTACTGTGTCATAGATATAGAGACAAACGGGAGTAAACCGAGTACCTCTCAGGTCATCGAGATCGGTGCCGTGATGGTACAAAATGGCCAAGTCATCGACAGATTTGAAACCTTTGTAGAGTGTGCTTTTTTGCCAGAGTATATCACCAAAATAACAGGCATAGAGCCTACAGACCTTATAGGGGCACCTAGCAGAAGAGAGGCTTTAACTCAGCTACGACACTTTATGGGTGATGCTGTTTTTGTGGCACATAATGCCAACTTCGACTACAGTTTTCTCAATGCCTCTTTTGATAGGTTTGGTTTGGGAGGCATTGGTAACCTAAAACTCTGTACGATTGACCTTGCAAGACGTACATTTGAAAGTGAACGTTATGGTTTGGCTTATCTTATAGATTTTTTAGAGATAAAAACAGCAACGCATCATCGTGCGTATAGTGATGCTGTCTGTGCAGCGAAAGTAATGGAAAAAAGTTTAGAGACAATCCCCCAATATGTCAAGACAGCAGATGAACTTATAGCATTTTCTACATCTTAATTTTTGTTTTAGCTATATTTAATATAATTAAATTGAGCACTTGTTACGCACTGTAGTAAAATATACAAACTTTAAATTGTAGGACTAAAATAGATAAAATTTCATAATGTGCGTAACATCAGTTAATAAAAGTTTAAAAGGTAAGGAGTATAGATTGTGGATAAAACAAAAGTAGATGATATGCTAATAGAGATGATTTCTCCAAAAGTAAAAGAGATTGAAGAGAAGTTTAGTGGTAATCAGGCACTAACACAAGATGATATAAATACTCTACTTTTAAAATCACAATATAATCATATAAATCATCTTGACCAAAAACTAGATGAAGTAACAGCAGATGTTGCTAGTTTAAAGGGTGAGTTCAATGGTTTAAAGGGTGAGTTCAATAGTTTAAAGAGTGAATTTCAAACTTTTAAAGCAGAGATTAAAGCAGATTTAGCAGAATTTAAAACAGATATACAAATATCTATAAATAATATGATGAAGTGGTATATAGGTGGAGCAGGAGTAGTTTTAGTGCTTTTAAAAGCTTTGGATATATTTGTTAAATAGTAAATCCACTACTCACTATCCACTATTCCGTGAACTACCCCGCCATAAATGGCGGAGCTTCCTAGAAACTCCAAACTACTGTTTAGATATTAAAAGGCTTTAACGGTAGTCCCTACCGCAGTATGTTTATTCTTGAAGCAAGAATTTATTTGACTTGGTTTTCGTCAAATTTAA
>CAZOBE010000038.1:0-7776 GCA_964578205.1 uncultured Sulfurovum sp. | reverse complement strand
TTAGAATATATAATAAATTTTCTTAAACCTATTTCTAATTCTTTATCTCTCAATACTAATGGACTATTCTTAAAAAAATATCCAGATTTAGCTGAAAAATTAGATTATATTCTCTATCATTGTTCTGAAAATCTAGACGATATTGTAGAAAAATTCAAACACAATAATATAGACTATATGATAGTTATAGATGATAAAAATTTTAAAAATTTTGAAGAGTTTATGAGTAATAATAAAGATATAATATTTGACGTAGTAGCAGCTACAAAAGCTGATGGTGGACTTGACAGCATATTAAGTTATAAAAATAGAGTAAAAATATTAACATCATTTAAAAAGTTTAAAAATATTAATAGAAAATCCTTAAAAAGATTAATAAAGGAGAAAGATTTTGGACAAATCATCTATATATAGAGTAGAGATAGAACTTACTAATTACTGCAATCTTGCTTGTCCGTTATGTCTTAGAGAAACGCATCCTGTTCTAAAAGGTGGTTCGAAAACAATTCAAAGAAATTTCGAAGATCTAATTTATCAATTAGAAGAGTTTCCTAATTTAAAATACGTAACGTTAGCCGGAGCTATTTCTGAACCTGCGAGTTATGATAAGTTATTTGATCTTATTGATTACTTAGCAAAAAGAAATATAGAAATTTCTTTATTCATAAATGGAGATTTAAGAAATGATGTATGGTATAAGAAATTAGGAATAAAATTTCAAAAAGTTAAAGGTCATATATATTTCACGATTTGTGGAAGCACTCAAAAACTTCATGAAAAATATAGAGTGGGAAGCAATCTTGAAAATGTTTTAAGAAGAACAGAAATCATTAAAAAATATTCTCTAGGGAAGGAAATACTCACATATATAATTTTTGATTATAATCAAAAAGATTTTGAAAAGAATTATAAGAAATATAAAAGAAAATTTAACACTCATTTCTTTTATACTTTACCATTTCAAGAACATTTTAAAAATCCTAATATTCCAGGAATTCATTTACCTAAAGAGCTTCAAATTCAATATGATAAATTAAATAGAAATGATAAAGATATAGATTGTCCATCTTTAAGATATGGATTTAGAATGATTGATTATAGAGGAAACATTTCGCTATGTTCTTTAAATAATATATATGGAGATTCTCATTGTTGGGAGTGTTCTAAAAATAATGAAAAAATATTAAGAGAAAATAAAATATATAGAATATCAGAGGGAGAAGATGATATTTCTGAGGAGGAATTATATGTTAATAAATAAAAATTATTTTGAAGAATTTGAGATGGATTTAACAGGAGTCTGTAATCTTTCTTGTCCTCTATGTTCTAGAAATTATACTCACGCTCAACATATGGTTCATAAAAATGTAAGATCGTTGGAAGAAATTAAAAAACAATTAGATCAATTTCCTAATTTAAAGAGAACCTTTTTAGCAGGTCAGGTGTCTGAGCCAACCCTATATCCGGAATTCTTAGAATATCTGAGATATTTAAAAGATAGAGATATCTATATTGAATTATTTACTAACGGAAGCACTAGAGATATCCACTTTTGGAAAGAAGTTGCTAAAATTTTAGATAGTAATGATCAGATTCATTTTACTATTTGTGGAAGTACTCAAGAACTTCACGAAAAATATAGAATAGGAAGCTCACTGTCTAAAATTTTAGAAAATGCAAAAGCGGTTAGAAGCATTAAACCTATAGATTATTGTCAATTTATAAGATTCATATATAATAAAGATGATGAAGAAAATATTAAAGAAATTCCTTTCAGCCACTATTATAGAGTAGATTCAGAAGGAGACAGATTTTTTAATGAAATGAAAGTCGATTACCCTAACGATATTAGGCCTTTGGAGACTAGAGATAAAACAATTAAATGGCTTTTCAATAATAGACCTTCTTGCGGGGAGATCCAATGTAAGTCTTTAGAAGATAAAAAAGTGTATATTTCTCAAGAAGGAAATATCTCCGCCTGTTATATTCATTATGAATATGAACCTAAAGATATATTTGATATTTCTAAAGATTTTGATTATTCTAAAATATTGGATTTTAATTACGATAGTTGTTTTCTTTGTGAAAAAAAGACAAAATTTAAAATAGATAAAATGGAATTAGATTTTGTTTGTTAAATAAATCCGACTTTAAGTTACCTTATAATACAATATAGTATAAGGAGAGAAAGATGAAATTTAAAGATGTTTATAGAGATATGAGTAATGAGGTTTATAAGGGAGATTTTTATTGTGGAGGAAACAATCTCACTTCTCTAGAAGGAGCTCCGAAGATAGTAAATGGAAACTTTTATTGTTCAGGCAACAAGTTGACTTCTCTAGAAGGAGCTCCGAAGGAAATAAATGGGAGTTTTTATTGTAATAATAATAAATTGACTTCTCTAGAGGGAGCTCCGAAGATAGTAAATGGATATTTTTATTGTTATAATAATCAATTGATTTCTTTAGAAGGTTCTCCGAAGGAAATAAATGGAGGTTTTAATTGTTCATATAATAAATTAACTTCTCTAGAAGGAGCGCCAGAAATAACCAATGGATATTTTGATTGTTCTGGCAACAAGTTAACTTCTCTAGAGGGCGCTCCAGAGGAAGTAAACGGAAGCTTCTATTGTTATAATAATAAATTAACTTCTCTAGAGGGTTCTCCAGAGAAAATGAATGGGAGCTTTAATTGTTATGATAATCAATTAACTTCTCTAGAGGGTTCTCCTGAGAAAATTAATGAGCATTTTTATTGTCATAATAATCAATTGATTTCTTTAGAAGGTTCTCCGGAGGAAGTAAATGGAAATTTTGATTGTCATAATAATCAATTGACTTTTCTAGAGGGAGCTCCGGAAAAAGTAAATGGAAATTTTTATTGTTATAGCAATCAATTGACTTCTTTAGAGGGAGCTCCAGAGAAAATTAATGGAGACTTTAATTGTTCTAATAATAAGTTAATTTCTATAGAGTTTCTACCTTATTCTATAGAGGTAGATTCAGATTTTTCTGAAAGAGAAATTGATGAATATTATAGAATTAATTTTCCTCAATACCTTATTTAGCGTTTAATCTGACTTTAAGTCTATTTATTATAGAATATAATAGAAGGAGAGAATAAATGGGTGGAAATACAACAATCAAAACAAAAAACAAAATAAACATTGCTGCGGAGAGAGTACCTCTCAAAGAAATAGGAAGAGATAAATTTGTTAAAAAATTCCAAAAATTTCTATTACAATTTAATAAAGAGTTCTTTAAAGAAAATAAATTTTACATTTGGGAAGATGAAGAAGAAATAATGAACGGAGGAATTTTTAACGGCAGTACGTCTTTTATTATGAATCCTACTTATGACTCTAATGAAATATTAAAATTCAAACCAAGTATTGGCGATTTAGATATAGCAGTTCCTAAAGAAATTGGAAAAGAGATTTATAATTTTCTTGAAAAGCATGAAGGTTCGGAATTTATACCAGGTATTAAGTATGTTGGAAATAATGCTAATAATGAAAATAAATTGGGTAATACTATTATTTGTATATGTGAAGTGAGTTTTGATAATATAAAAATAAATGTTCAAATGGATCTTGAGCTATCTGATATGAATAAAGGTCATCAAACATCATGGTCAGCATTCTCTCATAGTTCTAGTTTTGAAGATGCTCGAGCTGGATTTAAGGGAGTTGCTCATAAATTTTTATTGAGAGCTTTAGTAGGAGCTAGATCTCAGAGAGATGATATAGTTATTGCTACACCTTCAAGTACTCCTGAAAAAGTAAGATTGGAAAAAAGACAAAATAATTTAGTAAGACTTTTGGCATTTGGCGTTGATGCTGGTGTAGCAATATCTTTCGAACAGATGTTAGATGTCGAGAGAAATCCTCTCAAGATAGATAATAAGTTCGTATATAGAAGATTAAAAAGACATGAAAAGAACTATAATAAATCTTTAGATAATCTTTTTAAAATATCTTTTGGAGAATATAATAAAAAAGATGCTGAAAAGCTCTGGTCTTTTGTAGGTGTTATAGAATTAAGTAAAAAATATCTTACTAAAAAAGAGATGGAAGATACTGCTAATAGATTTTTTGAAATCTTTTTTGGGATTGGAGGTCAATCTCAAGCTATAGAACCTGATGATCCTCAAAAAGATGTCTCTATCAAAATGGAAGCATATGAAAAAATTCTTAGAGAGTGGAAAATTAAGTCCAGAAAAGATATAGATAAAGATATTGAGAACTACGTAAAGAGAACATTTAAATAGATTATAAATTAAATTAAGATTAGAAATTCTAATCTTAATATTTTTAATGTAGCTTCAGATATATACTGCTCTCTTTAGATTGCTTCATGGCTAAGTAGTACATATCCTCTAAGAAATTTTTATCTTTCTTGATTATTTTATTCAGAGCATCTACATGCAATTCTAAAATATCCGCTTTAGTCAATTCAGAATTTTCTTCCCATTGGACTATATTATATCCATGATTTAAGAATTCTTTTATTAATTGAGCTCGTGAAATGGCTCCTAATTGAACCTTACTTCCTTGCATCCTACCCTCATAATATATTTTCTTAGAACCACTTTTCGCAGTCTTTCCAACCCTAATTCTAAATCCTTCTTCCGTCTCTACGAAGAAGTTTTCTTGACCATAATTATAGCTTATAGATTTTAGGCTAATCTTCATAGGTTTTCTATTTTTGGGATCTACTATATCGAACTGAGCCTCTTGATTTATCTTTTTAAGAGAGGCGCCTACTAAAGAAGCATCTTCAAACAGAGATTTCATTTTATTATTAAATTGAGATATAGATTTAGACACCCTCAGCTCTTCTAGAATTTCGTCTCCTAATCTATTAAGAATCCAGAAGTCTGAAGGATTCCAATTATCTTTTAAATCTTTATAGCCTAACTCTCTTAAAATTTTAAAAAGATCTTTAGCAAATTTAGAAGTAGCATCATGTTCTATTTTTGAATTTTGGCTATAGATTTTCTTTCCATTAACTTTATATTCTCTTAGTTTTTTAGATTCTTCTAAATGGTGTATCCAAGAACTATCGAATTTATATTCTATGAAATTATTAATATCTTGAATAGAAGCTTTAGGATTTTGAATGGCATAAACAGTAGCTAATTCTTGCTGATCGTTAGTAGGAGGCTTAGATGTATCTCCATCATATTTCAAAATGCCAGAACCTCTATTACCACCTGTAATCCTAAAACGCACAGTATTATCGCCATATTTAAGATTTTGATAATCTCCTCTAATTTCCAATTTAGAAAGCTGCTTAAAAGAAGTATCTTTTAGAGATACTTTAGTAGATATATTAATTATGAATATTCTACTAGAATTAGAAAAATCATATTCACTCGTAAAGTAGAAATATGTATTTAAAACCTCGTCACTAAAGGCCTCTCTTAAATCACTCCATAGACCTCTAAAATTATTATTTTTATCTTTTTTAATTATTTTATTAAACGGTAACCAACCCACTCTCTTCCTCCTCTTAAATAACAATTAATTTTTATAAGCTTCTAAGTAATCTTTATAAAATTTCCAAGAACACTTGGGTGTATTTTTCTTAAAATATTCATAATCTTCAAGATTTGCAATTATCTTAGTAGCAGATATATCCTCATCAGTCCTAGGTATCTCATATACGCTTATACCATAATTTTTTTCAAGCATTTTTTTATAACCATCTACTCTATCAGAACCTGCAATTACTGTAGTAATTTCATTTTTTGATTTTCTCATAATGGTATATAAGTTTCCTGTACTACCATTAAGGATTTCAACATCTGAAAAACAATGTTTTATAATATCATTTCTAAGTTCTTTAGTACCTTTAGTTTCTTTAGAAGATACTATATTAATGGTTACCGTATCATACTTAGCAATTGCTTCTCTAATCATATCATAATGAGGTTTAGTAAGAATTCTAAATTTTCCAAGAATCAATGCTCCACTAGCAACATCTTTAGATAGCCTCATTCTAAAAGTTAATGCCATATCATCTTTAATTTGTTCTTCAGATTTTTTAATATGTTCTATATCTATTTTAGTGTTTTTTAGTTTCTTATTAAAAGCATATATTGCACTTGCAAAATCTGATTTATCTATATTTTTCTGAAATGTATCTATAAATTTATTAATCTTTTTATAATAAGCATCCTCATACTCCACGCTTCCTCTAAATTGAGCTTTTATTTTATCTCTAGCTACTTGATCTGTTTGGTATGGTTGTTGAAATTTGATAAGGCGATCATTAAATTTAATTACAACACCTTCTTCTTTACCACCATATTTAGATTCTACATCTAAAAATATTTGTGAAATTTTATTGATAATATCATCAGTAGAATCCCAATTAATTTCAATACCTCTATAAATTCTCTTTATTTCATCGTCTAATATTCCTGCATTAAACTCTTTTCGAGTTCCTAAAATACCTTTAAATAAAACTGCAGGAACATCTAATTTCATTTCTTTTGCATATTGATCTCTTTCTTCGGTAAAAAACCCAGTAGGTGTTGTAAATAATTTCCCATTTTTTTCTGTCCAAGTGCTTTTAGAGTATCCTATTAAAACCATTCCGTGCTTTTTCTTATAATTAGAAGATAATGTAGGTTTTCTCATAAGGAATTCAACAAAAAGTTCGGTTTTTATAGGAATAGAATTTTTTCTTAATTTTCTCAAATGATCCCAAACAAATAAAAATTGAGAATTACCTATGCTTTTAGATTTAATTTTATTTTTAGGAATATAATCAAATTCATTAGGATATATTATATCACCCTTATAGGCTACTATATAATCCTTTTCTGCTACTCCCGAATTGTCTTTTTTAATAATAGTAACTTTAACGCCATCTGTTTTATGTTCCACGACTACTTCTGAAGTTAATAATTCTTGCTTTCTAACATCATTAGTAAGAAATTTCTTAGCGTTTTGGATGCTAATATCTAACTGACCTTTACCTTCAAGAATATATCTTTTGAAACCGGATAATTTATTCAAATCTCATCCTTATTTTCTTCAGGTTCCTCTGCTACTTCATCGTTAGCAGGGAGCACATCAAAACCTAAAGTATCTAAAGATCCGTCGCCATTGCTATCGAATTTTTTAAGATTTAGGATATAAGTATTATCATCTACAGTAATATCATAAGTCTTAACAACATTACCATCCATATTCATATTTTCAATATGCTTAAAATTATATAGATCCTTCCCGTATTTGCCTTCCATCCATTTTAAAGCATCTTTAACTGCTTTATCAACGTCGAATGCTTCTATTATTTTTTTTCTGAAAGATGAAAATTTTACCATTTTTATGCCTTATGAGGTTTATTGAAATATTTATATGATTTTAATAGGGAGAGATCCCTATTTTCTAACGTCTTTGACTCTAACTCCATCAATTCTATCTGAAGTAGTCATAAGATAATAACTTCCATCATCTTCTTTTCTAATCATTCCTAAATCAAAAGAATTTTGAGGAGGAAAATATACGATATTTCCGATTTCTACATTTTCAACTTCCGGTCCCTTAGAAACTACTTCTCCGTAGTAAGGTCTATCAGAAACACTGTTAGCCTTTACCGCCATAATAATTCCTGTATCAGAGGTCAACTTAGTTTCATCTACAGGAGAAACTTTAATTACTAAAATATTAGCTCTTGGTGAAAATTCCCACCAATTAATCCATCCATTATTTTCTTGCATTCGTATCCTTAATATTTATTTAATTCAATTATATTATAATAT
>CAZOBE010000037.1:2851-7842 GCA_964578205.1 uncultured Sulfurovum sp. | reverse complement strand
CTTTGAGCTGTTTTACCACCTTTTTTACCTTTTGGGATGCACCTTTTTTGGAGATGAGTAGGGCATCGGAGGTATCTACTACTATTAGGTCATCTACATCTACCAAGGCTACGGCTCTCTCTTTAGAGTAGACAAAATTGTTTTTTGCATCTACTGTGTAGAGCTCTTGAGATTTAGTATTGCCATTTTCATCTTTTGGCATCTCTGTATAGAGGCTGTCAAAACTTCCAAGGTCTGACCAGTTTATGTCTGAAGCTACCACTTTGACTCTGTTGCTCTTTTCCATTACGGCATAGTCAATGCTCTCTTCGGGGATAGCTTGCATATCTTCATGCGATATACGGATCATCTCACTTGCTTTTGCATTTTCAAATGCACTTTTGGAGGCTTCATAGATGGTGGGAGCATATTTTTTTAACTCCTCTAAAAGAACACCTGCTTTAAAACAGAACATACCGGAGTTCCAGTAAAAATTCCCTGCATCTACATATTTTTGTGCAGTCTTGGCATCTGGTTTCTCATGAAAAGCCTTGACATCTTCTCCTATGGCTTCGATATATCCATAACCAGTCTGGGCATACTCTGCTGTGATACCAAATGTTACAAGGTTGTCATCTTCTGCCAATCTTTTTGCCTTTTCCAACACTTTTGCATAGGCATCTTCATTTTTGATAAGATGGTCAGAGGAGGAGACAAGCACAATCTCATCTTTATCCAAAGCAAAGCATGCAAGTGCGATGGCAGGTGCTGTATTGCGTCCAATTGGCTCTAGTAAAAATTGAGAATTGAGAATTGTCCTCGTTCCTGCGGGATTGTCGCTTTGCTCGGATGAGAATTGAGAATTTAATTCTTCAAGCTGGTCAACTGCTAAGAAGTATTGTTCGGCATTTGAGACGATAAACTGCTTGTCACATAGTGCTATATTACGCTCTACAGTGAGTTGAAAGAGTGATCTCTCATTAAAGAGTTTTACAAACTGTTTTGGTAAAAGTGTACGACTTATGGGCCAAAGACGGGTACCGTTTCCCCCACATAGTATAATATTGGTCATGCCACTTTTCCCCCAAAATAAAGAAATTATAAAAGTAGGGTAAAATTGTATCTAAAAAACTTTAAGTTTTAAAATATTTCACGATTATAACATATAATTTTTTTGAGGTAAAAAATGAGAAGAGAAGCACTATGTGGCATAGATGAGGCTGGTAGAGGACCACTTGCCGGTCCGCTGGTGATGGCAGGAGTAGTCTTGAGAGAGCCTGTTGAGGGCTTGATGGACTCAAAGAGGCTCACAGCCAAAAAGAGAGAGGTACTCTATGGGCATATCATAGAGAAGGCTGATTATCATATTGTCTCTTTTTTGCCATCTAAGATAGATGAGTTTGGTATCTCCAAGTGTTTACATTTAGGATTGAAGGAGATACAAAAAGAGCTACAGGGGTATAGGTATCTATTTGATGGCAATAGTACCTTTGGTGTAGAGAATATAACAACAATGGTTAAAGCAGATGATAAGATTGCTGAGGTGAGTGCGGCAAGTATTTTGGCAAAAGTTACACGCGATAGAGAGATGGTAGCATTAGGAGCCAAATATCCTGAGTATGGATTTGAAAAACATAAGGGGTATGGAACTAAAGCTCACTTAGAGGCTTTAGCTAAATATGATAGGTGTGAAATCCATCGTAAAACCTTTAGGGTGAAAGGGTTAGATGAGCCTAGACTCTTTTAATTTTAATTTTGATAGATTGCTTTTAGATGCTCTACTCTCTTACCCATATTGAGTAGTGCCATATCTGCAAGGGTGAGTGCCATCATCGCTTCACATACTACTGCACCCCTTATAGCTACACATGGATCGTGTCTTCCTTTAAGGTTGCATTTTACCTCTTCACCTTTAGTTGTTATGGTTTGTTGCTCCTGAAAGATAGATGGTGTTGGTTTGAAGTGAGTCTTTACAATGATGGTATCTCCATTACTAATTCCCCCTAGAATACCGCCGGAGTGGTTGCTTGTAAAACCGTTGAGGGTAATCTCATCATTGTTTTGACTCCCTTTTAGGTGCGTACTGGCTATGCCGTCACCTATCTCTACAGCTTTTACTGCATTGATACCCATCATCGCTTCAGCAAGGATGGCATCGAGTTTGTAGTAGAGAGGTTCTCCTAAACCTATGGGCAGACCTGTAGCAGTCGTAAGTACAACACCCCCTACAGAGTCGTGGTTATCTTTAGCTTTGAGAATGGCAGCTTCCTGTTGGGGCTCTATGTTTGGGTCAAGAGCATACATTTTACTACTTTTGGCATAGGTAAAGTCTTGGATTTCGCTTTTGATACCATCGACTTCACACACACCACTCTGTATGTTAATTCCTATCTCTCTTAGCATTAGTTTGGCAATTGCACCACCTGCCACTCTTGCGGCAGTCTCTCTGGCTGAACTGCGTCCGCCACCACGGTAGTCTCTTATGCCATATTTGTGAAAGTAGGTAAAGTCTGCATGTCCGGGACGGAAAAGATCTTTAATATTGTCATAATCTTTAGACTTTTGATTGGTATTGAAGATAATCATCGCAATAGGAGTGCCTGTACTCACCCCCTCAAAGAGACCAGAGAGTATCTCGACTCTGTCTGCCTCTTTACGTCCTGTCTCAAGCTTGCTTTTTCCCGGTTTTCTTCGGTCAAGTTCAGATTGGATGAACGCTTCATCTATCTTAACTCCTGCTGGTACACCATCAAGAATACACCCTAACGCTTTACCATGAGACTCTCCAAATGTAGTCAGTGTTAGTTTTTTTCCAAAGCTGTTCATTGGTTATCCTTTTAGTCTCTTAAGAGCTATTTTTGCGGCTTTTTGCTGTGCCTCTTTTTTGCTTTTACCTTGTGCTGTAGCAATAGCCTTGTCATTGAGAACTACAGCGATCTCAAACTCCTTTTTGTGGTCTGGTCCAGAAGCGTTTAAGAGTTCATAGACTGGTGTTACACCATGTGTTGCCTGTGTTAACTCCTGAAGTGCGGTTTTGTAATCTTTAGATAACGATTGAAGATCGATCTTGGGATGAGACTCCTCTAAAAGTTTAACCGATATCTCTTTGGCAACAGAGAGACCAGCTTCAAGATAAACTGCACCTATGAGAGCCTCAAAAGCATTTGAGAGCAGAGAGGGTTTGTTTCTGCCGTTGTTGTTCTCTTCGGCTGGAGAGAGGAAAATATACTCTCCTAAGTTAATCGCTTTTGCCAAAAGTGTAAATCCGCTCTCATTAACAAGAGAGGCACGAATCTTTGAGAGTATCCCCTCATTTGAGTTGGGGAATTTACTAAAGAGATACTCTCCCACAATAAGGTCAAGTACTGCATCTCCCAAAAACTCAAGCCGCTCATTATTGTAAGGCTTTTTGTAACTCTTGTGTGTCAAAGCCTCAATAATCAATTGCTTGTTTTTAAATGTATAGTTCAGTCGTTTTTCCAGTTGACTGTAGTTGTTCATCTCTCTTCCTTAATAATAGACTTTTTATAGTGTATCTTTAATCTTTTGAGCTTCCTCTCTTGCAAGCTCATCACACCGTTCATTCTCTCTGTGTCCGTTGTGTCCGCGTATCCATGTGCCATGAATATGGTGAGGTTTTGAAACCTCAAGGTACTCTCTCCAAAGGTCAACATTTTTTACTTTGGCAAAGTTTTTTTTCACCCACCCCTCCAGCCATTCATTGATGGCTTTGATGACATAAGAGCTGTCAGAGACCACCTCTACATCACAAGGCTCTTTAAGAAGTTTTAACCCCTCTATGACACCTTGAAGCTCCATGCGGTTGTTGGTAGTGTGGGTATCTCCGCCACTATACTCTTTACGTCTCCCTTTATACTCCAAGATACCACCATAGCCTCCCGGTCCCGGGTTGCCAAGACTAGAACCGTCAGAGTAGAGAGTAATCTGTTTTCGGGCTTGATTTTGCAATTTTTTCCTCAACTTCTACAGAGTTTATCGCCATACAGTTTGGACACCGCTTAAAGGAGATAGGAAAACTCTGTTTACATTTTTTACATAGATAAGAGAAGTGTAACTCTCCATATTCAAAACCGTTCTCTTTGGCAGAAGCCAAGATATCTAGTGCAAAGATACCACTATTGGTTGCAGGTTTTTGCAGATATCCCTTTGCATAGTAGAGTGTACTTAACTGTTCATTAGATGTAATTATATCAAAATCGAGTTGTGAATTGGGTAAGAACCAGAGGATATCTAGTATCTCTTTGAGTCGTGCAGGGTCAACAGTCTGCCAAGCTGCTTTTGTATCTATATGGAGCATACTGCCTATAATCTGTCTGTAGAGAGCAGGCTCCTCTTCTAGTATGGTACGAAGTCTTTGCATCTTCTCTTTATCTGATATCTTTTTATCTGAAGTCATCTCTTCCATATCAAGAAATCTCTTTAGTGCATGTGTCTCCTCTTTAAGATTCTCCAGTGGCTCTATGACCTCTTTAGCTTTATCATATTGGTGCATCATCTCATAGACAACTCCCAGTTCATAGAGTACATTGACAGTACGCGGTTTTTGACGCAATATCTCCAGATAGATAGATTTGGCACGCTCCAAAAATCCTGCATGCAGGTAGGTGTGTCCCAACAGCTCCATCAGTTCAAGTTTTTCAAAATCATCAGTGATGTTTTTTATAAGATAGATATAGATATTGATAGCTCTGTGGTACTCACCTGAATTTTCAAAGGCTTTTGCCAATAGGGTGAGAGGTTTGAGCATATAGGGCTCATAGGGCATTGAAGCAGTATCTAAAGTACACTCAGAACTATCAAATTTATCTAAAAATTTGAGAAGGTTGCCTTGCTCTTTTTGCTGTTTGTATAACTCCCAACCATAAGTAACAAGTGCAATAATCAAAGCAGTGACAATGATAAGCATAATACTGAAAAGCGGATCATCGTATGCAGGTAGAATATGTTCCAATGGGATTTGCCCTATATTTTAGTGAAGAGTGAAGAGTGAA
>CAZOBE010000037.1:0-2751 GCA_964578205.1 uncultured Sulfurovum sp. | reverse complement strand
ATTTCTCATTTCTCATTTCTCATTTCTTTATTTAGATTATATCAAATTAGATATTAGATATAATTTTATTATGATAGATAGAACTTCAATAGAGTCTTTAAAAAACAGTATAGATATTGTAGATGTGATAGGTAACTTTGTGGAGTTACGCAAAGCAGGTGCAAACTATAAAGCCAATTGCCCTTTTCATGGAGAGAAGACTCCAAGTTTTGTAGTCAGTCCCAGCAAACAGATATACCACTGTTTTGGATGCGGTGTAGGGGGTGACAGTATCAAGTTTGTGATGGAACTAGAGAAGCTATCTTACCCTGAAGCGATTGAAAAACTCGCATCGATGTATAACTTCTCATTGCGTTATACCCAAGGAAGCAGTGACTACTCCGATATTAAACGCATACTTGAAGCTATAGGCAAGTGGTATGTGAAGAGTCTCGACCAAAACCAGAGGGCAACCAGATATCTTTTGCAAAGAGGTGTAAGCAGAAGCTCCATAGAGGCATTTGAGATAGGATATGTCCCTAGTGGTGCTGAGGTGATGGATTTTTTGCAGAGTAGTCTGATCCCTCTTCCTACAGCAGTCAAGGCGGGTATTATTGCACAAGGGGAGAGTGGAGGGTACTATGCAAGATTGGTAGAGCGTATCACTTTTCCTATCTACTCAGGTAATGGTGCATTGGTGGGCTTTGGTGGACGTACTATTACCAACCATCCTGCCAAATATATCAACTCGCCACAGACAAAACTCTTTAACAAGTCAAGAGTGCTATATGGCTATCATCTTGCCAAAGAGAGTATATACAGAAATAAAAAGATTATTGTGTGTGAGGGGTATCTTGATGTAGTGATGTTTCATCAAGCAGGGTTCAAAGAGGCAGTAGCAACACTTGGAACAGCACTTACTTCAGAGCATCTACCACTACTTCGCAAAGGTGATCCTAAAATCATTTTGGCATATGATGGAGATAAAGCAGGGGTTACAGCAGCACTTAAAGCCTCATGGATGCTGTCTGTGGCAGGATTTGACGGTGGTGTTGTACTTTTTCCTGATGGAGAGGATCCTGCTGAACTTATTGCCAAAGGGGAGAGCAGTATGGTATCTAAACTGCTTCGAGAGGCAAAGCCACTTATCCCTTTTGTATTGGAGAGTCTGATTGGCAGATATAATCTGCATGACCCGCGGACAAAAGAGAGAGCATTTGAAGAGGTTAAGAGTTATCTAGATAGTTTGAGTCAGATTATTCGTGATGCCTATATACCTCTATCTGCAACACTCTTGGGTATTTCTCCGGCACTCTTTGGCAAAAAGAGAGCACCTAGCAGAGTGAAGGAGCATTTTACACAAAAAAGAGAGAGTACTGAGTTACAGAGTATTCTGAAAACCCTTATGGAGAATGAGAGTATGGTTGATACTGTATTGGATGTGGTAGATAGCTCTATGTTTGGAGAGTATGCAGATGCTCTTGAGGCTCTCTTAAGAGGAGATAAAGAAGATTCTGCTTTAATGAGAATTGTGTTGGATGATACAATTAGGGTGATGAGTGAAGAGGAACTTAAAAATAGTCTACTTGTACTTTTACGCACCCATTATACAAATCTATTTAAGAGTATCCCAAAAAACAGTGCTCTATCGTATGAGAAGAAGAGTTTTCTTATGCGTAAAATAAAAACCGATATTATACCAAGATTAAAACGAGGAGAATTAGTAGTATATGAAGGCGATAGCTCTATTTAGCGGAGGACTTGATAGCATGTTGGCTATCAAGACGATTACAGATCAGGGCATAGATGTAATAGCTATGCACATTAAGATAGGCTTTAGTGGAACAAAAGATGTGACTGAACAGATGAGAAAACGAGCACAGATGGCAGGTGCCGAGTTTATGGTCGTAGATGTCCGCGATGAGTATATTAGGAATATTCTTTTTGATCCCGTCTATGGGTATGGAAAAAATTTCAATCCATGTATTGACTGCCATGGCTATATGTTTCGTATTGCCAAAGCAATGATGAAAGATTTGGGTGCTTCATTTCTTATTACAGGAGAAGTCTTGGGACAACGCCCTATGAGTCAGCGTGGTGATGCGATGGAGAAGGTGCGTCAATTGGCAGATGACCGTAACGATAAGCTTATTTTGCGTCCTATGTCTGCAAAACTGATGGAGGAGACTACTCCTGAATTGAAAGGGTGGGTCGATAGAGAAAAACTTCATGATATCTCAGGACGTAGCCGTGAGAGGCAGTTGGCAATGGCATCAGCTTATGGTTGGGAGGATTATGAGAGTCCTGGTGGAGGGTGTCTGCTTACTGAAGCACACTACTCTGAACGTATCAGAGAGTTTATAGCACATGACACTTTTGAGATAGAAGATATTCAACTCCTAAAGTTTGGACGCCATTTTAGACTTCCAGATGGTGCAAAACTTGCCGTGGGAAGAGACCATGAGGATAATGAAGGTCTGCAAGCCATAGAGAGTAAAAAGTATATTGTGGTAAAACTTCCTATTGCAGGACCATACTCCCTGTTAAGTGCAAATGCTTCAAAAGAGGATAGAGCTTTAGCTGCCAAAGTGGCAATAACCTATGCTAGAAGCTCTACAGATGAGAGTTATGAAGTGCAGGTAGGCGAAGAGGTGATAACTGTTTCACCTTTTGCCCATAAGAGAGAGGCACAGCAGTACTTTTTTAACGTGAAATAAATACGAGGTGACAATGACAACCCAATAAAACCTCTGCTATATTTTTCTTCTAATA
>CAZOBE010000036.1:0-8123 GCA_964578205.1 uncultured Sulfurovum sp. | reverse complement strand
CTATCTTATCAACTAATTTGAGATGCAGGACCTGATATTTTAGCATTTTTAGAAAAATCTTTTTAGAAAAATCTCCCTTTTTGTTTTTTAGGACTGAATAGTTACTTATATTTTATATAAAAACCATAAATTTTAACCAAAGACTCATATCTAAAATGGTAGAATAACGCGAAATTACATGAGGAGTTTTAATGCTTGACATACATTTACCGTTGATGTTGTTCGTCTTAGCTTTGTTTCTAACCCTGCTTGTTCTTCTAAATACGATGCTATTTAAGCCATTGATCAAATTTATGGATGATAGAGATAACTCTATAGCAAAAGATTTGGAAGCAGCAAAGGGTCTTAGTGGTAATAGCGATGAACTCAATGCCAAAGCAGATGCCAATATTAGCAATGCTAAAAATGAAGCTGCTGCTATAAGACAGAAAGCAATCGATGATGAAAAAAGATTAGCTGTAAGTAGAGTTGAAACCAAACAGAGTGAACTCGAAAAAGAGTATGAAGCCTTTGTTGAGAAGTTGGTTCTAGACAAAGAGAATCTCAAAAACTCTCTGCTTTCTCAAATGCCTCTATTTAAAGAGAGTTTAAAAGCTAAGTTTAGCAAACTATAGGAAGAGGGAGATAAATATGAAAAAATGGATTGTACTTGCTCTACTCATGGTTCCTGCTATCGTTCTAGCTAGTGGTGGACATGGAGAAGAGAGTCGTTACTTTGCACAAACAGGCAGAGAGAGTGACTTCTGGCCTAGAGTGGTTAACTTTACTATCTTTGCAGCGTTGCTTTACTATTTGATTGCAAGCCCAATTAAAAACTTCTTTAAGGGAAGAAAAGAGGGTATAGCAGGTCAGCTTAAAGAGATAGAAGAGAAACTTCAAGCAGCTAAAGATGAGAAGAGAGAGGCTCAGGCACGTTTGGATGAGAGTGTAAAAAGAGCAGAGCAAATTATTGAAGATGCTAAAAAAGAGGCTACTGTTTTAGCAGAGAAAATTCGCCAGGCAAATGAAAATGAGTTGGCTCTTATGGAGAAACAACTTGAGGAGAAGATAGCTTTAGAAGAGAGAAAAGCTGCTAGAGAAGCAATTGATGAAGTATTGAGTGAAAATATCACAAACAATGATATCAATCTCAATGAAGCTAAAGTTGTTGAAATTATTTCTAAGAAGGTGGCATAGATGGAGGAGTTAATAGCTAAAAGATATGCAAAAGCACTCTCTTCTGTAACAAAAGATCTTAAGAGCAGTTTGGATGTACTTAATGTACTGAGTGAGGCTATGGAGAGTGCAGAGATCAAGAGAATTTTGATCTCTCCTATTGTTTCAAGTGAGAAAAAGAGTGAGATGATCTTGGATGCACTTGGGAAGAGTGCTGATGTTACACTAGTGAACTTTATCAAAATTTTAGGTAAAAACAGAAGACTTGATCTGATTCCTGCTATTACAAAAGTACTTAACTCAGATGTTCAAAAAGCATCAAATGAGTATGAAGGTGTATTAAAGTCTAAAAAGAGACTTGATAAGGCAGCATTAAGTAATCTTGAAGAGGCACTTAAAAAGTATACAGGTTCAACAATTAGACTGACACAAGAGAAATCTGACCTTGATGGGTTACGTGTTGCAGTTGATGATTTGGGTATTGAGGTTAACTTCTCTAAGCAGAGAGTTAAGGAACAACTAATTGATTTTATTAAGAGATCACTTTAGTCGTTGAAGTTGTCTTAGAGACAGCATAGTTTTTCAGACTTTGTTTGAAAAGCGTTGCAAATAAATGTAAAGGAGTATCAGTGGCAGTTAAATTGCAAGCAGATGAGATAAGTTCAATTATCAAAGAGAGAATTGAAAACTTTGAGATTGATGTTGACATTAATGAAGTAGGAAAAGTAGTAGGTATCGCGGACGGAATTACAACAGTTTATGGTCTTAACAATGTTATGGCAGGAGAGGTTGTAGAGTTTGAAAACGGTGCTAAAGGACTTGTATTGAACCTTGAAGAGGCAAATGTTGGTATTGTTGTTCTTGGTTCTACTACAGGTATTAGAGAGGGCATGAGCGTTAAGAGAGTTGGAGAACTTCTTAAGACACCGGTTGGTGATGCTTTAATGGGTAGAGTTGTAAACCCACTGGGTGAGCCTGTTGACGGTAAAGGTGCAGTTGAGACAGTAGAGAATAGATTTATCGAAGAGAAAGCACCGGGAATTATGGCTAGAAAATCAGTTCATGAGCCACTTCAAACCGGTATTAAAGCGATTGATGCACTTGTACCGGTTGGTAGAGGTCAAAGAGAGCTTATTATTGGTGACAGACAGACAGGTAAAACAACTTTGGCTATCGATACAATCATCAACCAAAAAGGTCAGGATGTTGTATGTATCTATGTTGCAATTGGTCAAAAGCAGTCAACTGTAGCAGCGACAGTTAAAAAACTTGAAGAGCATGGTGCAATGGATTATACAATAGTTGTAACAGCTGGTGCTGCTGAATCTTCAGCGTTACAATTCCTTGCTCCATATGCTGGTGTAACTATGGCTGAATACTTTAGAGATAATGGAAGACATGCAGTTATTTTCTATGATGACCTATCTAAACATGCTGTTGCATATAGAGAGATGTCACTTATCTTGAGACGTCCTCCGGGTCGTGAAGCATATCCAGGGGATGTTTTCTATCTACACTCAAGACTTCTTGAGAGAGCAGCAAAACTAAATGATGATTTAGGTGCAGGGTCTATTACAGCATTCCCTATCATTGAGACTCAAGCAGGTGATGTTGCGGCGTATATCCCAACAAATGTTATCTCTATTACAGATGGTCAGATCTTCCTTGAAACAGACTTGTTCAACTCTGGTATCAGGCCGGCAATTAACGTTGGTCTTTCTGTATCACGTGTTGGTGGTGCTGCTCAGATTAAAGCAACAAAACAGGTTTCAGGAACACTTAGACTTGACCTTGCATCATTTAGAGAGCTTCAGGCATTTGCACAGTTTGCTTCTGATCTTGATGAGCATACAAGAGGTCAACTTGAGCGTGGTCAAAGAATGGTAGAGGTACTTAAACAAGGGCCTTATGCTCCAGTACCTATTGAGAAACAAGTTGTTATCATCTTTGCTGGTGCAAACGGATATTTAGATGACATCCCTGTTGCAAGCATAACAAAATTCGAAGCAGATCTTATGCCATTTATGGAAGCAAAATATGCAAATATCCTTGATGCTATTAGAACTACTAAAAAGATTGATAACGATACTGATGCGGATTTACGTAGAGCTATCGAAGATTTCAAAGCATCATTCAGTGCATAAAAGGGCTAATTTATGGCTAATTTAAAAGATATTAAGCGTAAGATTTCGAGTGTTAAAAATACACAAAAGACGACTCGCGCTATGAAGCTTGTCTCTTCTGCCAAATTAAAAAGGACAGAAGAGCTTGCTAAAAGATCTAAGGTCTATGCTGCAAAATTGACCGAACTCATCAGTGAGATCGCTCAAAAAATGCAGCAGGCAAATGTTGATGGTATTGATAATGTCTATTTCAAGGATGCTCAAAATCCTAAAAAAGTTGATATTATATTTATCACTGCTGACAAAGGTCTTTGTGGAGGGTTTAACGCACAAACGATTAAAAGAGTGAACCAACTTATCTCTAAGTATCAAACACAGGATGTAAAAATCCGTCTTAGAGCGGTGGGTAGAAAAGGGATCGATTATTTTAAATTCAATAATATTGAATTGAATGATGAGATCGTTGGCTTAAGTGCCGCACCTGATTTCAAACAAGCTGCAGAGTTTATCTCTGAAGTAGCCAAATCATATGTCAATGGTGAAACAGACAAGATTGTTTTGGTACACAACGGATATGTAAACATGATTTCACAGGAGATAAGAGAAGATCAGGTTCTACCTGTTGACAGTTCTCAACTAGATCTTGCTTCTGTATCAACTTCAGAACTCGAAGTTGAACCGGATGATGACGATACACTCCTTGATGCATTGGTAAAGCGTTATGTAGAGTACACAATGTACTACTCTCTTATCGATTCACTGGCTGCTGAACACTCTGCTCGTATGCAGGCGATGGATGCAGCAACAAACAATGCCAAAGAGATGGTAAAAGAGCTAAATGTTAAATATAACAAAGCAAGACAAGAAGCCATTACGACTGAACTCATAGAGATTATCAGTGGTATGGAATCAATGAAATAGAAAATCACAACTGAGTGATGAACACTCTGCCCAAGAGTGATAAAGGGACTCTGTTCCTTTATTGTATAATTAAATGATAGGAGAAGTAATGACAGGTAAAATAGTACAAGTCTTAGGTCCAGTTATTGATGTGGATTTTACAGACTACCTACCAGAGATCAATGAAGCGTTGGAGACAACATTCATGGTTGATGGAAAAGAGCAAAAATTGGTTTTAGAAGTAGCAGCTCAACTTGGTGACAACAGAGTAAGAACGATTGCTATGGATATGAGTGAAGGTGTTGTTAGAGGTCAGGAAGTAAGAGCGACCGGTGACTCTATTAAAGTACCGGTAGGTGAAGAGGTACTTGGGCGTATCTTCAATGTTATCGGTGAGACTATAGATGATGCCGGTGAACTAGAAGCAAAAGAGTATTGGTCTATCCATAGAGATCCGCCACCGTTTGAAGAGCAAAGCACAAAAACAGAAGTATTTGAAACAGGTATCAAAGTAGTTGACCTTCTTGCACCATACTCAAAAGGTGGTAAAGTTGGACTATTTGGTGGTGCAGGTGTTGGTAAAACCGTTATTATTATGGAACTTATCAACAATGTTGCTATGAAACACAGCGGTTACTCTGTATTTGCCGGTGTTGGTGAAAGAACACGTGAAGGGAATGACCTCTACCATGAGATGAAAGAGTCAAACGTACTTGATAAAGTTGCACTCTGCTACGGTCAAATGAGTGAACCTCCCGGAGCAAGAAACAGAATCGCATTGACTGGTCTTACAATGGCTGAGTACTTTAGAGATGAGATGGGTCTTGATGTATTGATGTTTATCGATAATATCTTTAGATTTGCTCAATCAGGTTCTGAGATGTCAGCACTTCTTGGACGTATCCCTTCAGCAGTTGGTTACCAGCCAACATTGAGTAGAGAGATGGGTGCACTTCAAGAGAGAATTACATCTACAACAAAAGGTTCTATTACTTCTGTTCAAGCAGTATATGTACCTGCGGATGACTTGACTGACCCGGCACCTGCATCTGTATTTGCTCACCTTGATGCAACGACAGTTCTTAACAGATCTATTGCTGAAAAAGGTATCTATCCGGCAGTTGATCCACTTGATTCAACATCAAGAATGCTTGATCCTCAAATTATTGGTGAAGAGCACTATAATGTTGCTCGTGGAGTACAACAGATACTTCAAAAGTATAAAGATCTTCAAGATATCATTGCGATCCTTGGTATGGATGAACTCTCTGAAGATGACAAGCTTGTGGTTGAAAGAGCAAGAAAGATTGAAAAATACCTCTCTCAACCGTTCCACGTTGCTGAAGTATTTACAGGAAGCCCTGGTGTATATGTATCACTTGAAGATACTATCGAAGGATTTAAAGGTCTTCTCGAAGGTAAATATGATGATATGAACGAAGCTGCATTCTACATGGTTGGTAACATGGCTGAGGCTATCGCGAAAAACGAGAAGATCAACGCTAAGGCGTAATCTTAAAGGATTATTATGGAACTTATGAAGCTAGAGATAGTCACACCAAACGGTGTGATCTTTGATGCTGAAGTAAAACAGGTAACACTACCGGGTAGCGAAGGTGAATTTGGTGTTTTACCAGAGCATGCTACTTTGGTATCACTTCTTGATACAGGTGTAATTGTTATTGAAACTTCTGACTCAAATGAGGTAGCGGTTGCTATCAACTCCGGGTATGTGAAAGTTGAAGAGGAGAAGACGATTTGTATTGTAGATGGTGCAGTTGCTATATCTGGTGATGATAGTGATGTTGCTAAAGCACTTGAAGATGCCAAAGAGTTGCTTAAGAGTACTGAAGCCTCAAATACAGCTATCGCATCTGCGGTAAGCAAAATTGAGCAGATTGGGAAGTCTCTCTAAATTGGACTCTATTTTGAGTTATTTCATCAACAGCAGTGCAATTACTATGGTTGTGCTGCTCTTGCTCTCTGTCTATTTCATTACAACATTTTGGATATTTTTTGATCGTTTATATATTTTAAATTCACGTATATTTTCCGAATCCAAGTCACTTAAAGCGCTCTATAGCGGTCAAGCCAAATCAGTTAACAGCACTTCACTTATTTTTACCTATCTCAGTCGTGTAAATAGACCAAACAAAGCTATACTCGAAGCGGCATCTTCTGATGCTATTCGTGCCTCTACCAAAGGTTTGACATGGCTCTCTATCATTGCATCTACTTCACCTTTTATAGGTCTCTTTGGGACAGTAATAGGCATATTGGAGACTTTTGCAGAGCTTGGTAGCCAATCGGGTGCTTCTTTGAGTGTAGTTGCTCCTGCAATCTCTGAGGCGCTTATTGCAACAGCCGCAGGTATTGCTGTGGCGATTTTTGCATATACTTTTCATCTAATATTGAAACGTAAGGCGTATGAACTCAGTTCGCTTTTATCATCACAATCAGAGGTGATTCTTTCTGGGCTAAACGATAAGGATTAGGCTGTGTTTCATTGGGATGATGATCCAGATTTAAATATTACACCACTTGTTGATGTTATGTTGGTTCTTATGGCAATCTTGATGGTTACTGCGCCGGCGATTACCTTTCAAGAGCAGATAACACTTCCGCAAGGATCTAAGTCGGTGCAAGTAGTGAAACCCAAAACCCTTACTATCCGTATGGACAAAAATCAAAAGATTTATCTAAACAGAGATATCTATACTTTAGATACCTTTGCGGATGATTTTGTAAACATGTCTGTGAAGTTTGATAAAAACTCAGAAGTCTATATTCGTGCTGATGAAGAGCTAAAATACAAAGATGTCATGTATCTACTCAAAAGTGTTAAATCAGCAGGGTTTGAGAAGGTATCACTTATTACATTATGAAAGAGAGGTTATCTAAGCTTATCTCGGGTATATTGGCTTTTGGTGTCTATTTTACCCTTTTAGGATTGTTACTCTACTACTTCAATACACATAAATCCAAGGAGAGTCTGCACTATGTCAAAAAAAATGAAGAGCGGATCAGAGTCTCTCTAAGCTCACCTGCTAAGAGCCAAAAAGATACAATACAAATCAAACCTACTATAAAGCCTAAGCCAAAACTAAAGCCGAAACTAAAAGAAAAATCTAAGCCAAAGCCTAAACCTAAATCTAAGCCAAAACCAAAAGCAAAAGCAAAAGCGAAAGTAAAACCAAAACTTGTGCATCCAAAAAATCTTTTTGCAAATATCCCATCAGGTAAGCTATCTAAAGAGAAGCCTCATAAAAAGCAAAAGAGTTCAAAAGAGACTACACCTAAAGAGAGTATTGTTAGAGCACCTCACACTCCTAGTGCCTCTGAGCTTATCTCAAACTCATTGAAGAGACAAAAAAGTAGTGACAGAGGTGTAGAAAAAGCCTATTTTGCCAAGATAGAAGAGAGACTAAGGGGGTGGCCTGCTCAGAGTGAGTATGCAGGAGAGAGGGCTAAAGTGTGGTTTATGGTAGAACCTAATGGTGCATTTGTATTTAAAGTGATAACTGCTTCAAACAATGAAGATTTTAACAGAGGATTGATAGCCTACCTCAAACAGCTTCAAAGATTTGGTTTTGGTTCCCACAAAGGGAAGAGAGCCTATGAACTTGATGTTGAGTTTATAGCTAAGGAGTAATAACATCACTAAGAGAGACTACTCTCAGCAATAAAGCTATAATGGCACCTGCTACAGTACTTGTTCCAATCTTAAGCCCTTTAGACTACCCTATAATAAGTATCAGAGTGATTAAAATATAGCACTTGCAAGCAATATTGCTATTTGTTCAATACTTTAGATTTTTTCAATGCAGCTTCAATCTCATCTTTTGCTACATCACCTGTTAACTCAAGTTCAACTGCTCCATCTTCACCTTTGACTTCCATATTTTGAATCCTCTTTTTTGTAGCATCACTCATACACTCACACTG
>CAZOBE010000035.1:0-8234 GCA_964578205.1 uncultured Sulfurovum sp. | reverse complement strand
AAAAAATGATAAAGAAAAAAAAAAAATAAATATAAGATTACAAGCAGAAGACAAAAGACGAGATGCTCAGGAGACACGTGGGAACAGAGAAGAGTAGAATTATAATATAATATAGAATATAAAGAGAAGGATAGAAAGTGGATAAAGTATTAACGAAACAATTATATCAAGAAGCCGTAGTAAATCTCATATCTGCAGAAAAATATGTGAATTTGAGCTTTTATGGATTCATATTAGCAAAATTAAATGTACGTTATGATGAAGGCATTCCTACCGCAGGAGTAAGATTTAATAAAGATTCCTTAAATTATGATTTAGGCATTGGTAGAAAATTTTCTGAGTGGAATTTAGAAGAAAGAATAGCAGTTCTCATTCATGAATGTAGACATATTTTAGGTTTACATACTGTTAGAAAAGGTGAACGAGATCATAAATTATTTAACAAAGCTGCAGATATTGCCATAAATCAAAAAGTTAAGAATCTTCCAAAAGGTGCATATTATCCAGAAGATTTCGATTTTCCTAAAAATGAAAGTGCAGAAACTTATTATGAATTGCTAAAAGAAGAAAAAGAAAATCAAGAAAAACAAAAACAAGAAGCAGAAGATAATAACGAAGATTGGGAACCTGATAAAAATTCACAAGGTGAATCTAAACCAGATTTAACAAAAGATGATGACTGTGATGGAAGTTCGATTGACGTTCATGATTGGGATAGTGGCGAAGATTTAGATAATTCTAATACAGAAGATCTTCAAAAGTCTTTAGTTGAATCAATTGCCAAGGATGCTATTTCTCAAGCGAGAGGTAATTTACCAGGAGATATAGAAGAAATATTAGATTTACTTAAATCGAAACCTAAGATTTCTTGGAAAAAAGAACTAAAAAAGATTTTAAGTTCTAGAAATGGCTCTAAAATAGAAACCATTAAAAGAAAAAATAGAAGATTTCCGCATAGAGCAGATTTGAGAGGTAGAAAAGTAAATAAAGATAAGCCTATTGTTATTGTTGGAGTTGATACTTCAGGTTCTATGGACGATAACGATGTATTGAATGGATTAGTAGAAGCTCAAAGTGTTTTAAAGAATGTAGGAGAAATTAAAATAATCCAAATAGATACTGAAATTAAAGGAACTGAAGATTATTCTAAAAGCATAAAACTTTTTAGGAGAAAAGGATATGGCGGAACCTATATGGGAGCTTGTCCAAAATATCTCAATGATAAAAGAGTTCCTTGTGATGTTTTGATTATGATATCTGATATGCAAATTGAAGATATTCCAGCAGATGAGAATTGGAAAAAATTTAAAAAACCGGTTCTTTGGTTAAGCACTTCAGGAGAAAAACCGAAAATTCTAAAACATCACAAACTATTTGATATAAAGGATGCTTAATGGTGAGCGTAGGTTGGCCTAATGTATTTGATGATTCTGAATATTCTCAAAAGTATAGTGATGAATATAAGAAAATTTCATCTTATGAAGATATTATAAAATTCATTTCATCTAATATTGATATAAAAGATATTGAGTTCTATATTCTAGGTGGAAGTTGCTTTAACATTTCTTTAGGTAGGCGGCTTGAATATACTCAAGATATTGATATATTTTTTCCTAATGAAACGGAATATCTAAAAATGCATGAGAGGCTTAAAGAAAAGATGAAAGATTCTACATCACTTACTAAAAATGCAATCACATTTAATTTAGGACGAAATGTGCAACTAATCAAAAGAAATTTTGGTAGCGTTGAAAATATAATTAGTAAATTTGATCTCAATAAAAGCAGAATAGGATTTATTAAAAAGAAAGATTCATTAGAATATATTGAATACGAACATAAAGATTTTAAGGAAGATTTATTTGTATATTATGAAAATCTTAAAGGAGATACTCTTACTAGATTTATGAAATATTCTAAAAGATTAGAGAAGTTTTATAAAAAAGAAACAAGAAAAATAATGTCTTTTATTTTAGAAAATGAAAAAAATATCAGCTTCGCATATACTGATAATTTCATTTCTCCTGAAGTAGAAAGGAAGAAATTATTTTTCGATATTATAAACGTTGGATTAAATGAAGATAAAGAATTTAAAAGTAAATTTGTTAAAGAATATATCGATATTATAAGTCAATATTCACTATATAAAATTAATAAAATAGCTAATGAAATTGGATATGAAAATATAAATCATCATAGAGCGAGATTTCCAGAATATTTAAATGTTGATAAGTTTATGTTTTTCGACCCAAAACTTTCAAACGATTGTTCTTTAGAATTTAAAATGAAATACCCTCAATATTTTATTTAAAAAATATAAATTTTAATCTGACTTTAAGTCAGATTATACTATAATATGTTATATAAAAAGAAAAGGATAGAAAGATGAAGATTTCAAGAATGAAAGATGTTTTTAGTATAGCTCATATGAGTAATGATGCAGTTAGAATGATAGGCCTTCACGGCATTGGAAAATCTCAAGTAGTTGAGCAATTTGCGTATGAGAATAATTTTCATATAGAAACATTATTTTTATCTCAAAATGAGGTAGCTGATCTTATTGGAATTCCCGATATGAAAGATGGTATTACTTATTGGACAAAACCTATTTGGTTGAAACGTATGGAAGATGCAAATAAAGAAGGTAAAAATTGTGTATTGTTTCTTGATGAGCTTGCAAGAGCTCCAATTGAAGTACGTCAAAGTGCTTTGCAATTAGTTCTTGAAGGTAGAATTCATGAACATACTTTGCCAAGTTTAGATGGTTTAAAAACTTTAATAGTAGCTGCAGATAATCCAAGTGATATTTATCAAACTGATGAGCTTGATGATGCTCTTATTGATAGATTCGGTAATTACGATGTTGAAGTTGATGTTAATGGTTGGTTGAAATGGGCAAGATTAAATAATCTCAATTCTGTTATTACTGATTATATTGCTGAATATCCAGATAAGCTCCATTTTATGACAGAAGATGAAAATGATAAAGGAGTTACTCCTAGATCTTGGGCAAAACTTTCAAATATTTTATATAATTTGGAAAAAACAAATAGTGATAAGTCTCTTATTTCTGAAATGATAAAAAGTAAAACGGGAGAAAAAGTTGGTTATAATTTCCTTCATTTTTATAATAATTATATAAAAATTGTAAAACCAGAGGATCTTGAAAGCAATATTAATATTAATAATCTCAAAGATGTAAAAGGATATCAAGAAGAATCTAAAAAGCTTTCTACTATTACTGAAGATATTGAAGCGTTAGCAGCAAGTGAACTAGCTAATAAGTTAAAAGATTTAACAGAGAAAGATGAAAAGTGGAATAAAATTCTTACAGTTTTCTTAGATAGTATAAATGTTGAAATATTTGTAAGTATTATTAAAACTTGGAAAGAAGGAGATGAGTCTGAATTCTATCTTAAATGGGCAGAAACAGTTCCTGAATATTATATTTTTCAAAAAGTTTTGAAAATTAAAGAATAGAGATGAAAGATTTCTTTGGAATACCTGTAGAGATTGGAGATACTATCTTATTTATAATAGATAATACCTTCAACACAGGTAAAATTGTAGAAATTAAAAATGATAAGTTCGCAACAGTTTCAATAACAGGAAAAAATCATAAAACATTTATTAATGATGGTAATTTCATCATTGTTAACGATATAATAAATAACAATCCTCAATATTTTATATAAGAGAAATTTGAAGATAATAGTTAGAAAAGATGTAAGCCTAGCTTATTAAGAAAAATTATAAAACATAAGGAAAATTTATGAGTAAAACGTATTTTACGAGTGATTGGCATTTAGGACATAAGAATATCTGTAAATACAGAGAAAAATTTAATACTCCGGAGGAAAATGATCAACACTTCATTAATGAATTTAATAAAATCGTTAAAAAAAGAGATACTGTTTATTTTTTAGGTGATATTGCATTTACAGAAGAATCATTAGAGAAACTTAAAGGTCTCAATCATTGTCATAAGAAAGTCTTATATTTAGGAAATCACGACTATTTACCAACTGAAAAATATTTAGAAGTTTTTGATGAAATTTACAGTTTTAGATCTTGGAAGAGTTTTTGGTTAAGTCACTGTCCGATTCATCCACAAGAATTAAGAAATAGAAAAGGTAACATTCATGGTCATCTACACGCTAGCATTTTAGAAGATCCAGATAGAAGATATTTTGATGTTTCTCCTGAGAAAAATGATTATTCTTTAGTTGATTATGAGATTATTAAAAAATATTTTGAAAGAGAATAAATGAAATATGCTATATTGCTATACAACCATAAGTTAGGTATTTATTCTAAAGAGGATTTAGAAAAAGAAAATATTCAAATTAACCCTCATAGAGTAAGCAAAAACTTAACAGACTTCCTAAATGATAATAGCATGTCTATTTTTTCATTCAATAACCTAAATGAAGCAAAATATTATAAATTAGAGAAGAGAAAACTTATATTGATGGAATCTATAATATACAGAAGTCAGTGTTATGAAAAGAGCGAGTTAGAGATTAGGAATATCAATTCCATAAGAGATGAGATAAGAAAAATTATCAAAATACAATTAAAAATAAGAAAGAAGTATCCATATATTTTTATTTAAGGAGAGGTGATGAATAATGAAATAAATATAACAGAGTTAAAAGAACTATATCATACTAATGCTAATGCTAATGCCGTTATTAATAACATAGAATCTAATACATTAGAATATTCGAATGATGTTATTTTTAAGATTGGTGATTTTAAAATCAGAGCTGAAGATCTAGGAAAATTGTTGAAGAAATTTGCAGAAAAAGAAATGCCGCAGATATTAATATGAGCTTAGCATTTATTGGCGGAATATTAATGATTGTAGGATCTTTTTCAGTCTATAAGGGATACATGTTTCATAGTGTAATTTTTTACTTAATAGCCGATTTTATATGGGCTTTTATAGCTTTTCACTCCGGAGATGTTTTCGGAGGAGTTACTATCATTTTGGGTACTTTTTTTGGAATGCTAACTTTTATCAAGATGCATAAAGGTATATTTGTTAAGGATTTAAGAAAATGAATTTAAAAGCTTGGGATTATATTTTATACAAAAATGATGAAAATCTATACATTGGACAAATTATAAAAATAATAAATGAAAGAAATAAAATAGAAGTTAATCCTGAATTTGGAATAGGAGTGGAGAGTTGGTACACCGATACACGCTCTTTAAATAAAGAAGATATCATAAAGAAACTTCCTAAGTTAGTAGGGTTGGAACAACAAATAACTAAACACTACCCTCAATATCTTATTTAGAGCATTTAGAGCATTTAGAGCATTTAGAGCATTTATCTGACTTTAAGTCATATTATTATATACTATGACAATTAAAAGATAAAAGGATAGAAAGATGAGTTATGATATGAAAAAAATGAGCAGAGCGAGAAAAGAGATTAAAGATGTTGAGTTCAATGGTAAAATGGTTTCAATTGAATGGATTGAAAGAAAAGCATTGAGTGTTGAGAAAAAAAGAGCTAAATTGATGAAAGATGCGAGAAAAGTTCTTAATTTTAATGAAATGTGTGAGTATATTGATGGTAAGAGAAAATTCAGAGATGATTTGGTTTTACCTAAAATGCCAGATGAAATTGAAATTGAGAAATTAGTTAAAGGATAAAAAATGAAAGATGTTTTAAAAGAACTTATTAATAGTAAGGGTTCAAAAGAAAAAATTCAAATTCTTAAAGAAAACGATAGAGAAATTATTAAAAAGACTTTGAAAATGACTTATGATAAAATCAATCATAAATTCTATTTAACAATGAAAAATGTTAATTTCCCTTCAGAATTTAAAGGAAATCTTTCATTATCCGAAGCTCTTTCAATGATTGAAGAAAATCTTTGTACAAGAAAAATAACAGGAAATAAATCTATAGAATTTGTTGAAAACATTTTAAAAGATTTAGATAAATCTGATGCTGAAATTATTACAAAAATGATAAATAGAGATCTATCTATTGGATTAAATTCAAAATCTATTAATAAAGCTTTTAAAAAATTAATTCCAGAATTTCCATATATGAGATGTTCTTTAGCAGATAAATTAGATAAAATTAAATATCCAGCAATAATTCAAGAAAAAATGGATGGTACTTATAGATCTGTTGTTGTGGAAGACGGAGAAATTCAAATATTTGCAAGATCAGGAGAGGAGTCAAATCTACCAAAATTTTCAAATCAATTAAAATCCTTAAAAAATGGTGTTTATATTGGTGAGCTGATGGTAGCAGATATGGAAGATGATAGATATGGCTCAAACGGTCTTATCAATTCTGATACAGAACCTGAAGGAATTTATATGGTTTCTTGGGATTATTTAACCTTAGATGAATGGAAAGAAGGAAAATCAAACTTACCTTATGAGAATAGATTTGAAAATTTAAAAAATAATATTGATAATGTTCTTCCTATTTATTTGGTTAAAAGAAAGATAGTTAATGATTTTGATGAAGCCAGAGAATTCTATTTGAAGATCGTTGAGAGTGGTGGTGAAGGAGCAGTTCTTAAGAATTTAGATAATAAATTTAAAAATGGAACTGCTACCGATAACATCAAAATGAAAGAAGAAGCAGTTGCTGAATTTATCATAACAAATTTCCAAGAAGGAGAAGGAAGATTGAAAGATTCTTTAGGCGCTTTGAATATTATTTCTCAAGACGGAAAGGTTGTTTCTAAAGTTTCTGGATTTTCTGATAAAATGAGAGAAGATATTTGGAAAAATAGAGAAAATTTAAAAGGAAAAATAGTTTCTGTCAAATATAATGGAGTTTCTAAAGCCAAAAATTCAGAAACATATTCCTTAATGTTTGCTCAATTTGAGGAAATTAGAGATGATAAAGACGTTGCTGATGATTTAGAATATATTAAAAACGCTTTAAAATAAGGAGAAAATATGTTTAAAACAACATCATATGTTTTATATAGATGGAATGGTGGATATGAAATATCAAAATATTACGGACCCTCAAAAAGGAAAGAACTTTATAAAATTATAAAAGCCGGATATATTGTTTGTAAAAATAGAAGAATTCCGAGAAGTGATATTATATCTTATGGTAAAACTAAAGAAAGTCTTATGAAGATATATCCTCAATATTTTATATAGAATTATTATGAATTGATGATATGGTTGATATAAGGAGAGAAAGATGAAATTTAAAGATACTAAATATGGAGATTTAACGGGGCAAACATATGAAAGAACTATAGATGTTTCAAGGATAGGATTAACTTCTCTAGAAGGAGCTCCGAAGATAGTAAATGGAGACTTTTATTGCTATAATAATCAATTGACTTCTCTAGAAGGCGCTCCGAAGATAGTGAGTAAGAATTTTAATTGTCATGATAACAATCTCATTTCTCTAAAAGGAGCTCCGAAGATAATAAATGGAAATTTTCATTGTTCTAACAATAATCTTACTTCTCTAGAAGGCTCTCCGAAGATAGTAAATGGATATTTTTATTGCTATGATAATCAATTGACTTCTCTAGAGGGAGCTCCATATTCTAAAAATTTTATATCTGATTTTTCTCAGGAAGAAGCAAATAATTATTTTAAGAAAAATTATCCTCATTATTTAATCTAACTTAGTGGTTTTTATATAATCTATAATCTAGAGAGAGAAAGATGAAATTTAAAGATACTGAATATGGAGATTTAACGGGGCAAACATATGAGAGAACTATAGATGTTTCAAAGATGAAATTGACTTCTCTAGAAGGAGCTCCAAAGGAAGTAAATGGAAGTTTTTATTGTCATAATAATAATCTTACTTCTCTAGAAGGCGCTCCGAAGATAGTAAATGGATATTTTTATTGTTATGATAATCAATTGACTTCTCTAGAGGGTTCTCCGAAGGAAGTTAATGGAGGTTTTTATTGTTATAATAATCAATTAATTTCTCTAGAGGGAGCTCTAGAGAAAATGAATGGGAGTTTTAATTGTCATAATAATAATCTCATTTCTCTAAAAGGAGCTCCGAAGATAGTAAATGGAGGTTTTTATTGTTATAATAATCAATTAATTTCTCTAGAGGGAGCTCCGAAGATAGTAAATGGAAGATTTAATTGTTCATATAATCAATTAACTTCCCTAGAAGGCTCACCTTATTCTAAAAATTTCATATCTGATTTTTCTCAGGAAGAAGTAAATAATTATTTTAAATCTAAATATCCTCAATATTT
>CAZOBE010000034.1:0-8285 GCA_964578205.1 uncultured Sulfurovum sp. | reverse complement strand
GGCAGCCGACTGGCTGCCCTTTTCTGTTTACCGGTATATAATTACCGCTTCCGACCCTTACTATTTGGTAATGGTCATGCGTTTGGTAACTACTCCGTTGTCTGTGCTGATGCGAACTACATAAACCCCGGCATCGTATGAACCTGTGTTCAAGGTTACCGTGTTCTGGTCTGTAATCTCTGCATCGTATACTACCTGGCCAACATAGTTGACTATGGTAATGTGGGTCATCGTCTGACTCGAAGTGATGTTCACCAGTTCCCTGGCCGGGTTCGGATACAATGCCGTAACCTCGCCTGCCAGCGGATTGTCTATCGAAGTGATCACTACACATACGTAGTCGTCAATGGGCATTAGTTTGGCCGGTGCAGGTTCCGATTCACAGTAATCCGTTTCACTCTCCCATACTGCCGTTACCTTGTAACATACCGTATAAGGATATTGTCCCGGATATGGATCCTCGTCGAAGTAACTGTAATCGGTCTGTCCTTCTGCAAATGGTATGAAGTCTATCACTGCATAATCGGTCTCATCAGGTCCCTGCCTGTACAGGTTGAACCCGGTGATATCACGACTCTCATTGCCGTTGGAAAGTCCGTTCTCCTTAACAGGCCCCTGGCTGAAACTGGCCACGGAATTGCCGTAAACAGTGTTGTCTACCAAAGGTGTGAGTTCATAACTCTCTCCCGCCGGAACTTCCAGATAAGCGGCAAGGTTCCAGTTGTAGTCCAATCCGAAGTCACTCAGGTTATCCCATGTTACACCGTCCAGGGTGATCTTGTCACCATAGCCGGCAATGGCCGGACCTGCATCGCACCCTGCCGGGAACGTGCCTGCCGTGTGGTTGTTTACCGTGTATCCAATCCACAACTCCTGCGTGTCATCATAAGGTACCGGTGTGTCAAGTGTAACCTCGTTCCATGCCCCGATCACAGGACTGGTAACTTCCTGCGAAGCAAGTAACGTGGAGGCATTCTCGCCTTTCCATACCTGCAGTGTAAAGCTCTCGGCACCGTCATCGTTCGGGAAGAACTTAATCTTTGTTACCGAGGTGCCCGTAAGCTCCGGTGGCAAGCCGCCGGCATCCCAACGGGCTGCTACGGTAAATGTACCACCGTCTGTCAACCCGATAGCCGTGAAGTTGGTCCCGTCATCCCATTCTATCCAGCCTGCCGGAGGTGCGGGAAGTTCGGGCGCTACCCAGTTGAGTGCTGCTCCGAAATTGTCCAGATCGTTCCATACATATTCCCCTTCAAGATCTGTCGGAGAATCACAGGTACGGTAAACTTCTATGTTGTCTACATTCCAGCGTACAATGTCAAAGGCATTCAGGCCCATGGCTGTGAAACGTACCTGGAAAACACGACTCATGGCATAAAGGGTGATCTTCAGGTGCTGCGGCGTCCAGTCAAAATTGCCCGTGTTGCTGTACTCGGCTACCTGCATCCAATCCTGCCCGTTGTAAATCTCTACGGCAAGTTTCTCCTCGCCCGTAGTGTTGCGGTCTTCAAGATAGTATTCAAAGTCTAACCAGATGTCGCCCTCTGTCAGCATGTCCGCATTCAGCGGAGGACTAACCAGGGATACGGCATAATCTGCACCCGGATCGGGATCCCAGTTGAACTGTGCCGATGGCTCGGGATTGCCATTCTGACTCGAAATAACCCAGTTGGAGGCTGTCGTCGTCCAGTCGTTGTAATCAAACGTCCCCTGATCCCAGCTCTCCATGAATGGTAAGTCATAGCCCCAAATCACGTTAACCGTGTCAGGACCATCCGGCAACGACTCGCCGGTCTCGCCCGGGAAGCCATATACTGCCAAGTCATACAAAGCGGTCACTCCGTAATACCATGTGCCGGGCATCACGTTGTTGTCTGCAAAGAATATCCAGTCTTCGGTGCCTTCGCCACTGTAAGGCGCATTGCCTACCAACTCGCCGCTGCGGTATATGTTGAACGATACAAGACCGTCAGGCACTACACCGCCACCGCCGCCACCGCCGGTTACCGGGATAGCTATGGTGCCGAACTGTGTGGAACCGGGAGTTCCGATGTTCGAGATAAAGGTGGTGTTTCCTGTGGTCAGATCCGCTACACGGTATTCACAGGCAAAGGTAGATGCGTTGAAGGCAGACAAGACTGCCTGGCCGTTCAACTGATCCCACGCCATGCCCTGACCGTAGTTGGCTGAATAACCAATGGACCCGATAAGCGTCGCTGCGCCGGTCTCCTTGTCGATGGACCACATGTTGTCGTTTACAAGGTCATATCCGTACAGGTTGCCGTCTTCGTCAAAGGTCATCCCGATGATCCACTGTCCGCTGTAGTTGAAATTACCTACCAACTCGGTGGTAAGCCCTTCCGGATCTACAGTGTACAGGTTCTCACTCTGGTCATTTACATAATAAATGCCTGTCGTGTAGTCAAGCGCCATGGCCAAAGGCTGTACGCTGATGCTGCCCAACGACTCTACACTGGCATTGGGTATGTCAAGCTTGCGTACCGATCCTGCATTGTCTATCTCATACAGGAAGTCGGGGTTGCCGTTCACCATCTCACACGCGTTGGCGAAGTTGCCGCCGCCGGGCCATGAGGTGATCTGGTTGATAACTCCCGTGTTCTCTGCATCAAACCATGCATAGGCAGGGATGTTGTTCGCTACGCCGTAAACATCAGGCGCACGGAAACCGTTCAGGTATTCCTGGTTCGGCTCCGGACTCTCGGATACCGCTACACCGTTTGCCGGTGCAGGACCGAAGGAGTCTTCATCATAAATGCCCTTCACAAAGTTGCCGTCTGAAGCACCTGCCATGGGCACACCATCGCCTGTCATCGGCGGATTCCAGAACAACGGTACTTCGTTGGTGCCGTAAAGGTATTCATCACGCAGATTCCGCGGAGGATACAGGTATCCCGATGTGAAGGTGTAATAGATCTTTTCCGATACGTTACATCCGTACAAGGCCGCTACTGCTGCGGTATAGGTCGTGCCGTATTGCAGGTCTCCATAGGTGTACGTACGGGTGTCGGCATCGGTCTGCGCTACAAAACCGTCATCAAGATAGACATAGTAGCCATCTACGCTTACCGGCCCGTCGCCTACCTGGATGTTGTCCACTGCCCAGCCGGAGGCCCAGCCACCGTTGTCGTCGGCATGGAAGGCAAACCATACGGCTGACAAACCGGTCTCACCGGACATGTCAGAAAGATCGTAGTTGTACTCTTCCCAACTGAAAGCCGGGGACAACTCAATCAACGTCTCCCACGTGGCACCACCGTCGGTGGAGTATTCTACTGACGCTTTCTGCCCGTAAGCCCCGTCATAGTAACTTAAGAAATGCAGGACATAATCACTGACCTCCCTCAAATCACATACCGGGGTGATCATGTAGTCGCAGCAACCGTTGTTCCACCATACCTGGTCGTCATTGGCTACAATGTACCAGTCGCCTGCCTCCGGAGGAGGATCGGGTACTGTCCACCATGTGCTGCTGCCGTCCTGGGTGCGCTCCCAGCCAATGCCGCTGGTTAAGCTCGTCCAGCCGGCAGGCGGGAAGGGCTCACTCTCAAAGCCCTGCATCGGTACCTGAAGGTACATGGGCTCATCCCATGTGGCTACAGAGGATAACGGATCTACATACAGGTTCCGCGCAGGATAGGCATTCTCCTGTAAGACGACATCTACCGTCTTGTCGCCGTTGACAAGGAAGTTCGGGTCTTCCCACGCCTGGTAACCGATCTTGTTCACTGACAGGTCGTACATCCCCATGATCACACTGTCAAAGACTACCGTCCCTGAAGCAGGGGTGACCTGAACAAGCATCTGGTAAGGATAATCGTATCCCATCAATATGACAGTGATGCCAGAGGGCTCTTCGCCGTCACACTGGCTTACATTTACCGTCACGACCCTGTCCATCAGGTGGGCTGCTACATTGGAGTAGGCCCACACAGATTCCTGGCTCGTGTAAATGGCTTGTACGGCATAGGCATAAAAGCCCGGGTCGGCTGCCGGCCATGCGCTGTTGTCATTATACTGATTTTGAGTGGTAGTACCCAATATGTTCAACGTACCATCCTGAGGTGTTTCGCCGGCGCCTGGATCGAAGCCGTCAACAAAGGCTACTTTGTAATTTTCCAGGTCACGGTTGGCTTCCTGTGAAGCTACAGGATGGAAACTACCTCCCTTAACGGTACCCGGAAGGGCCATGGGGTGTTTCATCGCTATGTGTGCACCGTCGGTGGGCTTGGGCGGAATAACCTGCGGGCCTTCGGCCGTAGCGGCTACCACATTATCGCCGGGACCGAATACCGTGGCACGCATCATGAAGTCATTGTAGGCTGACGTCTGCCATTCGCCTCCGGCCTGTTTCGTATAGGAACGGTAAACCACAGGGTTCTCCTCGTCTACACCTATCGGCGGTGAATACGGAGGAATGGTTAACTGCCACATCACGATGTAGAAGTTGCCGTCGTTAAATGTGCTGCCGTTCAAGCCAAAGTCAACCCAGCCGTAATTGTCAACGGTGACCATGGCTGAATCGAGAATGGTTCCCGGCATGCCGTTTGCTCCGTCGTCGTCCATAATACCCACTGCCATGGGAGAACCCAGGAAGTCGGCTCCGTCAGGGAAGCTGCCGTCGCCTACATACAATCGTCCGCCGACTACACTGGCAGGATAACCTGCAGGAGTGAACTTAACGGCTACAGCGCCGCCATATTGTATCCATGCAAAGTAGTTCTCCGCCGTCCCGTCATCATAGATGATCTCATAAGGACCCATAGGCAATGACCAGGTGACCAGACATTCATCATCAGCCTCGTTAGGATCGGCTATAACCCACTGGACAGGATAAGGATTCTCTACGATACAGGCATTGACTTCTGTCATGGTGCCTGCAGGTGCATAGACACCGTCCACGTTGGTAGCAAGATAGGCTAACTTAAAAAAGGTAAGATCATAGGTGCCTTCATCAACACGGAACTCATAATAACCCGTGCCGTCGGTCTCTCCCGTGAAAACATCATTGGTCGCCGTGTTGACAGCCGTGACTGTAACATGGTTGACCGGGAAGCCGTCATCACAATCCGTAACAACTCCGTAAAGCGTCGCAGGTGTGTAGGCTACCATCTGGCAGGCGATCAACCGCTCATTGTCTGGTGGCAATTCGTTGGTGGCCAGATCCAGATCCACATTATACGTGCCCGGACTGTAACCCGTGGCATCAAACGTGACATTCACGATCATGCTCTCACCTTCGGCGATTACACCGCTGTATGGCTCTACTGCAGTGACAAATCCGTTGCTGAAGTCAGGATCGTCAAAGCCGGTGAACTCAAACGAGAGCATCCCCTCGCCGCAGTTCTCCAATGTCAACGGGAAGGTCTCCTGGTCGTCTGTCCAGACTTCTCCGTATACAGGATCGGGGGTCCAGCATAGTTCCGGAATCAGCCAGATCACTTCTACCGGGCCCGCAGGAACAGATTCCCCTTCGGCATAGACTGCCGATACCGTATAATTATAGGTGCCGTAGGTCGGCAGAAAATCGGTATAGTACATGTTCTGCGTGTTGGCTATCGGTGAGCCGTCACGACGGATCAAAAAGTACTGAAACGTGATGTCCTTGGTGGCAAAACTCCAGCTCATGTCTACCTGGCCGGTGACCGCATTGGTCAATTCTGCCGTGAAATTGTCTACAGGTACCAAAGGCTCACCGGCAATGATCATGCTCACATCCACTGTGGCCGTACTTACGCCGGGCTCGGCGGTGAAGATCACATCGGCAGTCCATACCTGGCCCGCTACTGTGCCGCTGGCGTCAAACAAAGCGTTCACGAAGTTCGACTCGCCGGAAGGTACGTCGCCTTCGTAGGCTGACAGGTCTAACCAGCCGCCACCTGCATTAACAACAGGCGCTGCCGATCCGGTCATCTCCGTGAAATATTCTGAACTTAATATCGTGCTCGAGCCCGTGGTGACATCCACCTCGCGGATCTCTGCGTAGAAGTTGCCCGCATTAAAAGCAGACATGATCACACGGTCAGCTTCCTGATCGTAGAACATGCTCTGGGCATAAGAGGCATTAAAACCAATACCACCCACAACGGTGGCTGTTCCGGTGGTCTTATCTACCGAGTAAAATTTATCCTGGCTGATATCATAAGCCCACATGTTGCCGTCCCCGTCACAGGCCAAAGCGATCATCAGGTTGCCGCCGATGCCGAAAGAGCCGACAAGGGTGGCTGCCCCAGTGGTCACATCAACCGTGTAAAGGGAACTCGTAGTGGCTGCGTAATATACGCCTTCGGTCGGGTCAACCGTCAGGTCGGCCGGCTGGCTTACGCCGCCACCCATAGAACCTATCAACGTGTAGGTCCCCGTTGTCCGATCCATCGAATAAAATTGCGCTCCATAGAAAGTGGCCCCGAAGCATTCGTTCTCATCGTCCATGTTGAAGACCATGCCGCCGAAGAAATCTCCGCCGGGGGCTGATCCGCCAACCATGGTCCTTCCGGGAAGGTCGTCAACATCAAAATCATATGTGCCTGCATCAATGGCTTCATAGCCAAAGGCCATAACACCACGGCTGCCGTTGTTCTGTACTTCCTGTCCCGGCTCACCGTAACCTTCCGGTGCCAGCGCATTGCTCTCAGGTGCCAACGCCGGGGGTACCTCGCCCTCAAACGCCGGCAGGCTGATAGAGTTGCCTGCTGCCGGAGGAGGCTCGCCGAAGACGATCTCGGCCGTCCAGTGCAACGGACCTCCCGTCGGACCATTGGTGATCGTAATGGGTACACTCCGCCACTCGTTAGGGTTCATCGTCTCTTCCAATACGGCAGGAGTGATAACCATCAACGGCGGGGCCATGTTCCAGTTTACTGTAATCGTGGAACCGGTAGGTATAGTAACAGTCTGTACAACATAGTTCATAGCGTCTTTGTAGGCGTACATGTCATAGGTGTCAACAGGTGCAGTGGATACATTGTTGAAACGGTAATATCCCGCTGCATCGGTCATCAAAGGTGCATAAGGCGGATTGTCGCCCAAAAATCCGACCTCTACATTCTCTACGGGATTGCTTAAATCGCCATCATAAGCTGTACCTTCTACATTCCCTACAGGCTTGTACCAGATGTGGACATTGTCTATCATTACGGCATCACCACCCCTGTAATACAGGTAGTAGTATTTGCCCACAAAATCAATGATCAGCTCAAAAGAAGGATCATTCTGGTAAGCCGAAAGGTCATACTCGAGATGCTGCCACCCGCTGCCGTATGGATCATCAGAATTGAAACAACTGTTGCCTGTGGTAATCTCGGTAAGCGTTGTGCCGTTGGCTGTTACCCTGAACCAATTGTAATAATAGGCAAAGGAATAAAACTGCTGCATGTCAAAATCCATCCACAACAATCCGGCTGTGCCGTCAGGCTCAACGTTCATCTTGATCTGGGCCGTGTGGTCCGGATAGTTGTAGGTGAAAGCATTGTCGCAATTTGTTGTATGATAGAATCCTGCCCAGCTGTTACCGTCAAGCAAAGCGCCGCAACCGTCAACTCCGGCATCCGAACGGACTACCGCATGGGCTTCAGACCCTGCAAAAGGTTGCATGGTGGCTGGCCAGTCACAAGCCGAAAAATCTTCCAGGTAAGGGAAGGTATTGATCGGATCGGCCGGCGGAGGCGGAATGTATTCTTCGATCGTCAGGTCGAAACTTATACAATCAGGACTCGGCCAGGAGTCAACCTGGATGTAATAGGTGCCGGCTGTGAAATCATACTGAAATTCCCTCGGGGAAGAACTTGACCCTGTCTTAAGAACAAGACAGGTCCCTGCATTCCCGCAGGCATCCATCACCGCAATTCCTGACCAGGTTTCTACCGGGTCAAAGGTGAATTTCAAACTCATGTCGGCGGTTACATCCAACTGGTAAATGATGTCTTCTCCTCCATCGTAAGCACCCATACAGGTAAGGTCATAGTCGTCAACGCGGCCACAAGTGGTCTGGCCAATGTCCGACCATGTACTCATTCCCGGGGAAGCTGTGATGATGATCGGATCTGAACAATCATCTCCCGTTGCACTAACATCGTTTGGCGCATAAGGCACTTCTACAGTAGGACCATGCGCTGCAAGCTCCTGCTGTGCCTTCTGTTGTAATACCTGATACTCCTGCTCAGTCATCTGCTGCTGCGCAACAATTCCCATGGTAAACAACATCGCCAAAATCAACACAAAAAACTTTGTAAAACTTTTCATGAGAAAATGGTTTTTGTTAAAAATAA
>CAZOBE010000033.1:0-8397 GCA_964578205.1 uncultured Sulfurovum sp. | reverse complement strand
GGTAGATGCCACAGCATATTTTATATTTTTTCCCACTGTTACAGGGGCATGAGTTATTGGGTGAAAATGTACGCATATCTATAGAATCCTTGTGATAAATGCCTCTTTGACAATTTTCTGCTTCACCGATGGTAAAATAGAGAGTACAATAGATTTTGTTTTGTATGGTCCTATGAGAAGTTTTAAGATCTCTCTACCATCTTTTTGAAATTTTATCATTCTGTAGAGGTATCCATTTTGTGTCAGCTTTTTCAATAGTACCCTATTGGGTCTCCTCATAAAAGAGCCTACCTGAATATAGTAGGTGCCTGTGGTATGTTGGTTTACTTTTGCTGTTTTGGCAGTTTTTTGCACTCTCCATGGTTTTGCTTTGGCAAACTTCATATGTGTTGTCTCTTCTGGCAGATACCTTCGGCAGATACGTATTCTTTTTTTATAATAGTTTCCTCTGTTAAGGTTTGAGTAGATAACTTCATGTTTGGTGGTACTGGCATGTGTAAACCACCCGTTACCCAAATAGATTCCCACATGCGTAATCTCTCCTGTTTGTCTTTTAGTTGTGTCAAAGAAGATAAGGTCACCATATTTTAGCTCTTTATAGGGTATATATTTCCCATGTTTAGCCTGTTCTCTTGCCACCCTTGGTATCTCTATACCCATACTTCCATACACATAGTAGGTATATCCTGAGCAATCAAAAGCGTAGGGTCCCTCTTCTGCCCAGACATATGGTCTTCCCTTCAGTTGTTTAACCATCTTACTGAGATTTTGTTTGTTTGGTTTGTATTTAACTTTAGGTTTTCTTATGGCATAGTTAGGGTGAGATTTTTGACTGCAACCATTCAATAAAAGAAGTAGAATAGATAAGAGAAGATAGATTACCCTTTTCATTTTATAGTATCAACATTGCATCTCCATAGGAGAAGAAGCGATACCTCTTCTCTATGGCTTCTTTGTATAGTTGTAGTGTCTTTTCTCTTCCTGTAAAAGCACTTACAAGCATAATCAGTGTACTTTTTGGCAAATGAAAATTTGTAAGTAGATGTGTAACTCTTTGTGGAGGGTTGTGAGGGTGTAAAAAAAGGTCACACTCCCCCTCTCTTTTTTGGGTGCGTACATAATACTCTACCGTTCTTGTAACGGTAGTCCCTATGGCTAAGAGAGGTCTCTTTGTATCAAGTATTTTGGCAGCATCTTTGCCGATGTGAAAATACTCTGAGTGCATGGGGTGGTTGAGTATCTCTTTGGCTTCGACAGGTTTGAATGTACCTGCACCCACATGCAGTGTCACTCTATGGGTTTTGTGTCTCCTCTTTAGTGCATAAAAGAGTTCAGGGGTAAAGTGTAAAGAGGCGGTAGGGGCAGCAACAGCACCTGCATTTTTGGCAAAGAGTGTCTGGTAGTCGCTCTCATCTTTTTTATTGTCCTCCCTTTGTATATAGGGTGGCAAAGGGATATGCCCAATCTCATCTAAAATTAGTACAAGCTCCTCAAAACGTATCTCTTTGTCTCTATGTCTAAAGGTTACAACACGAGAGCCATCTTCATTGAGAGCAGTTACAGTAGCCAAGAGATGGTTTTTAAAGAGTAGATTGGTACCTACTTTAACTTTGCCACGAATAAGTACAAGATAGTGATGGGCATCAAGGGGTTTATTGAAGAGAAGTTCTACCTTTCCGCCACTCTCTTTTTGACCAAATATGCGAGCTTTAATGACACGGGTATCATTGAGAAAGATATCACACTCTTGGGGGATAAAATTTAAGAGATCTTTAAATGTTGTATGGGTGATGGTATCGGTTTTTCTCTCATAGACAAGAAGTTTGGCATGGTCTCTTGGATAGACAGGGCTGGTAGCGATGAACCCATCAGGGAGTTCATAGTAATAGCTTTCAGTGAGAAGTTCAGGATTCATGTATAAACTTAATGAGAGATTTTGAATAGTGCCAAGAGGTTACTCTTTAAACGCTTTATTCTCATTCTTCGTCACTCTCCTCTTTTGGTTCAGGATTTACCATACGAACGATAAGAATAGAGATGCCATAAAGAATAATAAGTGGTGCAGCCATAAGAAGCTGTGTCAAAATATCAGGAGGTGTCAAGAGTGCCGCAAGCACAAAGATAATAACAACTGCATACTTGAAAAAGTCAATGAGTGTACGGTCAGTAACCAATCCTAGCAGTGCTAAGAAGTAGGCAAATACAGGCAGTTCAAATGCCAGACCAAATCCCATCATGATTTTGGTAAAGAAGCCTACATAGTCTTCAATATTAATCAAAGGAGTATAGAGAAAAGAGCCAAAAGTGATGAGAAACTGAAATCCAAAAGGTGTGACGATATAGTAGGCAAAAATAACCCCTATAAAGAACATGACAGACCCTCCTATGACAAACGGCAGAATCATCTTCTTCTCATTGGAGTAGAGTCCCGGTGCTATAAAGAGCCAGAGTTGGTAGAGTATAAAAGGGAGTGCACCTAAAAGTCCGGCAAAGAAAGAGACTTTCAGCGCTACAAAAAATGCACCTCCCACCTGATGCGTTGTAACCATACCCTCAGCCGCTTTTTGGGAGAGTTTAGCTACCTGTTCAAGTGCATCATTTAGAGGATGGGTAATCCACTCTAAGATAGATTCATGAAAGAAAAATGCAATAACAAATGCAATGAAAACAGAAAGAACGGAGAGTCCCAGTCTTTTTCTTAACTCAACTAGATGTGGTCTAAGTTCTTCAAACATTATGCATCACCTTTGGCAGTAGTCTCTTTATTTTTACTCTTTTTATCTTTAGTTTTCTTTTTAAATGTAACGGTCTCCTGTTTTGGTTCTACCTGTATAGCAAGAGTCTCTTTTTGGGGCTCTTCTTTAGAGACTTTTGGTGTAGGTGATTTTTCTTCTATTTCACTCTCATATATCTCATCAAAGTCGATATTTTTAAAGTTTCTCAATTCACTGGTTGCACTGTCAAGCTGTTGTTTATAGTGTAGTGCTTCCTCTTTAAGGTCTGCTATTCTCATCTCCTCTTCAAGGGAGTTTTTAGCCTCTCCGACTGTCTTTTTCACACTTTTGATGAATTTTGCTATCTCAACCATAGCTTGAGGGAGCTTGTCGGGTCCTAAAAATAGTATTGCAACAATGGAAATGAGAAGTAATTCGGTAAAGCCGATGCCAAACATATCATAACCTTCAATTTTAATTATTGTATTTTAGCCAATTAATCTAAAATGTAGAGTGCTAATTCATCACTTAGAAAAAAATTTTTGTTGTAGTAGCGTGAACTCTCATAGTGAAGTTTCTTTTCTGCACAGAGTATTTGTACTTTTGTAAGCATCTTCTCACTTAAAATAGAGGCATCTACCCCGATGTTGGATCTCAGTCCGAGAAATATCTTCTCTGTCAGCAACTCTTCTTGTGAAAGTAGCTCTTTTGTGATCTTTAAAGGGTTGTCAATATAGGCGTGGATATCGGTTTGGGGGTAGTACCTCGTATCCTTTAAAAAACCTACAGCACCGGCACCGGCACCTATATAGTTTTCCAGTCTCCAGTAGCCTCTATTGTGTCTGCTTTGGTACTTTCCGAAGTTTGAAATCTCATAGTGGGTGAAGCCTCTTTTTTTGATCTCATCAGCAACAAAAAAGGCAAGATTCTCATCCTCTTGCCTTGCTTGCGGTGTGGTTGAAAATTTTGTTCCCTCTTCTATAATTAGTTCATACGCTGAGATATGGTCAATAGGTAAGCTAAAAGCTTCTGCTATATCACTCTTTAATAACTCTTTACTATCACCTTTATAGTTATAAATAAGGTCAAGAGAGAGGTGTCTAAAACCAAGCTCTTTTGCATAGTATATAGCCTCTTTTGCCTGTGTCGGTGTATGGGCACGGTTGAGTGCTTTGAGTTTATCTTTGTCAAAACTCTGTACTCCAAAACTCACACGGTTAACACCTAAATCTCTCATTCCTTTGAGCCACTCTTTTGTAGCAGAGTTGGGGTTGGCTTCTGTTGTAATCTCTATATCTTTTTGCATATAGGGTTTTAATAGTTCAAATATCTCTTCATAAAGTGCCGGTGCGACAGTAGAGGGTGTCCCTCCGCCTATAAAGAGTGTTTTTATACTCTCTTTTTTTGCATTAAACCGTTTTAGTTCAAACTTGAGTTGTCTATAGAGAGATTGCATATAGGCTCTACGCGTATCAAACTTATCAACATAGGAGTTGAAGCTACAGTAGTGACATTTGGAATCACAGTAGGGGATATGAAGATAGACGAGCAAATATTCTCACTTTATTGGTTTATTTTATCAAAATAGTAATTTCAAAAGGATGTAACCACATTTTAGATAAAATTTTAGCAGAAAATAAAGTAAATTAAAAATAATGAGTAGAATGAGTAGTAGAATGCAGGCAAAGAAGCGTTATCGCCCAAATGTTGCAGCAGTTATACTCTCTTCCAAATATCCAGATAAGTGCGAATTTTTTATTGCACACCGAAGTGATATCAAAAATGCGTGGCAATTTCCTCAAGGGGGTATTGATGAGGGAGAGACACCTTATGATGCTTTACATAGAGAGTTGTTAGAGGAGATCGGTTGTAATGATATAGAGATTTTAGGAGAGTTTCCGGAGTGGATCTCCTATGATTTTCCTAAAGTTACAAAGGGGAAGATGTATCCTTTTGACGGACAGACACAAAAGTATTTTCTAGTTCGCCTGAAAGAAGAGGCAACAATTGACCTGCAGGCGTATGAGATTCCGGAGTTTGAAGAGTATGAGTTTGTTGCGTATGAAGAGTTGTTTAAAAGAGTAATCTATTTTAAACGGAAAGTCTATCGTAGAGTAATTGATTATTTTATAAAAGAAGGATTTATTTAAATGTTGGTCGTACATAAGTATGGAGGAACAAGTGTTGGAGATTTGGAGCGCATAGAAAATGTAGCTTCCCGTGTAGCAAAAGCAAGAGAGGCGGGGGATGACATCGTTGTTGTTGTTTCCGCTATGAGTGGTGAAACCAATAAGCTTACAGCGTATGCAGAGCATTTTACCTCGACACCTGCAAAAAGAGAGATGGATATGTTGCTAAGCTCGGGAGAGAGAGTGACTGCTGCACTGCTCTCTATTGCACTGCAAGCCAAAGGTTTTGATGCGGTAGCAATGACGGGACGTCAGGCAGGTATTGTAACAGATAATACGCATACCTATGCACGTATCGAGACTATTGATCCTACAGCTATGCAAAATGCGCTTAAAGAGGGGAAAATCATCATTGTTGCCGGTTTTCAGGGCATTAATAAAGATGGTTCGGTCACGACACTTGGACGTGGAGGTTCTGACCTCTCAGCAGTGGCGATTGCGGGTGCACTCAAAGCAGACCAGTGTGAGATCTATTCGGATGTGGATGGTATCTATACGACAGACCCGCGCATTGAACCAAATGCAAAGAAGTTGGAGACTATCTCTTATGATGAGATGCTTGAGCTCTCATCTTTAGGGGCAAAGGTACTTCAGAACCGTTCAGTAGAACTTGCAAAAAAACTTCAAGTGAAACTCTATGCTAAAAGCAGTTTTAGTGATAATGAGGGAACGCTTATTATAAAGGAGAGTAACAGTATGGAAAAGGTATTAGTCAGTGGTGTGGTACTTGATAAAAATCAAGCTAGAGTAACACTAAGAGGGGTCTCAGACAGACCGGGTATCGCCGCAGAGATCTTCTCAGCATTGGCAAATGAGAATATTAATGTAGATATGATTATACAAAATGTAGGAGTTGTTGGGACAACAAATCTTGGTTTTACTGTGCCTCAAAGTGAACTCAGTCATGCAAAAGAGGTAATGGAGTCGTTTGACCATGATATTGAGGGTATGGATTTTGATGAAAAGGTATGTAAAGTCTCTATTGTAGGTGTGGGGATGAAGTCACATGCAGGTGTTGCAGCTACTGCATTTACAACGCTTGCAAACAGCAATATCAATATCCAGATGATATCAACTTCTGAGATAAAAATCTCTATGGTGATAGATGAGAAGTATGGAGAGTTGGCTGTTCGTGCACTTCATGAGGCGTATGAGTTGGATAAATAAAATCTATGCAGCAACTCTTAAGGTGGACACTTGAGACTATACGCGAAGAGGAGTCATGTTTTTCATGGATGGAAGAGTATAGGTATGAGTGGGCACCGCTTGTAAAAAGTGCCACTTCTCAACTAATGGAGGGGAAAACAGTACTGATAGTTACCGATGAATCACGAAAATGGTTTAGTAGATATATACTGAATAAAATCAATGAACTACAGAAAAATAGACCGCTTTTACCATTTTATGAACTGGAAAAGTGTTTTCCAAATCTTCATGATATCAAGAGTACACAAGAGATAGAGATTCTTGAAGATATGCTTGATATCTCTTATCCGAATGGTTACTATATATGGTATATTGGCAGAGGTGACCACCCCTATACGAAAGTGGCATATAGAAGTGATGATAACTTTCTGTGGGTCATGGATGAAGAGGTGCAAAACAGTTTTTATCTTCGTAGCAGTGACCCACTACTTGATATCAAACTAGTGCAACTCTATAAGCTTTTTGATATGACTATCTCAGAGACTCTTTTTGGTAATTTAGATATAGAAGCATGAGATTAGTCAGTCAAGTTCTTATCACTTCCCACTTTGAAGAGACTATTGCCACACTGGAATCAAAGCAGACTACAGAGCGTTTTATCAAGATAGTCAAAGAGGATGCCTTTTTAGTTGAGGATGTCAAGTTAGCTATAGAAAAAGCCTACATGGCAAGCGAAGAGAAGAGTGTCCTCATTTTGGCAGCAAAAACCTTCTCTCCTGTGGTACAAAACAGACTTCTTAAGATTATAGAAGAGCCTCCTCCTCAAAAAGAGTTCATCATTCTCACCCCAAGTAAATCAGCTATCTTAGATACGATACGCTCACGTCTGCCTATTGTGGTTCTCTCCCATGAGAAAGAGGAGGAGGCACTGGGGCTAGAGTTGAAGCAACTCTCACTGGGTACACTCTATGAGTTTATACAGACCCATAAACGCACCGATGCCAATGAGATGAAGCGTATTGTCGAACGTATCTTTAAAGCAGTCATAGCGTCACAAAGTTATAACTTGGATGAAAAGACACTCTCTCTCTTTTCAAATGCCTATATTGCTTTGGATATAGGGTCTCCTCCTGCTTTTGTATTAAATACTCTACTCTTGAAACTCTTAGCAAGAAAAAAACGATAGAATAGTTTACTATGTTATAGATTTTGGAGACTATTATGGATATATATAGATTGGGAGATATTGAAGATAAAAAGAGACTTCTTAAAGAGCTAAATGTAGAGGGTGGTGGTGTAGCTATTATGGCAAAGAAGATGGAGCTTTTATATCTTTTTATAAAAGAGCTCAAAACACCAGCAGCCAATATTTTAAAACAGGATGCACTAAGTATCGGTGCAGAACTTGCAGTGCCAAGTGGTGTCATCACATGTGCAAAACCTACTTGTGATTGCATACTTATAGGTAGTAAAAAACATATAGAGATACTAGCTCGTAAAGAGTTGGCTCAACCATTTGGATTAAAAGAGGTTGCACAAAAACTTAAGCGATTTATCTCTAAAAAGAGTTATCCTATAAAGATTATGGGTATTATAAATGCCAATGATGATAGCTTCTTTGAGGGGAGTAGATTTGTAGCAGAAGATGCCATTGAGAGGATAGATGAGATGGTTGAAGAGGGAGCAGAGATTATAGACATTGGTGCTGTATCCTCTCGTCCCGGAGCAGATGTAGTGAGTGCTAAAGAGGAGTTGGAGCGTATTAGACCAATATGTGATACCATAAAGTCTAAGAGGCTCTATGAAAAAGCTATCTTTAGCATAGACTCTTATGAGCCATCAGTGGTAGAGTATGCACTTCAAAGCGGATTTACCCTCATCAATGACATTACGGGTGCAAGTGATGAGCGTATCATAAAACTGGCACTCAAGCATGATGCCAAACTCTGCATAATGCATATGCAAGGCACTCCACAAACTATGCAGAAAAATCCACACTATGAAGATGTGATGGTTGAAGTGAGTAGCTTCTTTGAAGAGCGAATTGCTAAGTGTGAAGAGTTGGGGATGAGTAGAGAAGATATTATTATTGATGTTGGCATAGGTTTTGGTAAGAGTTTAGAACATAACCTTACACTACTTAAAAATCTAAACCACTTTACATACTTTGGATGTGAAGTGCTTATTGGTGCAAGTAGAAAATCTATGATAGATAAGATTACTCCTACACCAATAGATAAACGACTAGCAGGAACTCTAGCTATCCACCTCAAAGCTATAGAGAACGGAGCGAGTATTGTGCGCTGTCATGATGTAAGTGAGCATAGACAGGCTTTGGCTGTGTGGGA
>CAZOBE010000032.1:3865-8766 GCA_964578205.1 uncultured Sulfurovum sp. | reverse complement strand
TATAGATACTTTTTACTAAAATTTTACAACACTATGGAGGTAAGATGAATAATGAAATCCATAATCAAACTATAAAACAGAGTAGCCTTAAAACTTTACTTATTTTTATACTCTTAGTCATAGCTGTTACTCTATTTTTATTCTCTGTCCTTAAAACAATTATTTCCAATAGAGATATTCCTAACCTCAATACTACAATACATGAGAGATCTTTTCGCGGGTCTATTATCTCTGCTGATGGCTATACCCTCAGCCGTTCTCAAAAAACCTATCAGGCTGTCATTCGTGGTGCGAGTATCAAACCGGCTAAAAAAGAGCTCTTTATCAAACTATTTAGTATCTATAGCGGTATCCCCAAAAAAGAGTTATATCAAAAATTTATAAACTCTAAAGGAGAAGAGATTAAAGGATATATCACTCTCTCTAAACAAATCAACTCACGTTCTGCTATGCAACTTAAGTCACTTGCCTATAAATTAAGAAGACTTGGTGTATTTCAATCTATCAAAAACCATTCGGGCATTGAGGTACTCTATGGACTTGATATCATAGAAAATGGTGAAAGCAGATATTTTCCGCTGAAAGATGTTATGAGCCCCGTTCTTGGCTACATCCTACAAAAACCAGAAGGAAGATATACAAGACCACATGGACAAAAAGGAGTTGAAAAGTATTATGAGAAACATATTACTCCAAAGAGGGATGGATACCTTAAAGGGAAAAGAGATGTGACAGGATCCATCATCTATGACAAAAATACCATAGAGATAGAGCGTATTGATGGCTTAAACCTCCATCTAAATATCTCATTGGCACTACAAAGACGTATTGAGTTGATGCTTGATGAGATGAAAAGAGATATTAATGCCCAAGAGATTATCGTCGGAGTTATGGAGAGTAGTACCGGAAGTGTACTGAGCTTGGCAAGTTCTGAGCGTTTTGATCCTGCCCATATTACCCAAAAAGATATCCCTGCACTCAATCCAAAATTCTCTGAATACCCTTATGAGGCAGGTTCTGTCCTCAAACCAATCACACTTGCCATAGCACTAGATCATAATGTGGTCACACCCTCAACATGGTTTAATACCTATCATGGACGAATGGAGATTGGAAAAGGACAAACAGCCACCGATGATGAAAAGTTTGATTCTCTCACAGCAACTGACATCATCGTACACTCTTCCAATGTAGGAATCTCCCAAATTGCTTGGAGACTATCAGGAAAGGAGTTTAGAGAAGGGCTACTCAAGTTTGGATTAGGCAAACCCTCTGGAATTGATCTCTCCAGAGACCTTCCGGGGAAACTGAAGCCACTCTATAAACTAAACAATAAAATGTATAGAGCCAACAGTGCTTATGGATATGGAATACTTGTTACTTTTGCACAACTCTTTAAAGCCTATAGTGCTTTCAATAACAACGGTGTAGCAGTTACTCCCCGTATAGTCAACTATCTGGAGGATACCAAGGGAAATCACTACCTGCTTAAACCAAAAGTAGGAGACATAAAATCTATAAGCAAAAAAACTGCCCAACAGATTCACAAAATACTCATTGAGGTTGTAAAGAGAGGAACAGGAGTAAAGGCACAATACCCGGGATTAGAGATAGGTGGGAAAACAGGAACTGCATATATTGTCAAAAATGGTCAATATGTAAAAGAGTACCATAGTAGTTTTTATGGCTTTGCCAATGATAAAAAAGGGCACCGATATACCATTGGTGTACTCGTCATCAAAGCCAAAAAACCATATAAATATTTTGCTTCCCAATCTGCTGTACCGACATTTAAAAAGATAGTCCATACTTTGGTAGAACTGGAGTACCTTTATCCTGAAATGATAAATGTCAATAATCCTCTCTATTCCTATAGCAAAAAAACAACCCATTCTAGAAATAGAACCATACACAAAGAAAAAAAGTCACCACCTCACACAAACAATATAGAAAAGCTATTTGAACCGTTAGAGTTTTAGTGGAGAGTGAACAGTTCACTCTTCACTCTTCACTCTTCACTCTTCACACAAACTACACCCAAATATTATCTATAAGCCGTGTCTTTCCTATCCATGCCGCTACTAAAATGATACTATTACCTATCTCTACTCTTTGGAGTGCCTTAAACTCCCTATCTACAATAGCCACATACTCTACCCTGTCTGCCTCTTTGAGTACCTCTAGCATCTCTGCTTGAATAGTATCTACTTTTAACTCTCCGGCCATAATACGTTTTGTTGCACACTTTAGTGACCTAGAGAGAGACAATGCTCTTCTTTTCTCTTCACTATTTAGATAGAGATTGCGACTACTCAGTGCCAAACCATTCTCATCACGGACAATCTCACAAGGGACAATCTCTATATCCATAAAGTAGTTCTTTACCATTTGAGTAATGAGTGCCAACTGCTGTGCATCTTTTTTACCAAAATAGGCTCTAGTAGCACCCGATAGATTAAGTAGCTTCATTACTACTTGTAGCATACCATCAAAGTGTCCCGGACGTTTTTCACCTTCCAAAATATAACCTCTTATAGCAGGTGCACCAATACGAAGTTCATCCTTTTCATACATCTGCTCTATGGTTGGCATAAAGAGTATATCTACACCTGCACATTCACATATCTTAATATCTGCCTGCTCTTTACGAGGGTAAGAGTCCAAATCTTCCCCCTCCAAAAACTGTGTAGGGTTCACAAAGATAGAAACAATTAAATGTTCATTCTCTCTTTTAGCCTGTTGTATGAGTGAGAGATGTCCTTGATGCAATGCCCCCATAGTTGGCACAAAACCTATGCTTCGGCTTAATTGTTTTTTTGCCTCTTGGAGTTCCAGTATATTTCTGGCAATGATCATCCCTAACCTCGTTTTTCTAAATTTTTAGATAAAATTCTACCAAAATAACTAGGTGAATAACGAATAGTGCAGTGAATTGTTTTGAACTTTTCACTTTTCACTCTTCACTCTTCACTCGAAAAGGAACTTTTCGAATGGACGCATATGAATACAGCGAACTTTTAAAATCTCTCTCTATTAAGATGGAGAATATCACGAACATTGTCAAACCAGATATTCTGCAAAAGAGACTTGAAGAGATAGAACAGATGCAGCAAAACCCGGACTTTTGGAGTGATGCGGTCAATGCGGGGAAGATTTCTCAAGAAAAAACTAAAACAGAACGTATCTTAGAGACCTACAATAGTGCCTATGATGCAGTACATGATGCAATAGAGTATTTTGAACTTGCCAAAGCAGAAAAAGATGAAGAGACCTTAGAGATGCTCTATGAGGAGGCAGACTCACTACAAGAGAGTACCAATGCCTTGGAGGTACAGATGATGCTTAGCGGTGAGCATGACGGGGCTAATGCTATCGTCTCTATCCACCCGGGAGCCGGTGGTACAGAGTCTCAAGACTGGGCAAGTATGTTATATCGGATGTATCTTCGTTGGGCAGAGCGTCATGGTTTTAAAGTAGAAGAGCTTGACTATCAGGCAGGGGAAGAGGCTGGTATTAAAGATGTCAGTTTCATCATCAAAGGTGAAAATGCCTATGGATACCTTAAAGTCGAAAATGGTATCCATAGACTCGTACGCATCAGTCCATTTGACTCAAATGCCAAACGTCACACCTCATTCTCTTCGGTAATGGTCTCTCCTGAGATAGATGATGATATCGATATAGAGATAGAAGACAAAGATATACGCATAGATACCTATCGTGCAAGTGGAGCAGGTGGGCAACATGTGAACAAAACAGAGTCTGCTATACGCATCACCCATGAGCCTACAGGTATTGTAGTACAGTGTCAAAATGACCGAAGCCAGCATAAAAACAAATCTGCGGCGATGAAGATGCTAAAATCCCGTCTTTATGAGTATGAGATGGCAAAAAAACAGGCTCTCATAGATGGGATAGAGAAGTCAGACATTGGTTGGGGACACCAGATACGCTCTTATGTCCTAGCACCCTATCAGCAGGTTAAAGATACCAGAAGTAACCAAGCCTTCTCCAATGTAGATGCTATCTTAGATGGAGATATAGATAAACTCTTAGAGGGAGTACTCATTACACAGGCAAAATAGAGAGCTACTCTTCCTCTTTTTTGCTACTACTCTTTCTCTCTATATATCTAGAGATTGTTTTTGTTGCAACGATGGCTGATACAAATGCAAGAAGTACCATCGAAGTAGTATAGAGTGCATTCATCAAATCTATCTTCATCAACTTGCCTTTAATTCTCTATTTGCTAAGGTATAGACCTTTTGACATCTTGATGCCATCTCACTATCATGTGTCACAAGTAGAAGTCCTGCTTTGGCTCTCTTGATATAATCCAACAGTACATCCATTACTAAATTGGCTGTCTCTTTATCTAAATTACCTGTAGGTTCATCTGCAAATATGAGACGTGGTTTTTTACTCAGTACCCTTGCTATGGAGATACGCTGTTGCTGTCCTCCTGAGAGTTCACTTATCTTTTGTCCCATCAACTCTTTTATCTCCAGCTTCTCTAAAAGCCAATCCTCTATCTCTTCTCCTGATAAGAGTGTAGCCACTTCGATATTCTCTAATGCACTCATTCCCTTAAAAAGGTAGTGAAACTGGAAAATAATCCCTATATTATAACGTCTAAGTGCCTCTATGGCTTCATCACTTTTACTATACACCTCTTCTCCAAATAGCTTTACCTGCCCCTTATCAGGTCTTATAAATGTAGAGAAGATATGCAGTAGTGTAGATTTACCAGAACCGCTACGTCCTACAATGGCTATACTCTCTAAAGGAGCAAGAGTAAAATCAATATCGGTAAAAAGTGTATAGTCAAAACGATGAGAGATATCTGTAGCTTCTAAGAGAAGAGGTGACATTTTTTGCCTTTAGGGAAAAATGATGAGTGA
>CAZOBE010000032.1:1810-3765 GCA_964578205.1 uncultured Sulfurovum sp. | reverse complement strand
GAGTGATGAGTGATGAGTTTCTCATTCCTCACTTCTAATTCTTCACTCTTCACTTATTATGCCATCTGTTTGGCAACTTCAGCAGCAAAATCCTCTTCTTCTATTTCAATACCCTCACCCACTTCAAGTCTGATAAATTTAGTGATTTGGGCTGTACCACCAGCTGCTTTTGCTTTCTCTTCGATGTATTGAGCAACTGTTTTACTATCGTCCATTACAAACTTTTGATCAAGAAGAGACTGCTCTTGGTCAAGTGTTGTATTGTCAGAGATAAATCTTGCTATTTTACCAGGAAGGATTTTATCCCAAATCTTCTCTGGTTTACCTTCTGCTTTAAGCTCCTCTTTAAGATCAGCTTCTGCTTTAGCCAATACCTCTGGTGTCAATTGAGACATAGAGATGTACTGTGGTACGTTTTTAAGTCTCTTACCAAGTCTAGCCAACTCTTCATTCTCTTTTTGAATTGCTACAATTCTACCCTCAGTCTCAGCTTCAACAAATGCAGGGTCAAAATCTTTATAGCTCAATGTAGTAGGAGCCATAGCAGCGGCATGCATTGCTACATCTCTAAGTGCTCCTCTCATAGCTTCAGCTGTTTTGGCAGAATCACACTTTGCCTCAATAATTACACCATTTTGACCATTTGAGTGAACATAACCGCTCACTGCACTTGTCTCGTCACCACAGATAAGCCCTGATCTTCTTACAACAAGATTTTCACCAATTGTAGCAATTTGTAAAGAGAAATACTCAGCAAATGGTTGACCATTGATCTCTGAGGCATTAATCGCTTCAGCATCAGCCAGATTATTATCAAATGCATGGGTAACAACTTCAGAGAGGAGTGCTTTAAATTTGTCATTTTGTGCTACAAAGTCTGTTTGAGAGTTGATCTCAATGATTACTGCTTTATCTCCCTCTACCTTCACTGCAATAGCACCTTCAGCAGCTACTTTACCCGCTTTCTTTGCAGCCGCACCAAGACCTTTGTTTCTAAGCCACTCTACAGCTTTATCCATATCACCATCAGACTCTTTAAGTGCCATTTTACAATCCATCATTCCGGCATCTGTCATCTCTCTGAGTTTTTTGATATCTTTTGGTCCAAAGTTTGCCATCTTTACGCCTCCGTTCCTTCTTGAGTTGTTGAAGATGATTTCTCCTCTGCTAGAGCCTCTACCTCTTCTTTAGTTGCCTCGGCTACAACTTCTGCAACCTCTTCACCTGTTACAACCTCTTCTACCTCTTTACCTTGTGCTTCATCGTAAGCCGCTTTACCTTCGATAATCGCTTCAGCTATCTCTTTACAAAAGAGGTTGATTGAACGGATAGCATCATCATTCCCAGGGATTGGATAATCGATAAGATCAGGGTCACAGTTTGTATCTAGTGGTGCAATTACTTTCATACCAAGTCTTCTTGCCTCTTTTACGGCAATCTGCTCTTTAACTGCATCGACTACAAACATCATATCTGGAAGTTTTTTCATGTGTCTGAAACCTTCAAGGTATGAGTTGAGCTTCTCTTTCTTTCTTTTGAGCATCAGTGCCTCTTTTTTGGTAAGAAGATCAATTTGACCACTCTCTTCCATCTGTTCAATGATTTCAAGTTTTCTGATAGATTTTTTCATTGTTGGATAGTTTGTCAACATACCACCTAACCATCTTGTTGCAACATAAGGCATTCCACATCTTTGTGCATGCTCTTTTATAGCTTGTCTAGCTTGTTTTTTAGTACCTACGAAAAGTACTGTTTGTCCTTCAGCTGCTGCATCTCTTACTACATTGTATGTATATTTGAAATATCTAAGTGTCTTTTGAAGATCGATAATATAGATATTTTTTCTTGCACTGAAAATGAATTTCTTCATTTTTGGATTCCATCTTCTTGTCTGATGCCCGAAGTGTACACCACATTCGAGTAAGTCTTTCATTGTTACCATTTTTTGCTCCTTG
>CAZOBE010000032.1:0-1710 GCA_964578205.1 uncultured Sulfurovum sp. | reverse complement strand
GCCTTAAATTATTGGAGGCTATGCCTCAACCAGGTTTTCTCCTCTGTAGTCCTTAATGCACAATTGCACAACCTTTCAAGGAATAACCACATGAGTATTTCCAAATCCGCATTACAGAAATAAGGAACGAGATTATATCTAAATAATATTTAATATTTTATGAAAACAGCCTATTAAAATAGAGGTAAAAAGTTAATAAAATCTTAAAAAACCATTTACTTTTCTTAAAAAAGACCCCTATTTTATGAAAAATCCTCCTCTTTAAGAGACTTATTCAAGCTCTTTACCCTTTAAAAGTAGCCGTATATAGGGGCTTTAATAGAAATTATTAACTTTTTGTTAATTTTTCATTCATTTTTATTGACATTGGTAAATGGTATTGGCTATAATTTAGCTCGTATTCAAACAATTCAAGGAGAACACAATGAAAAAAAGTTTATTACTTTCAGTAGTAGCGTCAACAATGATTATGGCTGGTGGAGACATTGCTCCGGTTGAAGCAACAGTAGCACCAGCTCCGGTAGCTAAAGCGGCATGGGACTTTAGTGGTCAAGCAGTAGTATATTATCAAACATCTGATAATAGTGGAGCTAGTAATCTCTTCTCTCAAAAGACTTCACTAGCAGATGCAGGTCTTAAACTTAAAGCAACAAACAAAGATTTGATTGCTGGTATCGGTGCTGGTGTTGAGTTGAATGGTCTTACTACTCTTGGATTAGAGCATAAGGTAGTTTCAAATGTTATGCAAGGTTTTGGTGGTAAACTTAAAGGTGGTTGGATTTCTCAAGCTTACCTCACTTACGGTACAGGAAATACTAGCGTTAAATTAGGTCGTCAAGAGCTTCCAAAATCACTCTCTCCATTTGCATTCTCTGAGGGGTGGAATGTATTTAAAAATACATTTGATGCAGCATTGGTTGTAAATAGCGATATTCAAAATACAACATTGGTTGGAGCTTGGGTACACTCAGCAAATATTAATGGTGTTGGAGTTAACACAGATTTAAGTAATTTTACACATCTTAACAATAATGATGGTGTATATATGCTTACTGTTCAAAATAAATCTGTTGATAATTTAACTTTAACTGGTAGTTTCTACTATGGTAAAGGTCTTTTAGGTGGTGTTGCAAACGATACAACTATTCTTTGGGGTGATGCAAAATATAATGCAGGTAGTTTAAATATAGCACTACAAGGTGGAACTATTAAAGATAGTGACTTAGCAAAAGATACAACTGCATTTGGTGCTAAAGTGGGTGGAACATTCAATGGAATCTCTACATCTGTAGCATACTCAACTGTAGATGATGGTAATGCAGGTGTATTTAATACTGGTGGTGTAAAAACTCCTCTCTATACTCAAATGATCCTTAACCAAGGGGCAATTAAAAGTGATAACGATACTGTAGTGGTAAGAGCTAGTAGCAAAGTAGCTGGTGGTACACTTGCTGTAGCGTATGACATGACTACAGATAACTCTCCTGCTGCAACTGATTATACAGAGCTTGATGTTGTATATAAAACAAAAGTGGCAGACAGCACTACTCTATTAACTGCATATCTAATAACAGATCATGATGTTCCTAATACAAGTGCAAACAATGTTGTTCGTGTATGGGCTAGATATAACTTCTAAGAATCCAAACTTAAAGTTACAACCCTTTAGAGTTCAGGCTTTTGCCTGACTCGATTTAAAAATAGTTAAAA
>CAZOBE010000031.1:0-9059 GCA_964578205.1 uncultured Sulfurovum sp. | reverse complement strand
GCTTATAGTAAATTTCATGTTATTATCTTGGAAATTATACTTTTTTTTAAAGAAACAGAACCCTATTTTTAGGGATTCTTATAATTTAGAAGGAACCTAGAAATTTCACTTAGAATTGCTGTAGGAGATTGTCTCTTTTTGTAATAGAACTGTTTTTGTGCTATGCTATAATTATAAAAAAAGGACACGAATGAGTAAAGAGTCAAAAAGTATAAATGAAAGAATCGAACGTATTTACAGATTGGCAAAAGAGCATTTTGGTGAAGTGCGTTTTGTGGGTATCAAAAAACATACCAAGATAGGTTGGGTTGCCAAAATCCAATTTGATGAGTTTGAGTCACTTATTGCAGAGGGTGAAAATGCTATAGATGCACTGAAAAAACTTCGTAAACGTTTAAAAAAGATTATTGATAGATATAATATGGTTTAAATTAGAAATTAGAAATTAGAAATGGTCGTCTGTTTAAGAGGGTAAGAGAGTTGAAAAAAAATATTATATTGATAGGATTTATGGGGGTAGGCAAGGGTACAACGGCTCGTGCTTTTGCCAAAGAGTATGGGGTATTTAATATCGATACTGATGATCTTATAGAGTCCAAAGAGAACAAAGAGATCAAAAAGATCTTTGCCAAAAAAGGTGAAGCCTATTTTAGGGAGCAGGAGCAAGCAACGGCAGACTGGATAGAAAAGTGTGTAAAAGGGACACTTATCAGCTGTGGCGGTGGTTTTTATAAGGTAAAAAATCTCAATAAACTAGGTACGGTGGTACTGCTTGATGCCTCGTTTGAGTGGATACTCAATCGTCTTAAAACAGCGAAAAATGCTAAAGCCAAACTGGCAAAGAGACCCCTTTTTGCCAAAGAGAAAGAGGCAAAAAAACTCTATAGTGAACGAGAAAAAGCTTACAAAAAGGTCGCTGATGTTGTTGTGAATGTAGAGGGTAAAGCATTGGATGAGGTGATTAAAGAGATAGCCAAAAAGTGTAAATTGTAGGGGTACACCCATTGTGTTTGCCCTACAGTTTGTTTGTTTCCCAATAATCCAGCCCTTTATATACTGCTGTCAAAACCCCAAAAATAAGCATTGTACTTGCCATACAGTAGGGTGCTTGTTCTGCAAATGGAGCAGGAGATTGTGAAATTGTGAAAATGACATACCCCCATACTAAAAATGTCAGAAGCCCAAGTAGTCGTTTTGTCCATAAAATAATCGTATACTGTTTCTCTTTTTTCATAAAAGTATTTTATCTAAAAGTTTATTATGATTTTGGTTTTATCAACCTAATTGGATATAATTTCACCAATAAAATGACAATGAGTATATATGCAAAGATTTGAAACCTATCTGAAAGAGAACCTGCCGGAAGTGCCAAGTTTTCACCCTGTATATGAAGAGGCTCTAGGTGCGATGCTTGAGGCGGGCGGTAAACGTTTTCGTCCAATGCTGCTTCTTAGTGTTGTAGAGGCATATACACCCATGCTTTACAACTCTGCACTCCCTGTAGCACTCGCTATGGAGATGTTTCATACATATTCTCTTATCCATGATGATCTTCCCGCTATGGATAATGCCAATTTGCGTCGTGGACATCCAACACTTCACAAACGCTATGATGAGGTGACTGCTATACTTGCAGGTGATGCGCTTAACTCTGACGCTTTTTACCTTATAGCCAAAGCGCCACTGCGTGAAGATATCAAGATTAAACTGGTAGAACTTCTTGCACGTGATGGTGGAAGCAGGGGGATGGTACTAGGACAAGCCATTGATTGTTACTTTGAAAATAAGCCACTTAGCTTAGAGCAGATCAAGATTCTACACACCAACAAGACAGCCAAACTCATTGCGGTAAGTCTGCAGATGGGTGCATTGATTGTAGGGCTTGAAAAGAGCGTTCAGGATGCACTATACAGTTTCGGTATTGATTTGGGATTACTGTTTCAGATACAGGATGATATTATAGATGAGACACAGAGTGAAGAGGAAGCGGGCAAGACTACAGGCAATGACGGAGATAAAAATAGCTTTGTGACTCTTTTGGGATTGGAGGAGAGTATCACTCAGGCAGATGCACTTGCAAAAGATTTACAAAGAGTGTTTGAAGCATTTGATGAGAAGCTACAGAGAGCTTTACAACCGGTGATAGACAAATATCTCTATCGTCACACATAAAATGAGGGGGTAAGACTTTGCTTCTATACAAGTAGAGACTTGATCTCTTTGAACAACACGCGTAGTGGGGTAGAGACGGTATATCTCTTTGAGATAAAAAACAATACCCTTTTATAGTTTAGATTTAGAATGAAGGAAAAAAATATGGCAATGACAGAGCAGAACAAAATGCGTAGGAAGATGGCAAACACCATCAGATTTTTAGCTGCAGATATGGTGCAAAAAGCAAATTCAGGACACCCGGGTGCACCTATGGGACTTGCAGATATCGCAGTAGTGTTGAGTGAAAAACTTAGCCATAACCCCAAAAACCCAAAATGGCTCAACCGTGACCGTCTGGTTTTCTCCGGCGGACATGGCTCAGCACTTATCTATTCACTTTTACACCTTTGGGGCTACGATGTGAGTCTTGATGATCTCAAAGAGTTTCGCCAACTAGATTCTAAAACACCGGGCCACCCAGAGTACGGACACACAGAAGGTATAGAGATTACTACAGGTCCATTGGGACAAGGTATTGCAAATGCTGTTGGTTTTGCTATGGCTGAAGCCTATACAGCAAATCAGGTCAACTCAGAGACCTGCGAACTCATCGACCATAAAGTCTATTGTCTTTGTGGTGATGGTGACTTGCAAGAGGGTATCTCTTATGAAGCCTGTGCATTGGCAGGGCATCTTGGACTAAAAGATTTGGTACTTATTTATGATAGCAATGCCATTACTATTGAAGGTGATACAAGTATTGCTTGGAGTGAAGATGTAGCCAAACGTTTTGAAGGACAAAACTGGAATGTCATTAAGATTAACGGTCACTGCTATGATGATATCGAAAAAGCCTTAGATGAAGTCAAATCGGCTACAAAACCAACGATTATTATTGCCAATACCATCATCGGTAAAGGTGCAGGCGAGTTAGAGGGTACACACCATACGCATGGTGCACCTCTTGGTGAGAAGATCATCGCTGAATCAAAAGCCAAAGAGGGCTTTGACCCTGATGAGACATTCCGTATCCCTGAAGATGTATTGGCAAGATTTAGATGTGCTGTCGAAAAGGGTGAATTGGCGGAAAAAGAGTGGATTCATAGACAAAAAGAGACTCCGTTGATAGAGCAGAATGAAGCACTAAAAAGACTCTTAAATCCAGATTTCTCTGCTATTGAGTTCCCGGATTTTTCTAACGATAAAGAGATGGCAACCAGAGATTCCAATGGTAAAATTCTCAATGCTATCGCCAAGGCAGTGCCATCTTTTGTGGGTGGTTCAGCAGACCTTGCTCCATCAAACAAAACAGAACTTAAAGAGATGGGAGATTTTCCTAAGGGTAAAAATATACACTTTGGTATTAGAGAACACTCTATGGCAGCCATTACGAACGCAATGGCACTCTATGGAACAACCATTCCATTTAATGCGACCTTCTTTGTATTCTCTGATTACCTTAAGCCTGCCGCACGTATTGCAGCACTTACACGCATTCAAAACTTCTTTGTATGGACGCATGACAGCATCGGTGTAGGTGAAGATGGCCCTACACATGAGCCTATTGAGCATATCAGTCAGTTCAGGGCTCTGCCAAACTTCTATGTATGGAGACCGGCAGATGCAACAGAGAACGTAGAGGCATGGAGAACAGCACTGAAGATAAAGGCACCACACGGTTTTGTCCTTTCACGTCAAAAACTCAAAACACTCAAACCAAAAAGAGATTTTGGTGATGTAAGTAGAGGTGCTTACATCGTCAAAAAAAGAAAAGATGCAAACTTGACACTTATGGCTTCAGGTTCAGAGCTTATGCCTTGTTTACAGGCAGCGTGCTATCTTGCTCCTTTAGGGATTGTTGCAAATGTTGTCTCTGTACCTTGTCTTGACCTTTTCCATGAGCAGGATGATGCCTATAAAACAGCAGTGATTGACCCTAACACAAAAGTCTTAGCCGTAGAGGCAGCGACTGCAACTGAGTACTACAGATATGCAGATGACGTATTGGGCATGGAGAGCTTCGGAGCTTCAGCACCGGCAGATCAACTCTTTGAGAAGTTTGGATTTACTCGAAAGGGTATTATGAAGAGAGCGTGTAAATTGATGGGTGTGGAGTATAAAGAGGTAGATCTTGGGGAGTGTAAGATTTAATAATATCCAACTTTAAATGGCTGGGTGGTTCACATTATCGTAGGCCACTCACCCACAGGCCATGGTTTCTCTTTTGTTTCATTATATCAGCTTTTTTCCTCCTCCTATACATAAGCGATTCAAACACTTATTACTCCAAAGTCAAAAAAGATAATAAATATACCATATACTCAAGATTTATGAACTCTCAGATTTAGATGATAGAATGCTACTTATGGGTATTTGCTTATCATAAAATTTTCAAGAAAACCCCGTTCTCTAAGATGGGGATGAATTGAAAAGGATTGCTTATTTTTTAAATATTTGCTATAATATCATCAAAGCAGATGAAGAGATAGCAAATATATAACCGATATTTCCCTACTTCTAAGAGTTGAATACCTCATTTTGAGTATAAAGTATCTCATTCTTGGAAGATAAAAATATCAACTAATTGGTGTTTGGGATAGGAACTATCCTTTGACCTCTCATTAGAGATTAAACTCAAAAGCCTTTCAAATTCAGACTCATTGGAGTTTGCTAGTTAGGAAGCCTCTAGCTCTTTAGCTAGAGGTAGTTCACACACTCTATTGGTGTACATACAACAATTGCAGGTGTACTTTTAGCCTTTGCCATACCAATAAGTTCAAAAGTAGATGAAGAGAAATTTATCATCATCAGATAGATGCTCTTGAGAATATAGCATACCATTACGATAAGGTACAAAACCCATTAGTAAAACTAGAACATCAGCTTCATGGTCTTTCAGCATTTTTTATTATGCCGTTGTTTGCTTTTTCAAATGCAGGTGTAGTACTAAACTTTTCTGCTGTATCTCAAAATATGATCATTGTTATAGGTGTTATATTTGGACTTGTCATTGGTAAACCTATAGGTATAGTTCTATTTACATACTTGGGAAATAAATTAAATATCATTCACAAACCGCATAATTTAGGTTGGGATGAGGTTATTGCAGTTGGTTTCTTAGGCGGTATTGGATTTACTATGTCTATCTTTATAACACAACTTGCATTTTTAGACCAAAGTGTCATAGATGCTGTAAAACTTGGCATTTTCTTTGCTTCATTTATTGCAGGTATTCTTGGTGTGCTATTGATTTTAAAAGCATACGCTAAAAGAAACCCCTCTCATAAATGCACGCCATAATAAGGTGTATATGAGCGAACGAAACCCTAAAGTTTCGTTCATAAGATAGAGAGAGATTAGAAAATCATACCATCTACAGGAGATGAAGCTGTAGCAAATGGACGTTTTGGAATACGACCTGCTAGATAGCTCATACGCCCTGCAATTACGGCATGTTTCATAGCTTTAGCCATCTCTATTGGGTTATTAGCTTGTGCAATAGCAGTATTTGTAAGCACTCCATCTGCTCCAAGCTCCATAGCAGATGCGGCATCTGATGCACATCCAATACCTGCATCTACAATAACAGGTACACTTACTGCTTCACGAATAAAGTGGATATTGAATCTATTTTGAACACCAAGACCAGAACCGATAGGTGCAGCCAAAGGCATCACTGCGTGTGCTCCTGCATCTTCTAATCTTTTAGCAATAATAGGGTCATCATTGGTATATGCCATGATGGTAAAACCGTCTTTTGCGAGTACTTCACACGCTTTGATTGTCTCTATCACATCCGGATATAGTGTCTTTTTGGTATCTCCAATAACTTCAAGTTTAATAAGGTCAATCCCTGTTGCCTCTCTTGTAAGTCGAAAGAGTGTAATAGCCTCTTGGGCTGTTACACACCCTGCAGAGTTTGGAAGAAACTTTACATTGGTATTTTCAAAGTAGTCTCTTAAGTTCTCCTCTTCAGGGTTTGTAATATTTAATCTTCTTACCGCTACAGTGATAAGCTCAGACCCACTTGCAAGTGTTGCATCCAGTGTAGTTTGAAAACTGTCATATTTACCAGACCCTACAATAAGTCTGCTACCCAATTCATATTTGCCTATTTTTAAAATGTCACTCATCTCTTTCCTTTAGGTTGTTCCATCATTTGATATGCAAAGTTTATATCACATCATATTTTAAAACTTTCTTTATCGCCTCTACTAATACCTCTTTTTCAATACTTCGCACCTTTTTATCGTAATCTTCAAAACTCAACCCCTCTTTAGCAATCTCTTTTTGTAAGATAATCTCACCCCCATCAAGCTCAGAAGTCACCCAGTGTACACTCACACCTCCATGGGTATATTTATCTTTATAACTCTTCTCTATGGCTTTTAATCCTTTATGTCGGGGGAGTAGAGAGGGGTGTAGATTGATACTTCTAACCTGCTCTGTAAAGATAGGGGTTAAGATACGCATAAAACCTGCTAAAATAGTCAAATCTGGTTGATAACTCTTAACTCTTGCAACAACCTCTCTATCAAAATCCTCTCTACTCTTAAAATCTTTAGAGTCAACAATCTCAAGAGGGATACCATTTGTTTTGGCTATCTCTATACCTTTAGCATTTGGGTTATTGGTAAGTGCTACAACCACCTCAACCTCTCTTTTATGTAAACTCTTTACAATATGGTCAAAGTTACTCCCTCTGCCACTAAATAGTATTGCTATCTTTTTCATCTAAACTTAGGGAGGAGTTACCCCTCTCCTTTCACAATTTTTATGTTAAATTTTACTTAAAAATAGCTAAAAAGAGTCTAACTTTGAGAGTTCATCTATCAAATCTGTTGGCAACATAGCATAAGTTGCACCTTTATAGTTTTGTGATGCCTTAGCTAATGCTAAAGAGGCTTGTATTGCTGAATCTATAGCACTATATCCTTGTGCAAGTAGTGATACAATAAGTCCACTAAGAATATCTCCACTACCACCCTTACTAAGTTTAGATGACCCTAGAGGGTTGATATAGAGCTTCTCCTCTTGTGTAATGAGCATATTTGCACCTTTAAGTAGAAGTGTAACATGGGGATATTTGGCATTAAAAGCTCTTACCACTTCAAAGCGATTTTGTTGCACCCAAGATATAGTAAGCTCTTCTCCTGTAAGAAGATACCACAACTTCACAAACTCTTTAGGGTGCGGAGTTATGACGATCTCTCTCTCCTTTTGGTCCAAAATGGAAAGAAGTTTAGCAGAGCAGAGTGCATCTGCATCTAGTATGATTGGAGTATGTACATCCAATACATAACGTCGTAAAAACTCATCTTCAAAATAGGATCCAAGCCCCATCCCTATGGCAATGGCTGAGCTATTGTCAGGTACTACTGTAGAGTGCATAAGGTATGGTGGAGAGTTAATAGGCTCGTGTACCACTAATGTTGTAAGACCTGCACCATAACGTGATGCTGCCATCCCTGCGATGATGCCTGCTCCCTCTTTTTCACCACAAAAGAGGGTTGCATGTCCAAAGTTTCCTTTGTGTGTGACCTGCAACTTTCTTACAGGTAAGCTTAGGTCACTTGCTTCAAGTAGCCAAGTTTGACTCTCATACTCATAAAATTTAGAGCTTACACCCAAATCTATACGAATCACTTCACCTATAACATCTTTAGACTCATCTAAATAGAGTGACTCCTTATATGCACCCATAGTCAATGTAACATCAGCATTGAATGCTATTGGCATTAGTTGTCCACTCTCTCCTACACCAGTAGGGACATCACAAGCAATCTTATATCCCTTAAAACTATTTAATTGATGAATAATATACTCTATCTCTTCACCTATATCTCTATTGAGTCCTGCTCCAAAGATAGCATCTACTATGACATTAGCATCACTTAGAGTCTCTTCCAACTCAATACCTAAATGTTCTGCTCTCTTCATCTGTAGAAGTGCCATTTTTGATTTTAAACTAAAAGGGGTATAGAGCTTTACTATATAATCTCCATATAAGAGTCGTGCTAAAGCTATGCCATCTGCACCATTGTTGCCCATACCGGCAACAATAAGAACAGAACTCCCTTTAGAGAATCGTTCACGAATATACCGCTCCATACCCATAGCAGCATGCTCCATGAGGATATCTTCAGTGAGTCCATAGACCTCATAACACCTTTTATCCATCCCATAACAGTTTTTAAATACTTTTTGCATAGTGACTCCTTAAGCCTTCTATATGATTTTACCATAGATTAAAATATTCTCGGTATAATCCGTTTTAATTTTATCTCTCCTAAAATTTATTAGGAAATCTTGATAAGGAAGGGGGTGCCAGTATATGCCAGGAATTAAGCTTAGTCCACGTGATTCATTTGATGACGCTTACAGAAAATTCAAAAGACAGTGTGACAGAAACCTTATCGTTACAGAAGCAAGAGCTAGACAGCACTACGAAACTGAAACTGAGAAGAGAAAAAAAGAGAAGATTGCAACTCGCAAGAAGATCCTTAAAAAACTTTTCATGCTCAGAAGATACGAGTCTAGACTCTAGTATCTTTACTTCCGATAGAGCTTTTGGGCTCTATCACTAAATATAACAAAACAACTTCAAAATCCTCTTGTGAGAAATATGTGTCAAAACCATAATTTACACTTTTTAAGTCCTTAAAAATGTATAAATCCAAAAATTCACTGCTCTTCATCTTATCTCCTCTTAATCATTAGATAGAAGAATTACACATCATATACTCCTATCACAAAAACACAAAGGGGTATCAGATGAGACGAAGAAGACGATTCCTTGTAAACTTAAAAAAATATCCTTGACTCTTAATCTTGAATTATCGTGCGACCTACAATCATGTTGTTAAAAAAGGTATAATAGTGTTAAAAAAGGCGGTCCTGCATCT
>CAZOBE010000030.1:0-9325 GCA_964578205.1 uncultured Sulfurovum sp. | reverse complement strand
AGTATCTTACCTAATACATCTGTAAACTTTACTTTTTGGTTGATAGCGACTTCGGGGAAGAGACTCCCTTTTTGGGAAAAGGTTAATATGGTTGAACCCATCTCAAACCATCCAAAAAGCTCTCCTCTCTCCAGCCATAGATTCTCATAGCTATAGTGGTCTGGTTTGCATATTTCACTATTTGTTCTTACACACTTTTCAAATGAAACAACCATCTTACCTACATTCAATGCACCTACCAATACAATAATATGTACTCTACCCTTACTATCTTCACACTCTAGAATCACTCTCTCATTTTCAATAAAGAGGTCTCTCTTATTTCTTAAAAATGGAAGATTAACAGGATAGAGTTTACCTGGAATATGTGTAAGAGAGTTTACTTTAAGAGGCATAGGCATATGATAACGATGATAATCTTTTGGTGAAAGGTAAAAGTTTATAAACTCTCCCCCCTCTAGTTGTTTCACAGCCTCTTTATGATGCTCACCTAAAAGCTCTTCTATAGTATAACTCATCCCTTTTATCTGAAAAACTCTACCATCCTCAATAACACCTGCATCAGTAATCAGTGCATCCGCAGGTGAGATAAAAAGATTTTCATCTTCAGGCAATGCTCTAGGGGTCTCTAATGCCCTTGTAAAGAGCTTATTGAGTGTAGGATAGTCACTAGGCTCTTTAAACTCACTCATATCAAGTCCCATAAGTTTTACATAACCTCTGTTAATAAAATTCTGGATTACTGAAGGAAAGGCTTTGGATGCAAACTTTCCAAAACTGTTTGTCAATACAGAAGTAAAGTGTTTAGACATTTTTTTCCTTTTTTTCCTTTGTGTAGTATTTGAGTGCATCCTCCATCAATGCAATATGATAATTCTCTTGATAGTTGATAAAATCAAAAAATTTTGCCAACGCTTCACTCTCTTTGGCTACTGCTTCAGAGAGCTTTCTACACTCCTCTTTTGCCATAAGCTCTTCGTTGATACCATCTTTTAAAAACTTTACAATATCCTCTACCTCATAGAGCTCCTTCAGTACAATGCGTGGTACAGCCAGTATCCCCATCTTTGCCATCATATCACCAAAACTTTTAAGGTGAAAGAAGCTCTCATCAATAAGAATTTGATATATTCTATTCATATAGGCATCACTACTATGTGCTTTAAGATAATTGTATATCATAATCAACTCATACTCTTTATAACTCTCTTCAAATAGAAAAAGGGTCAATGCATCTGTAGCCTCTTGTGTCAATGCTACTCCCGGATATTTACGCTCCATATTGAACACTCTAATCTCTTCATCATCTATACGACCTATAGCATACTCAATATAGTCAATATCTCTCTCTATACGACTTCCCAACTCACTATCTAAATAGCTATTTAGTTGACTCTTAATCTCACGCAACCTCTTGGTTATATCTTCTAAAATATGACTAAGCTTCTCTACCTTTATAGGTATATTATCTCTATCATAACTATAGGACTCTTTAGATTTAATAAGCTCATTCTCAATCCAAGTAAAGTGTCTAAACAAGATATCAGAAAAGTCAAACAGCACCTGTTTATTGGCTGTATTACTCATAAATCCTGCCATAAGAGTCTCTAACCAAACCTCATGTATTTTAATCATCAATCTCTTCATGCCTCTTTCTCCTCTTTTGGTTCACAACTTGTCTGTATCTTATAACTTATAATAGGATAATCGGGATCTTTTTGACGCTCCATATAGGTATCCATCGCTGCTTTGAGTGCTATTACTACCATCTCAGAACAAGCCGCCTCTTCTGGTGGAACTCTATCTAACATACCTAGAGTAAAAGCAATTATCTCCTCTGCTCTCTCAAAAGTCACCCCTTTGGCTTCACTGGTAATAATAGATCCGGCAACCACTGTTGTAGTACAACCGATAGCCTGAAACTTAATCTCTTCAATAAGGGGTTCCCCCTCTTTTTGCACGACTCTTAGATGAATAATAACCTTCTCCCCATTTTCAGGGTTTTTGCCTATTCCCTGTGCATTTGCACTCTCCATAGCACCATAGTTTTGCGGGTTCATCATATGTTCTATAAGCTGAGCATCAACTTCCATTCCTACTCCTATCTATGAATAATTTGGTATTATATCCTTTTGTTATTTAATTAGGCAAAACTATAGAAAAAAACGTTATTATTTTTAAAATGAATAGATTTAGGATAAATAGATGGCAAAATATATACTTTTTGATACAGAAACTACCGGAAACAGAGAACATGATAAAATCATCCAAATAGGTGCCATGGTCGTACATAGCAAAGATGAGATAGAGATCTTTGATGAACTCTGCTCTACAGATGTCCCTATCAGTATAGAGGCGATGGAGGTACATCATATCACTCCAGAGATCATAGCCGATAAAGCACCCTTTTTGGAAACAGAATTTTACCAAAAAATCAATGCATTAAATACTCCTCAAAACTATCTCATTGCACACAATATCTCTTTTGATCTTACTATGCTGGAAAAAGAGGGATTTGAGAACCGCTACACACTTATTGATACAGTAAGATGTGCCAAACATCTCTTGTCTCAAATGCCTTATCATAGACTACAATATCTGCGTTATGCTTTAGACCTCTACAAGAGAGAAGAGGAGGAGGCAAGAAGGCTGGGTATCACCATAAAAGCACATGATGCCATCGGTGATGTCCTGATAATGAAACTGCTTCTCTCTAAACTTGTGGCTCTTGCCAAAGAGCAGTTCCCCGGCATTGATATCATGCAAAAACTTGCAGAGCTGACACAGACACCGGTGATGATGAGAACATTTAAGTTTGGAAAGTATAAAGATAGAGAGATCGAAGAGGTAGCACATGAGAATATAGGCTACCTCAAATGGATGAGAAACAATCTGGAACTGGATGAAGATATGCAGTTTACTTTAGACTACTACTTACGTTAAGCCGTTCTACAAATCATTGCTCTCTTCTTGACAATCTTATGAAATGTGGTGAAACCGTATCTATCTGCTTTAATGGGACTGTCATCTTCACACAATCCTCTCTATAGCGATATTTCTTAAGTCTTTATCAGCTATAATAATTGGAATTTTTAAGGAGTCCCATGAGTGATTTATTAGAAGCAAATCAGAATATAGATGAGGTTTTGATTGAAGAGAGTATGAGAAGATCCTATCTTGACTACTCAATGTCTGTTATCATCGGTAGAGCACTGCCTGATGCACGTGATGGACTAAAACCAGTGCACAGAAGAATCCTCTATGCGATGAATGACCTCAACCTCTCACACAGAAGCCCATATAAAAAATCAGCCCGTGTGGTTGGTGATGTGATCGGTAAGTATCATCCGCATGGTGATACAGCTGTATATGATGCACTTGTACGTATGGCACAAGACTTCTCCATGAGAGCCCCTTTGGTGGACGGACAGGGAAACTTTGGTTCTATCGATGGAGATAACGCTGCAGCGATGAGATATACAGAGTCACGTATGACCAAAATCTCAGAAGATCTGTTAAGTGACTTGGAGAAAGAGACGGTAGACTTCATACCAAACTATGATGACAGTATGTATGAACCTGATGTATTGCCTACACGTATACCAAACTTACTGCTTAACGGCTCTTCAGGGATTGCTGTAGGTATGGCAACCAATATCCCTCCGCATCGTTTAGATGAACTCATTGATGCCCTTGTACTTCGTATAGATAACCCAAAATCAACTATTGAAGATATGATGACCAAGGTACAGGGTCCAGACTTCCCCACAGGTGGTGTCATCTTTGGTCGTAAAGGGATTACAGATGCCTATACCACAGGTCGTGGGCGTATCAAGGTGCGTGCAAAAACACACATAGAACAGAAGCGTGGCAGAGAGGTCATTGTTATTGATGAACTCCCTTTCCAGGTCAATAAAGCAAGACTCATTGAAAATATTGCACAGCTTGTACGGGACAAACATATAGAGGGGATCGCTGAGATACGTGATGAGTCAGACAGAGAGGGTATCCGTGTAGTAATGGAGCTTAAACGTGATGCGATGAGTGATATTGTACTCAATAACCTCTTTAAGAGTACACAGATGCAAGTGACCTTTGGTATCATCATGCTTGCAATCAACAACAAAGAGCCAAAAGTATTTAACCTTTTGGAACTCTTTGATATCTTCTTGAACCACAGAAAAACGGTCATCATCCGCAGAACCATCTTTGACTTGGAAAAAGCCAAAGCCAGAGCACATATCCTAGAGGGTCTCAAGATCGCTGTTGACAACATTGATGAGGTCATCAAGATTATCCGTGCAAGTTCTGATGATACAGAGGCTAAAGAGAGCCTTATGGATACTTTTACCCTCTCAGAGGTTCAGTCCAAAGCTATTTTGGAGATGAGACTGAGACGTCTTACAGGTCTTGAGATAGAGAAGATTGAAAATGAACTAGCAGAGCTTCTTAAAACTATTGCATACCTTGAGAGTATCTTAAAGAGTGAAGAGAAGATTAACCAAATTATCAAAGAAGAGCTTCTTGAGATAGCTCAAAAGTACAAAACACCGCGTAAGACAGAAATTGTAGATGACTATGATGATATAGATATTGAAGATCTCATTCCAAATGAGCCGATGGTTGTAACTATTACCCATAGAGGATACATTAAGCGTGTACCTGTGAAGCAGTATGAGAAACAGCATCGTGGAGGTAAAGGCAAGATAGCCGTCACAACGTATGATGATGACTTCATTGAGCGATTCTTTGTCTCCAATACACATGATACACTCATGTTCGTCACCAACAGAGGACAACTCTACTGGCTTAAAGTCTATCGTATCCCCGAAGGTAGTCGCACAGCAAAAGGTAAAGCTGTAGTAAACCTCATCAATCTTCAGGCAGATGAAAAGATCAGAGCCATCATTCCTACCACTGACTTCAATAAAGACAAAGGTTTGGTCTTCTTTACCAAAAATGGTATCGTAAAAAGAACCAATCTCTCTGAGTACTCCAATGTAAGATCCAATGGAGTAAGAGCGATCAACCTTGATGAAGATGATGAGCTGATAGAATCAAAAATCGTAATGCCAAATACCAAATGGCTATTTGTTGCAACGAAGAAGGGTCTTTGTATCAGATTTAAAGTAGAAGATGCAAGAGAGATAGGTAGAGTGGCACGTGGTGTAACAGCGATCAAGTTCAAAATAGAAGGTGATTATGTATGTGGTGCTACCACCATTGAGAATGAAGATGATGAACTTCTTATGATCAGTGAAAAAGGTCTTGGTAAGCGTACGACAGCTATTGAATATAGAGAACAAAACAGAGCAGGCAAAGGTGTCATCTCTATGAGACTTACACCTAAGACCGGTGATGTGGTTGGTGTTGTCTTTGTAGAAGAAGATAAAGACCTTATGTGTCTTACAAGTATTGGTAAGATGATACGTGTTGACATGGAGAGTATTCGCAAAGCAGGAAGAAACACCTCAGGGGTAAAGGTAGTCAACGTTGAGAAGAAAGATACCGTTGTAAGTATTGCCAAGTGTCCCAAGGGAGATAAGCCAGAAGCGTTAAATAGAGAAGATGAAAAAAATATAGAAAACAGTTTAGGATTGAAATTGTGAAAAAATATAATGTAGCAGTAGTAGGTGCATCAGGTGCCGTAGGAGAAGAACTTTTTAGAGTTTTAGACGAGGTAGCATTTCCCATAGAGACTATTTTACCACTTGCAAGTGCAAAATCTGTTGGTGAAGAGATAGAGTGTCAGGGTAAAACCTATAAGATTCAAGAGCTCACTGAAGAGGTATTTGAAGGAAAAGATATAGATATCGCTTTTTTCTCTGCGGGGGGAAGTATCTCAGCCAAGTATGCAAAGTATGTAGTGGAAGCCGGAGCTGTAGTCATAGACAACACCTCTCACTTTAGAATGGATGAAAATGTTCCTTTGGTCGTACCGGAAGTAAACCCTGAAGATATTGGACTTTGGAGAGAGACAGGAGTGATTGCCAACCCCAACTGCTCTACTATTCAGATGGTACAACTACTCAAGCCACTCCATGATCTTTATGGCATTAAAAGAGTAGATGTAAGCACCTATCAGGCAACAAGTGGCGCAGGGAAAAAGGGGATGGAAGAGCTTGTAAGACAGATGCAGGACTTTTTTGCCTTTAAACTTAGTGAGAGCGAGTGTAAAGCATTTGCACATCAGATAGCACTCAATGTCATTCCTCATATTGATACCCCACAGCCAAATGGTTACACCAAAGAGGAGATGAAGATGGTTAATGAGACCAATAAGATTATGCACTCTAACTTTGCAGTCTCTGCCACCTGCGTGCGTGTACCAGTACTAAGAAGCCACTCTGAGTCTATCACCATCACCTTTGGTGAAAATGTAGATGTAAGTGTAACCAAAGCAAGAGAAGTACTGGAGAACTTTGAAAATGTCAAAGTGATAGATGACCTTGGAAACAACCAATACCCGATGCCTATCATCGCAACCGATACAGATTATACCTATGTAGGTCGTATCAGAAAAGATATCTATGCGAACAATATATTGCATATATGGGGTGTAGCAGACCAGATAAGAGTAGGTGCTGCAACCAATGCAGTTAGAATCGCACAGAAGTGGATAAAGTTGGAGAGTAAATGAGATTTATAGAAAATATATTTGAGAGTATTTTATGGAATACTCGTTTTTTTGTATTGTTAGCCGTTATATTTAGTATGTTAGGCGGTATTGGACTATTTATTGTGGCAAGTGTAGATGTTTGGGCTGTAGTTGCAGATGTATACAATACATATGTAAATCATTTGCACCCCGAACACTTTCATGAAAACATTGTAAGTGGACTTATAGGTGCTGTTGACCTTTACCTTATGGCAATTGTTATGTTTATCTTTGGATTTGGTCTGTATGAACTTTTCATCTCCGATATAGACATTGCCAAAAATAGTGCAGCATCTAAAATACTTGAAATTCATACACTTGATGAGCTCAAAGACAAACTTGCAAAAGTAATCGTCATGGTTCTTGTGGTAAGTTTCTTTCAAAGAGTACTTCATACAGAGTATAACGGTGCAGAAGAGATGCTCTACTTTGCGGGATCTATCTTTGGTCTCTCTTTGGCACTCTATTTTTTACATAAAGGCGGAGATCACTAATGGCTAAAATATTTGTAGATGCCTGTTTAGGCAAAGAGACACCATACACACCCGTATGGATGATGAGACAGGCAGGTCGCTACCTGCCCGAATATATGAGTGTAAGAGCAGAGGCTGGGAACTTTCTAAATCTTTGTCATGACCCCAAAAAGGCAGCAGAAGTTACCCTTCAGCCACTGGATATTGTAGGAGTTGATGCTGCCATTTTATTTTCTGATATTCTTGTCATCCCCAATGAGATGGGCATGAAGCTTGAATTTATCAAAGGTGAGGGACCTGTCTTTGATGCTCCTCTAAAATCACAAGAGGACTTAGAGAGACTGATTGGCGGAGAGGAGGCAGCAAGTAAGCTTACTTACGTCTATGAGACTATCGCACTTTTAAGAGAGCAATTGGATGCTAGAGAGGATAAGAAGGCACTCATAGGTTTTACTGGAGCACCATGGACACTTGCTACCTATATGATAGAGGGACAGGGAACAAAAACATACAATATTTGCAAAAAGATGATGTACTCAAACCCTCAACTTCTGCATAATATCCTTAAAAAGGTAACACAAGTCGTTAAATTCTATATGGAAAAACAGATACAGTCGGGTGTTGATGTAGTCCAAATTTTTGACTCTTGGGCATCTGCTATTGAACCAGCCAAGTATGATGAATTCTCATGGCAGTATATGGTTGAAATTGCTGAGTATCTCAAAGAGAAATATCCACATATCCCAGTAATTATCTTCCCAAAAGGTATTCCTGCTTTCTTAGACAAGGTATATGGAAACTTTGATGTCTTTAGTGTAGACTGGGGAACACCTATGGCTCTGGCAAAAGAGAAACTGGGAGACAAATATGTACTCCAAGGCAATATGGAACCTTGCCGTCTCTACTCAAAGAGTGCAACAACTGAATGTGTAGAGGCTCTTCAGAAGATTATGGGTGGTAAAAGACACATCTTTAATCTTGGACATGGTATCCTTCCTGATGTTCCGGTAGAAAATGCAAAACACTTTGTAAGTGAATGTCATAGAGTGAGCAAAAAATAGAACACTATACATCTATGTGAGGAGTCTCTCTTGATGAACATCATCTTTGGTCCCATCCACTCTAGAAGATTTGGTAAATCTCTGGGTGTGGACCTTAGTCCGAGTAAAAAACAGTGCAATTTTGACTGTCTATATTGTGAACTTGATCCTACCAAAACGATGGATGCGTATGATGATGTAGTGAGTGTTGAAGAGGTCACTTCTGCACTTAAAGTAGCACTTCAAGAGCATGGTGATGTAGATTTTATTACGCTCACTGCCAATGGTGAACCTACACTCTACCCTCACCTCAGTAAGCTTATTGATGAGATCAATACCTTTAAGGGGCAAACAAAAACACTCATTCTTTCCAATGCCGCAACCATAGATAATCCTCAAATAATAGAAGCACTGCTTAAACTCGATGAAGTAAAGCTCTCTTTAGACTGTGCCACACAAAAATGCCTGAAAAAGCTTGACCGCTCTCACTCGGGTATTGATATAGAAGATATAAAAGCGGGCATGTTGAAATTTAAGCGTAAATACAATAAACCGCTTATTATAGAGATACTTATTGTCAAAACTCTGAATGACACTGAAGAGGAGATTGCCAAGCTCAATGAGTATCTTCTCAAACTGCAACCTACACGTATAGACATAGGCACTATAGACAGACCACCGGCTTTTAACGTAAAACCTGTAAGTTATGAAGAACTTTTACATATCAGCCATCTTTTTGACAGCTCTTTGCCTATCTATATTGCATCACGAAAAAAAGCCAAGATGCGTACCTCCAGCTATAGTGAAGAAGAGATACTTGATACTTTATCCAAACGCCCTCTTACTCCTGAAGATATCACTGCACTTTTTGATCAAAATAGCCAAAAGAGACTTCAAATGCTACTTGAAACAGGAAAAATCAAAAAAGTAGAGGCAAATGGTGTACTTTTTTATAAAAAAGTATAATGAACCCTTGACATTAAAAAACATTTTTACTATAATCTCACCACGAAACGAAATGGCTCAAACTTAGTCATCAAAAGACTAAATTTAGCATAAAAATGTTTCAAAATGTTCCGGATTAGCTCAGCGGTAGAGTAGATGACTGTTAATCATTTGGTCGCTGGTTCGAATCCAGCATCCGGAGCCACTTT
>CAZOBE010000029.1:0-9351 GCA_964578205.1 uncultured Sulfurovum sp. | reverse complement strand
TTAGTATGAAAACTTATATCCGCGTCTGCGAACAGTATGAATCACCTGAAAACCTAAAATACTTTTAAGTCTTTTTCTAATCTGATTAATCGCTACCTCAACAGTATTATCACTTACATACTCTGGCTCTTCCCAGAGTGCATTGATAATCTCATCTTTTGAAAATACTCTCTGTTTACGGAGTGCAAGGTATGCTAAGATATCAAATGTCTTGCCGTTGAGTGAAACAATTTTTTCATCATACTCTATCTTCTTGTTCGCAATGTCTATGACAAGCTTGCCTATATCGACCTGTGTGCCAAAGAGGTGTCTCATATTGGCAAGTACTCTTGCTGCAATAAGGTCTGGCTGGTCACAGTGATTATAGATAACATCATCAACACCTAGAGCAAAGAAACCTGACTGCTGATAGATATTATCTGTCAATATCATAATCTTTGTCTCACTCTTTTTCTTCTTTACCTCATTCACATAACGTTCAAGTGAAAATCTGACACCCTCATCCACAATGATTACAAGTTCATAGTGTCTAAAGTCTGTAAAGTTTGTCGCATCATATAAATCTTTTGCATTATCGACAATGCAGATAAAATATTTATCTAACTCTGTCTCAAGATGTTTCACATAGTCATCATCAAAACCTACTGTCAGTATTCTCATTTTCTATACTATCCTATGCTCAAGGATACGCCCAAAAACTTAAATTTTGCCCATATCCCTTTTTTAATTGCATACTTATAGCAAAATATAGCTTATTTAAAAATAAAAGTAACTTTAAGGTTATAACGATATTTTATTACTTTTTAAGTGATTTTACTGCTTTGATGTAGACCCGTTTAGGTGCGGGGTACCCCTCTACCGTCTTTTGGGGGTCATTGGGGTCAAGAAAATCTTCAAGACTTTGCGTATCTATCCACTCTGTTTTTCTCTGCTCATTTAAATTGGTTTGCATCACTTCCAACACTTCAACCCTCTCAAATCCTGCACGATAGCACCAATTTTTCAATGCATTGATTGTAGGGATAAAATAGATATTTGGGATTTTAGAGTAGCGGTCTTTGGGTGTAAGGCATATCTCCTCTTCTCCATCTATCATAAAAGTATCCAAGATGAGTTCTCCGCCTCTATTCAGCCCCTTAAAGAGTGATTTGAGCATCGCAACAGGGTCTGACCTATGATAGAGTACCCCTAGACAAAAAAGTATATCAAATTTATGTTCGTAAAACTCTACATGCTCAACACCTAAAAGTTCATATACAATATCAGATTTTATAAAGTGATTGAGAAACTCAAACTGTGAATAGTAGATAGCAGAAGGGTCAAACCCTATAAGTTTTTTAGGCTTGTATGAAAGCATACGAAATAGATAGTAGCCGTTATTACAACCGATATCTCCAACAATCTTATCTTTTAGATTGAAATGTGGCTCAAGAAGATTATACTTTATCTGACTCTGCCACTCTGAATCTATCAAAAGGTCATTAATCACAAAAGGACCTTTACGCCAAGGCTTCATCAACAAAGCACTCTCTTTGATCTGCTCCGCCTCTTTATCCGAGAGATTCTCTATATGAACCTCTACTCTGTCACCAAGCGTTACCCTGACATCTGAATAGTTTGGTAAGGCTGATATCGCCTCTTGATAGGGAGCAATATTTTTCCATGTAAGCCATTTTTGACGCTCTTCTCTTAATGTATCCAGATTCATTGTTTTAAATAAGCCCTTTCAATAACTTGTTTAACCAATGGTCTATTATCTCTCCTTGAGACAGATACACTCTCTATCTTTTTGACTACATCTTTACCACCAATAACCTCTCCAAAGATGGTATATCCACCGTTAAGATGTGGTGTTGGCACCGTGGTGATAAAAAATTGACTTCCATTGGTATTTGGTCCTCTATTTGCCATAGCTAGTAGAAATGGTCTGTCAAATACAAGATTTGGTGCATACTCATTGACAAAATCTCTCTTCCAGATAGACTCTCCACCCCTGCCTGTACCCGTAGGATCTCCACCTTGTATCATAAACCCTTTGATGACTCTATGAAAGATGATGCCGTTATAGTATCCGTTCTTTACATGTGTTACAAAATTCTCTACTGCAAGTGGAGCTACTTTAGGGTACATTTTGAGTTCTATATTTCCTGCATTGGTCTCCAATACAACAATAGGTGCTTTCTCTGCACTCTCTTTTATATCACTTTTAAGCTCATCTGCATTGAGCCCAAAAGTCAATACAAGGAACATTAATCCAACAAATAATTTCTTCATCTATACATCCCTTTCACATTGATCTATATGTAACTTTTTAAGCACTTTTTCAAAAAACTCTCCACCCTCTCTATGTATATCATCGCGAAACTCCAGATAAATAGCCTGAATATCAGGTCTGTCATTTGAAATCTTGTCAAAAATAAAAGGTGACTGTCCTGTCTCCTCTTTAACCTCATCAATGACTTGAAGTATCTCTGCTTTCAATGCCTCTTTATCACCAAAAATAAGGCTAAGCCCCTCATAACGCTCTTCCATTCTGATATGCGCTTTAATTTCACTGCATCTTTCCATTTTAGTTACACCTTTTACCTTGCATAGTTTGTAGCCCGTGTCTCTCGAATAACATTGACCTTTATTTCACCCGGATATTGTACCTTAACTTCTATCTCTTTGGCAATCTCTCTGCTTAAGAGTACCGCTTCATTATCACTCATCTTCTGAGCGTTGACAAAGACCCGTATCTCTCTGCCTGCATTTATAGCATAGGCTTGATCTACATAGGATTTACTTAAAGCGATATCCTCTATCTCTTTGACACGTTTGGTAAAGCTTTCGAATACTTCACGCCTAGCCCCCGGTCTTGCTGCAGAGAGTGTATCGGCTGCACAGACTGCTGCACTCTCTACACTGTCTGGCTCTGCATAGCCATGATGTGCGTAGATCGCATTGATCACCGTAGGGTGTTCATGATGCCTGCGACACACCTCTGCTCCAAGCTCTACATGTGAACCACCCAAGTCTTGTGTCAATGCTTTGCCTATATCATGTAAAAGTCCTGCACGGAGTGCAAGCTTCTCATCGCCCCCCATCTCAGCAGCCATCACCTTGGCTAATCTTGCAACCTCCATAGTATGCGCCAATGCATTTTGACCATAGCTGGCTCTATACTTAAGTCGTCCAAGCAACTTCACAAGCTCTTCTTCCATAGGGAAAAGTCCCAAATCTATAAGGATATTCTCACCCTCTTCATAAGTCTTTTGTTCAAACTCCTGCTGTACTTTCTCATGCACCTCTTCGATACGCCCAGGGTGAATACGCCCATCTTCTACCAATATCTCTATCACACGTGTAGCAATGGCTCTTCTATAGAGATTGAAACTGCTGACAAGTATCACTCCTGGAGTCTCATCAATAATAATATCTACACCTAGAAGCATCTCTAGGGTTTTTATATTTCTCCCCTCTTTACCAATAATACGCCCTTTATGCTCATCACTAGGCAGATTGACAAGGTTGATGAGCCTCTCACCTGCAAACTCCCCTGCATAACGTGTCGTAGCCTGTGCCAAGATATAGTTAGCCTTTTTCTCACCATCCTCTTTAGCCAACTGCTCATACTTACGCACAATACCTGCAGCTTCAGAACGGCTCTGCTCTTCGACTCTCTCTAAAATATAGGCTTTGGCTTCCTCTGCAGTCAAAGAGGCAACACTTTGCATCTTTTCAATAGCCAGGTTTATCTGCTCTCTTTTTTGAGTCTCTATTTTTTCCAATTTAGCCTCTTGGGCACGTATTTTACTCTCCCAAAGATGCAACTTCTCTTTTTGGGCAGATAACTCTTTTGTCTGCAAAATAAGCGCACGGTTACGCTCTTCTATCTTGGTCAAACGTTTTTGAAACTCACGATCCTGCTCCAACTGACGCTCTTTTATCTTTACTTTTGACTCTTGCAGCAAAAGTTCAGCCTCATTGGCTATGGCTTTTGCCTTCGCTTTCTCTTCTAACTCTATATATGAAAACTTCTTTTGTATACTATTTTTCAACCACAAGTAACAGATACCTGTACCCACAGCTGTTCCGGCTAAGCCGGATACTCCTATTATCACTAACATTACTTTCCTTTTGTAAAAGAAAAAGAATATTTAAAAATGACTACTCTCTTATGGCACAATGACGATATCGGCTTGAACATCATGATCATCCGTAATGATCTTATGGCTATAACACAATTTCCGTGCCACAAATACTGTTTTATCTATATTTTTAATCTCTTTTTCAAAAAATCTATCATACATACCTTTACCAAATCCTACTCGTCTCAAAGTAATATCCAGTCCTACAATAGGTACGATAGCTAAATCTATACTCTTTTTTCTATACTGTCTTGAATCTTTGGGCTCTTTTATCCCAAACTCTTTTTTCTCTAAAGGTAGTCTATATTTTACCAATCTAAAACTTTTACCTTCCATAAAGGGCACATAGAGAGCTCTCTTTTCTTGACGCAAACGCATAATAAGCGGATAGAGATTGACTTCTATTTCTAAAGGGAGATAGAGCATAATAGATTTAGCATCCATCTGCCTGATAATCATATAGAGATATGCCAAGACAATTCTCTCTTTTTTATACAAACCTGTTCTTCTTGCCTCTTTTAACTGTTTTAAACACTCTTTTCTAAAATCACTCTTCTTCATTCTACTCCCAAGATAGTAAACTTCTTTTGATAAAATTCTCTAAACCTAAGTCCTCTTTGGTTATAATCCGTGCCATTATACCCAAAGGAATATTTTGAAAAAAACAGACTCTTTTCTCTTAGCCGTTATTTTGTTATTCCTCACAGGATGTGAAGATAAAAAGACTAAAGAACCTATACTTCCCATAGAAAATACAACAAACATAGTCACCAAACAGGAGAAAAAAGAGAGACTCCAAACCCAAAAAGAGTCTATAGTATATAACACTTCATCTATAAAACAAGTCTCCTCAGAGGTCAATAAACATCAAACAGTTACCCCACTACCTACAACTTTGTCTCCTGTATCATCAGATACTTTTATCCTCAATGACACACATCAAAACAGATATACAGTAACCTTTAAAGGTAAAAAGTTGATGATTCAGCACCTTAAACAATCCATTGTACTTATCAACTTCTTTGCTACATGGTGTCCACCATGCCGTGGTGAAATACCCTATCTTTCAGACCTTCAGAAAAAGTATAAAGAGGACCTTTTTGTTGCAGGGGTACTGGTGAATGATGAACCCGATAGCCATACATTAAAAGAGTTCATCAAAAAGTATCAAGCCAACTATTTTATCTCAAACAGCATCCAAAACAATATGTTTGTCCTAAAACTTGCAAAAGCACTTCACCTGCCTAATGATTTTCCCATACCACTCACTGTTATCTATAAAGATGGAAACTACTATAGGCACTATGAGGGTGCTGTCCCTATTGAGATGATAGAGTATGACATTAAACAAGCTCTCAAAAAATAGACTAAAAGGAGTCACAAAAGATGTTCAATATATTTAAAAAAGTTTTAGGAAAAACCAATAAAGCCATCAAAGAGGTTGCTCCTGCCAAAAGAAAAGAGATCCCTAAAGAGGATTTTGAAGATATCCTGCTTGAAGCAGATGTGAACTATGAACTTGTAGAGAGACTCTTGGAGGAGTTGCCAACTAGTATCAATCGTATTCAGGCATTCAACTCCCTTATCTCTGTCTTTCAATATAAAGCAGACTGGAAAGAGAGTGATGAAAAACCATTTGTTGAGATGATTATTGGTGTCAACGGTGCAGGAAAAACAACTACCATTTCCAAACTTGCACACCGATATAAAGAGATAGGGCATAGTGTCATCCTTGGTGCGGGAGATACTTTTCGTGCTGCAGCTATAGAACAGCTCTCAAGATGGGCTACTAAACTAGATATCCCTATTGTTGCTACACAACAGGGGCATGACCCCTCAGCTGTAGTCTATGATACTATCTCATCAGCAAAAGCAAAAGGTATTGATAATGTCATTATAGATACTGCGGGGCGATTGCATACCCAGACAAACCTGAGTGAAGAGTTAAAAAAGATGATAAGAGTTGCCAATAAAGCACAAGAGGGTGCTCCACACCGAAAAATGCTTATACTTGACGGTACACAGGGCAGTTCCTCCATAAACCAGGCAAAAGCCTTCAATGAGATGATAGGAGTTGACGGTATCATCATTACAAAACTTGACGGTACTGCCAAAGGTGGTTCTGTATTCAGTATCGCTGATGAGCTTAAGATGCCTATCTTTTACATAGGTACAGGCGAACAACCAAAAGATTTGGTTAAATTTAAAGCCAATGAGTATGTCAACTCAATCTTGGATGAGATATTTGCCTAAAGGATACCTCTAGGTATCTGTTAATGCAAACCTCTCGCGATAGACTCTCTCTATATCTCTTTTCTCTTTATAGTCTATCAAGTCCCCTATGACAACCGTAATTACCTGCTCTTTGGCAGGATTGTCCAAAGCTCTCTTTAGTGCTTCAGTTGCATTTTCTTTAATGAATAGAGGCAACATAGGAAGTCTGTTTTTTAGTGCTATAATTCTAGACCCATCTTTAAATGTAGAGAGTGGTTTATCTGTTCTATTTCGTGTGCCTTCTGGAAAAATAAAAATAGAACTTCCATCTTTTACCCCTTTTTTGATATCGGAAAAGAAACCACCCATTTGACTCTTCTCCCTGTCAATCAATACAGAGCCTGCATTACGTACAAAAAGTCCAAAAAATGTAGAGTTGTAGAGCTCTTTTTTTGAGACCCACAATCCAAACAACTTTGTTTTTTCCAAAGCAACTTCAATAAGGGGCGGGTCAATGATACTTCTATGGTTGGCTAGCAGAAGAAACTGCCCCTCTTTGGGAAGTTTCTCCTGGTTTTCTACTTTTACTTTGATATTGAGTGCCAAGAGTTGAGACTTGGAATAAGCCAATCTAAGCCTCTTCTTCTCCATAGGGTCAGATACACCTCTCAATCTAAATCCATAACTGTTGGTTAAATAGAGTGCATATAACAGTTGTTTAATTTTGTTAAAGTTCAATCTTATTCCTCAAAAAAATCTATCAAATTATAACTAAAAGAGTTAAAATATAAAAAACATTACAATTTGACATATTTTTCACCTCTATTGCGATGATACATTATAATAACAATAACTATACTATATACGAGGTAAAGCGTATGGCAAAGAAAAAAACCCTGTTTGAGTGTCAGGCATGCGGATTTCAATCTCCAAGATGGATGGGAAAGTGTCCATCATGTAATGAGTGGGAGAGTATAGTTGAACTAACTACAGAACAGATTAAATTTCTAAAAGAGAGTTCAAAAGCTAACACCTCCTCTACTACTAAAGCTAAACCAATTACAGAGATAGAAGAGGATAATATTGTCCGATTTCCTTCAGGAAGTAGAGAGTTAGATTTGGTATTGGGTGGAGGGATTGTTCCGGGTTCACTTACTCTCATAGGTGGAAGTCCGGGTATTGGTAAATCGACACTTCTTCTTAAAATTGCAGGAAATCTTGCAAATAGAGATAAAAGGGTGCTATATGTATCTGGAGAAGAGTCTTCAGGACAGATAAAACTACGTGCAAACAGACTAGATGCAAACCATGACAAACTCTATCTCCTTCCGGAGATAAGTCTCTCTGCGGTACTCTTGGAAATCTCTCATGAAAACTACGAGTTCATTGTCATAGACTCTATCCAGACACTCTATTCTGACGAAACACCTTCTGCACCGGGGTCTGTCACACAGGTGCGTACCATCACCTTTGAGCTTATGCGTATTGCAAAGAGTCTGCATACTCCTATATTTATCATAGGTCATATCACTAAAGATGGCTCCATAGCAGGACCAAGGGTGCTGGAGCACATGGTAGATACGGTACTCTATTTTGAAGGAGACACTAACTCTGAGTTAAGACTCCTTCGAGGATTTAAAAACCGTTTTGGCTCTACCAACGAGGTGGGCATCTTTGAGATGAACAAAGAGGGGCTTAACGATGCAAAGAGTATGGCAGGAAGGTTTTTCAACAAAGAGAAACTCCAGTCAGGCTCTGCACTTACAGTCATTATGGAGGGAAGCCGTCCTATTATCATTGAAGTGCAAGCTCTAGTAGCAGAGGCGTATGGACACCCCAAAAGGAGCTCTACAGGATTTGATAACAATAGATTAAATATGCTCTTAGCACTCTTGGAAAAGAAGCTGGACCTACCACTAGGAACCTATGATGTATTTATCAATATCTCAGGTGGTATAAAGATAAGTGACCCATCTGCTGACCTTGCTATTATCGCATCTATACTTAGTAGTTATAGAGATAGAGAGTTGAGTGCAAAGACGATATTTTTAGGTGAAGTCAGCCTTACAGGAGAGATACGAGAAGTATCATCTCTTGCACAAAGAGTTAAAGAGATAGAGACACAAGGATTTACAAAAGCTATAGTTCCTACTAAACCGTTAGAGAACTTTAATGTCAAGTGTTTTATAGCTCAAGAGGTTTCACAAGTGGTAGAGTGGATGTAAAGTTATCAAATATATGCTAAAATTCTTACATGAAAATAGGAACAGATATTATAGCTATAAAAAGAGTTGAGAGTGCATTAGATAGGTTTGGTGAGAAATTTAAAACAAAATTTTTACATAGGAGTGAGATAGAGGTTGCTAAAAAGATAGAGTCTATTGCTGGATTTTGGGCAGCAAAAGAGGCCATTGCAAAAGCTCTTGGCTGTGGCATAGGGGCTGAGCTTACCTTTCATGATATCTATATTCAAAAAAGTGTAAAAGGTGCACCATACTTCACACTTTCCAACAAAGCACAAAAGATACACAACATCAAAGACTCATCTCTATCCATCAGCCATGATGGAGGATTTGCTATTGCAGTAGTGATTATAGATATTTAATCACCCTCCCCCCACAAAATGAAGTAACTCCAGCTTATCCCCTTCTTGCAGGGTATAGCTATCCCAATCCTCTTTTTTTACTATCTCCATATTGACCGCAGCAGCCATCACTTTTACTTTAATACCTAGTAGCTCTATAAGTTCTACAATAGTAATACCCTCTTTTACCTTTTTCTCTTCACCATTAACGATTATATTCATATTATGCTCCGTATTAATAATTTTACATCTAAACAATAGTTTGAATTACCTCATCACCTGCGATATTTCTAATCTTCAATCTTTTAGGTTTAGTATTACTACTTATTTTACCATTCCAAAACTCTTTAGTTTTAGTTCCATCTACTGAGATAAAACCATTTTTATCTATTTTTATCTCACTATCACTTTGCCATACTCCAC
>CAZOBE010000028.1:0-9792 GCA_964578205.1 uncultured Sulfurovum sp. | reverse complement strand
TATAAATTGGATAAAATAGCATCTATTTTGAGGAAAAGAGATTGAGTATGATAGATAAACCACTTTTAGTTGCTGTGATAGCACTTTTGACACTCTCATTGGTAATGAACTATTCACTCTCTGTCTATACAGTATTACACTTTCATTATGATGATTTCCACTTTTTTATTAGACAGGGCATGGCTGTGTTGGTAGGTTTTTTGATAATGGTACTATTGAGTAAAATGGAACCTGATAGATGGTTTAATCATATAGGGTTTACACTCTTTTTGCTATTTTTTGGTCTGATGTTTGTGATGCAGATTCTTCCTGTCTCTCTAGTCAAAGCAGTAGGAGGTGCAAAGAGATGGATACATTTTCACTCTATCTCTATTGCTCCTGTAGAGTTTTTTAAAATTGGATTTGTATTCTTTTTGGGATGGAGTTTTTCACGCAGACTACTTGTAGATAAAACTAGAATGGGATTATGGAAAGAGATAAAGCTATCCTCTCCCTATATAGGTGTGTTTATAGTTGTTGTCTTTGTGATTGCTTTTTTGCAAAAAGATCTTGGACAAGTTGTAGTACTTGGTGCAACACTATTGATACTTTTTGTTTTTGCAGGAAGTTCATGGAAATTCTTTTTTCTTCTTATCGGTAGTGCTGTAACAACTTTAATTGCACTTATCTATATTATGCCATACCGTATAGAGAGAATTAAGAGTTGGTGGGGTACAGTACAGGATAATATTCTTGCTATCTTTCCTTTTGAGTCAGTACAAAACCTTCGTATTGAAGCACAAAAAGAGCCTTGGCAGATATCCAACTCTCTAAATGCTATCTATCATGGTGGTTTTTTGGGAGAGGGATTGGGTAACGGTCAGTTTAAATTGGGCTATCTCAGTGAAGTGCATACAGATTTTATTCTTTCGGGTATTACTGAAGAGTTAGGCTTTTTGGGGTTAAGCTTGGTCTCATTTACTATACTCTTTATCATCTATCGTATTTTTAAGATTGCTTCAAGAGTGCAAAACCCTATCTATTATCTATTCTCTATAGGAGTAGGGTTACTCATAGCATTCTCTTTTATATTAAATAGTTATGGTATAGCAGGAATTACGCCTATTAAAGGGATTGCTGTACCATTTTTAAGTTATGGAGGTTCGCATATTGTAGCATCATGTATTGCTATAGGGATGGTGTTGATGGTGTCTAAAAAGGTACCAAGAGATAAGAATGGGAGGATTATATGAGTATTGTAATGACAGGTGGTGGAACGGGTGGACATTTGGCTATTATTAAAGCTGTTAAAGAGCAACTAAAAAAAGAAGAGCTTATCTATATTGGTTCAACCAAAGGGCAGGATAGAGGGTGGTTTGGAGAAGATGAAGATTTTTCGGCAAAATACTTTCTTCAAACGCAAGGTGTGGTCAATCAAGGGGTATGGGGTAAATTCAGGTCACTCTGGATGATGTTTAAGGCAACTATAGAAGCGATAAGACTGCTTAAAAAACATCAGGCAACGGTAGTCTTCTCTGTAGGCGGTTTCTCTGCAGGTGCTACTTCATTTGCATCAAAAGTGCTTCGTATCCCTTTGGTGATACATGAACAGAATGCTTCAATAGGTACACTAAACAGGATTCTTAAACCTTATGCTACTACCTTTATCTCCTCATATCTTGAAGAGAGTCCTGTTAAAGCCTATCCTGTTGAAGAGATATTTTTTACATATGCACATATTCGTAAAGAGGTGAAGTGTATCATCTTTTTAGGAGGTTCTCAGGGAGCAAAGGCTATCAATAATCTTGCAATAGAGTTAGCACCTAAATTGAAAGCAAGAGGTATTAAGATTATACATCAAGCAGGTGAGAGAAATATTGATGAGGTGAGAAAGGCGTATAAGGAGTTGGGTATAGAAGCAGAGTTGTTTGGATTTACTACCAAGCTGGCAGAGTATATGCAAGAGGCTGATTTTGCCATCGCAAGAGCAGGAGCTTCAACACTCTGGGAACTCTCAGCAATAGCACTTCCGACACTCTTTATCCCTTACCCCTATGCAGCAGGTGACCATCAGTATCATAATGCAAAGTTCCTAGTAGAGAAAAATCTTGCATGGGTGATGAGAGAGAGTGAGATGGATAAAGAGAAAGTATTGGCACTGCTGGATGAAGATTTAGAGAAACGAAGCAGAGGGTTGATGGATAGTGTCCAAAAAGAGGGGAGTGCAAAGATTGCAAGAGTGTTGACACAAATCTAACACAATTTTAAAATATAGTATATTCTCTAAAACATAGGAGTTGCTTGTGAAAAAGTCTATACTGTTTGTAGTATCTTTTGTTACGGTATTTGTGTTGGGTGGATGTGGGAGTAGTAGTGATACCTCTTATTCACATGACTTTAAAACACTATTTTTGATAGATCAAAACGGTTATTCGCTAGGAGATATTCCCTATAGATGTGATGCCAGACCAGTGGAGTATACAGCTCCAAATGGGGCATTCTCTTTCTATCCTGGAGAAGAGTGCAAGTTTGATTTTTTGGGATGGAATGGGAACTATAGTAATGATCCTTTTCGTGATGAGATAATCTACATAGTAGATTCTCTTGATTACGGTAAAGACGGTATTCCATATGATTGTGCTTCTTTTGGAGCGAGTGTTACGTATGGCGATGGAAGCTTTGAGTATGACATAGATGATGTGTGTATTTTTTATCTTTGACACACCACCCCATAAATGAGGTGGATTCTTCCTCCATAGCCTAAATAGCTATTTATAGAAGTTTAAGATAGGGTCACTTATATCCACCTTATTATAAATAAGGTGGTTTTACGCTCTATATTGATAAAATATCTCTAATTTATAGCAGGACAATTTTATCATGGATATCAGACAGACTTTTTTAGACTATTTTCAGGAGAAAGGGCATACGGTAGTTCCCAGTGCACCACTTATACCTATAGATGATGATGGCTCACTCATGTTTGTCAATGCAGGTATGGTGCCGTTTAAAAGTATCTTTACAGGTGAGGCACCCGTTCCAAACCCTCCAAGAGCAGTCTCTTCACAGACTTGTATCCGTGCAGGCGGGAAACACAATGATCTTGATAATGTAGGTTATACAGCCAGACACCATACCCTTTTTGAGATGCTTGGAAACTTCTCATTTGGTGACTATTTCAAAAAAGAGGTGATGGCGTATGCGTGGGAGTTTATCACTTCAAAAAAGTATCTTAACCTTCCTGAAGAGAGACTATGGATAACTGTTCACGAAAGTGATGATGAGTCATATGAGCTTTGGCAAAAACACATCTCTAAAGAGCGTATTGTACGTTTTGGTGATGCCGATAACTTTTGGCAGATGGGTGATACAGGTCCTTGTGGTCCATGTTCAGAGATATTTTATGATCAAGGTGAAGAGCATTTTAACGGACCTGAAGATGTGATGGGAGGAGAGGGTGATAGATTTTTGGAGATCTGGAATCTTGTCTTTATGCAGTATGAGAGAGATGAAGAGGGTAATCTACATCCACTCCCTAAACCAAGTATCGATACAGGTATGGGACTGGAGAGAGTCGTTGCCATCAAAGAGGGTGTACTGAACAACTACCACTCATCACTCTTTAGACCACTTTTAGATGCCATAGAGAAGCTTGTAGGCTCTCCGTATAAATATGAAAATGAAAACTCAGCAAGTTTCCGTGTGATCGCTGACCACTTGCGTTCAACAGCATTTTTACTTGCACAAGGGGTGCATTTTGATAAAGAGGGGAGAGGGTATGTTCTTAGACGCATTATGCGTCGTGCTATTCGTCATGGATATCTGCTAGGACTCAGAGAACCGTTTATGTATAGACTTGTAGATGCTTTAGTTGAAGTAATGGGTAAACAGTATACCTATCTGCCTATTAAAGCTGAAGCTATAAAAGCTTCTATGAAGCTTGAAGAGGAGCGTTTCTTTGATACCATTGAGGCGGGAATTAAACTATTTAATCAGGAGTTGGAAAAGACAACAGAGATGTTTGATGGTGAAGTGGCATTTAAACTATACGACACTTACGGCTTCCCGCTTGATCTTACAGAAGATATGTTGCGTGAGAAAAATATTAAGCTGGACATCAATGCATTTAACAAAAGAATGGAAGTACAAAAAGCGCAATCAAAGGCAGCATGGAAAGGTACGGGTGATGCTGCTGTTACAGGGGATTTTAAATCTCTCAAAGAGAAGTTTGGTCTCAATGAGTTTGTAGGCTATGAGACTACCCAAAGCAGAGCAAAAGTGCTTGCACTTCTTGATGAAAACTTTAAAGAGGTGACTCAGTTGGACGGTCGTGGATGGGTGATGCTGGATAGAACGCCTTTCTATGCGGAGTCAGGTGGACAGACTGGAGATACTGGTATATTGAACGGTAGTGTGAAAGTGTTGGATACGAAAAAGTTTTTAGAGATGAATCTCTCAGAAGTTGAGGGGAAACTCAGTGTAAGGGATGAAGTAGATGCAGTGGTAGACAGGACACGTGCGGAGATAGAAAAACACCACTCTGCTACACACTTGCTTCATGCTGCACTTAGAGAGATACTAGGTGAGCATGTCTCTCAGGCAGGTTCACTCAATGAGGCTAACAGATTACGCTTTGACTTCTCTCATCCTCAAGCGATGTCTGCTGAAGAGATAGCTAAAGTTGAAGAGTGGGTAAACGATAAGATTAGTAAAAATATCTCAGCCACAACAGAGGTGATGAGCGTAGATGATGCAAAAGAGTCCGGTGCTATGGCACTCTTTGGTGAAAAATATGGAGAGAAAGTTCGTGTAGTAAGTTTTGACAAAGAGTCTGTGGAGCTTTGTGGAGGAACACATGTCTCCAACGCTTCCCAGATCGGTCTTTTTATGATTCTCAAAGAGAGTGGTGTATCTGCAGGTGTAAGAAGAATCGAAGCAGTATGTGGAAAAGCAGCTATTGAAGAAGTAAAGAGGCTAAGAGCAACCTATGAAGAGATAAAAAGAGAACTTAAAAATCAAAATCTGTTAGTGGGTATCACTAAACTCAAAGAGCAGATAAAAAGACTCAAAGGTGAACTCCAATCTGCACTCAGCAGTACCAAAAAAGAGTTGACTGCCAGTGAGATAAAGGGTGTAACAGTCATCATAGATGAGGTGGAGACAGGAGATATAAAAGAGCTTATTGATGAAGCCAAAAACAGGTATCCAAACATCGCTATTATGCTTTTTCAAAAGAGAGGTGATAAAGTGATGATCGCTTGCGGATCTAAAGAGACTAGAGTTAAAGCGGGTAATTGGATCAAAGAGATTGCTCCTATACTAGGCGGTGGTGGCGGTGGTCGTGCCGATTTTGCTCAAGCAGGTGGTAAAGATGCGAGTAAGATTGCTGAGGCAAAAGAGAGTGCTTTAGCATATCTAGAAGAGAATCTTTAAAGAACTCTATAGGGATATCCCTATGTTTTTGTATAGAAAAAGGAGTAAGAGATGAAACAACAAGCCATAGAACTTCTTTCAACCTATTCACATGAAGTAGTCTTTGTGCATGTACTCTCTGCTCTTATCTGGGTAGGAGGTATGATAGCGATTCGTTTTGCTGTGCATCCTGTTTTGCAAACCATTGAAGAGCCAAAGATAAAACTGGGTAAAACACTGCAGATAACGGGGAAACTTTTTATGCTTGTAATGCCTTTTATTGCACTCTTGCTTATCACAGGGTTGATTATGGCTATTGCTACAGATGGACATCAATCTGAGCAGAGTTTTCTTTTTATGGCTAAAGAGGCTATATGGACAATAATGACAGTGAACTTTTTGTGTATGTTTTTTAAACGAAAAGAGGCATGGGGACTTTTTCTAAGAGGTGAATTGGTCTCTGCCAAAGCCAAAGTGTCTGCTATACCAAATCTGCTGCTTCCCATCAATATTATCTTGGGTGTTGTTGCATTATGGTTAGGTGTAACACTTAGAGGATTTTAGCAGTGAGCAGTCAAAAGATTTGTCTATGTTCCTCTTCTGAGACAAGAGCACTTCTTTTAGAGAAGTTTGGTATAGATTTTATACAAAAGAGTCCCAATTTTGATGAAGAGCAAATTGTGGCAACTGCTGCTAAAGATTTTGTCTATAGTGCCAGTAAAGGTAAACTTGAAGCAGGTATAAAGCAGTTTGGTTTAGAGATGCCATTACTTTGTGCTGATACTCTCATTACAGCTTCAGATGGGACAATTTTACGAAAAGCCAAAAATATTGAAGAGGCAGAAGATATTTTACGCATCCAAAGTGGTTCAACTATCTCCATTATCACCTCTGTACATTTCAGGTCTAAAAAACTTCTCTTCTTGGATATCTCAGCAACACATTATCATTTCAACAAATTTGAAGAGAGTGACTTTAAATCATATCTAAAGAGTGGACTTTGGCAAGGGAAAGCGGGTGCCTGTATGGTCGAGGGGTTTTGTAAAAAGTATATTAAGAGTGTGGATGGTTTTGAGAGCACAGCTATGGGACTCCAGGTTGAGAAGCTATTGCCTTGGATAGAGATGGGAAGCTAAAATGTACGAAAAAGAGCTTCAGGCACTCAAAAAAGTGGGACGATTTAGAGAACGAAGAGTTTTTGATAAGCATCTTGTTGATTTGGCAAGTAATGACTACCTGGGGTTGGCACAGAAGAGAAAACAGCTTAAAAAGGCTATGCATTTAGTGCATAAGTATGAGGCATTTGCTCCCAAAGCGAGTATGCTGGTCAACGGCTACCACAAGATACACTCTCTTTTTGAAGAGACCCTTGCTTCACTGAACGGTTTTGAAAAAGGCTTAAGTGTAGGGTCTGGATTTCTTGCAAATTTATCCCTTATAGAGGCACTTGTTCGTAAAGGTGATAGACTCTTTATGGATGAAGAGTATCATGCAAGTGGTGTGATGGCTTCTAGGCTTTTGGGTGATAGAGTAGTTTACTTTGCACATAATGATGCAGATGATTTACAGAAAAAATTGAAAGTATCTGATGGCAAACGCAATATTATTGCCATAGAGGGTGTTTACTCTATGAGCGGTGAAGTGTGTAACAAAGAGATATTTGATGTTGCAAATGAGCATGATGCACTGCTTATTGTAGATGAAGCACATAGCTGTGGTGTTTTGGGTGAGAGACTTTTGGGTATATTTGAGTATTATGGTATTGAGATTAAACCCAATCATATCAAAATGGGCACTTTAGGTAAAGCCTATGGGAGTTATGGTGCATATATTTTAGCAAGTGCCCAGATTATCAGCTTTCTTGAAAATAGAGCCAAGCCCATCATTTACTCTACAGCACCTTCAGTAATAGATACAGCATTGGCACTGGTAAATATAGAGATGATTTCAAAAAACTCCTCAAAGTATTTTAAACGCATCAAGGCACGTCAAAAGATTGTTGAGAGTCTGTTGGGCATTAAAAGTGAGAGTCTTATTGTTCCTATAGCCGTAAAGAGTAATGAAGATGCTTTGGCAATGCAGAAAAGACTGATGCAAAAGGGTTTTTTGGTAGGGGCTATAAGAGAGCCGACAGTCCATAGTCCTATTTTAAGGGTAATTCCCCGTTTAAGTGCCTCTAAAAAGGTATTAAGAGAAGTGTTAACTAGTATTGATAATGAAAAAATAGGGGGATAAAGTATGTTTAATGCTCTAGTAAAAGGTTCCATTATCTTAATAATGATTTTTGCTGTGGCACTGGGTATTGCATTTATCTATGCCTATGAAGAGATATCCCTTGATGCAGATAAACTTATAAACTATAAGCCGGAGATATCAAGTGTTATCTTGGATAGAAATGGAAATAAACTGGCCTATGTCTTTAAGACACAACATCGCCTTTATGCAAGATATGATGAACTTCCGAGCTTTTTGGTTGAAGGACTCGTTGCAATGGAGGATACACGCTTCTTTGAACATAACGGTGTCAATCCCGATGCAATCTTAAGAGCGATTATCAAAGATATTCAGGCAGGAAAGTTTGTAGAGGGTGGCAGTACACTCACGCAACAGCTTATTAAAAATAAAATTCTTAGCAATAAAAAGAAGCTTACCCGTAAGATAAAAGAGGCGATTTTGGCTCTAAAGATAGAGCATGAGCTGAGTAAAGAAGATATTATCGAGCGTTATCTCAATGAGATATCGTATGGAAATAACTACTTTGGTGTTAAAACAGCGGCAGACGGTTACTTTCATAAAGAGTTGAATGAGCTCACACTAAAAGAGTCGGCACTATTGGTTGGATTACCAAATGCTCCAAGTTATTATGACCCTTTACGCCACTATAAACGTGCTTTGAACCGTGCAAATAATGTACTGTATCGTATGAAGAGCATCGGGTGGATCACGCAGAGTGACTATCTAAAAGCGGTTAAAGAGTCTCCTAAAGTTTATAAAACATCATTGAGTCAAAACGTCGCTCCTTATATCGTCGATGAAGTGTTAAGACGTTTTAAGGGAAAACTGGGAGATATACGCACAGGTGGGTATCAAATCTATACGACAATCGATATGAAACAGCAAAATATTGCAAAAGAGGCACTCTCTTTTGCCTATAAAAAGGCACTCAGAAAGTATAAAGAGGGATCTAAAAATTCTAAGCTCAATACAGCATTTGTAGCAGTAGAGAGTACAACAGGAGATATTTTGGCGATGGTAGGCGGTATAGACTATAAAAAGAGTGCCTTTAACCGTGCCACACAGTCTAAACGTCAGCCGGGGTCTGCTTTTAAACCGTTTATCTATCAGACAGCTTTGGATATGGGATATAATCCTGCAAGTCCTCTAACCGATTTGGCAAGAACATTTCAGTACTACTACAAAGGTAAACCTAAGATTTGGTCACCTAGAAACTATGAGAGAGACTTTAAGGGTTTTATCTCTTTGAGAGAGGCTTTAGTTCACTCAAGAAACCTTGCAACAATCAACCTTGTAGCAGATCTTGGAGTGAGTACAATCCGTAAAAGACTAGCCTTTTTGGATGTACCTCATATTCCTAGAGATATGTCTATTGCACTAGGTAATCTAGGTTTGAGTCCTCTTAAGATGGCACAAATCTATTCAGTGTTTGCCAATAGCGGACATATGATAGAGCCAAGAATAGTAAGCAAGATTATCTCTAAAGAGGGTGCTGTTATCTATGAGACACGACCTAAAGAGATTGCAAACTTTACTACACCCGAACAAGCCTATCTTATGACCGATATTTTACAAGATGTAATTAAGAGAGGAACAGGTAGAAATGCCCGTGTAAAAGGGATTGAACTTGCAGGGAAAACTGGTACGACAAACAATAGTATAGATGCATGGTTTTGTGGCTACTCTCCTACAATTGAAGCCATTGTATGGTTTGGACGTGACGATAATAGCCCCATAGGACCTCGTGGAGCAACAGGTGGTGCACTTGCAGCACCCGCATTTGCCTACTACTATAAAAAACTGCTTGAACTCTATCCTGAAACGAAACGTACATTTGATATTCCTCAAGGTGTTTTTAGAGGTGAGTATGAAGGGAAAAGTGAATTATATACGGTAAACTCTCCTCTGCCATCAGTGAAAAAAGCTCACAATGAGGATGAAGTGCTAGTGGAGGAGAAGGATAAAAGTACAGAAGATATCTCTCCTGAGGAGGAGATGGGCTTGGTAGAGACAGTAAACATTGATGAAGATTCCAATGAAGATGATATTGGGTTAGCAGAAACGATTAATATCGATGAAGATACTTCAAAAGAGGAAGAGGAGGATGACCCTTTGCATCCTAAGCGAAAAGTACCAAAAACACCAGTATCAGAAGATAGTGGGACA
>CAZOBE010000027.1:0-10513 GCA_964578205.1 uncultured Sulfurovum sp. | reverse complement strand
CAATTTTTCTACGTCCTAATTGTCTCATTATTCTCCTTTTTTGCTCCCGTTTTATGTAAGAAATTTTTAATTTTCTCTTCACTGATCTCTTCTTCATCATATTTAATGACAATAAGTGCTTCACTCTCATTAATATAGAAATCCGTAATACCTTCCAATGTTTTCAATCCTTGAATCTTCTCTTTATTGTATCTATCTAATCCTAAAAAGAGATTTGCTCTAAGCCCTGGATTTCTCATACTTGCAATCCAATATATCCATACCACTGAAATAATCGAAACAAAAACAGCTACACCTCTCTCATGATAATGTTGATAGAGATACCCACCTATAGCGCCTCCAAGGAAGATACCAACATAAGAGAAGGTATTGGCGACACCAAGGGCAGCCCCTTTTTGATGTACTTTGGCAAATTTACTCACAAAGCTTTGCAAGAGTGGTTCAAACATATTGAACCCTATAAAGAAAAAGACTGCACCTATCGCAAATCCTATAAAACTATTAGAGAAACCCATAAGTAAAAATGAAGCTGTAATAAATCCTATAGAGGCTATAAATACCTCTTTACCTCTACTATACTTTTCACCCAAGATAGCTGCAGGTGCCATTGCTACAATACCAAATATCACAGCTGGAAGATATACCTTCCAGTAATCCATTGTCCCAAGTCCAAACTTCTCCTTCATTAAAATAGGGATAATAAAAAAAGCAATTGCCATTGTAGAACTATGGAACAAAAAGGTAATATACATTCTGACTAAATCTTTATCTTTAAAGACCTGTTTTATTTTTGCCTCCTCTTCACTGTAATGATGAACAATTTTTGGAGGCTCAGGTACGGCAGTAAACAGGATCACCAAGGCACCTAGAGAAAGAATGGCTGTCAACCAAAAAAGTGATGAGACACTCAATACCCCTGCCATAACAGGACCGATAATCATCGCTGCTGCAAAACTCATAGCAATAGTCATACCCATAACAGCCATAGCATGTGCTCTTTGATCTTCCCGTACATGGTCAGCGATCATCGCTGTTACCACTGAACCAATAGCTCCGGCCCCTTGTAAGAAACGTCCAAGCAGAAGGATATAGATATTCTCCGCCAATGCAGCCACTATCGAGCCTACTGCAAAGAGAAGTAATCCAAACAAAATAGTCTTTTTACGACCTATCTTATCACTCATTACTCCAAACGGCACTTGCAATAGAGCCTGTGTTAAGGCATATCCACCCAATGCTATACCCGCTAAAAAAGCACTGCCTCCGGGTAAATCTTTTGCATACTGTGAAAGTACAGACAAGACAATAAACAGCCCAAAAAATCTAAGGGCAACAATAAGACTTAATGGTAGTACCTTTCTTACAATCTCTTTCATTTTGACTCCTATCGAACTTAGATTATTACCACTATGGATAAATAATAAGGATGATGTTACTCCGATTTAAATATAATTCCCCTTAGTAAAATATGATTTAGTTATATTTTTTATTACAAACACTTATTTCTAAAGTGCTTGCTAGACACTTATATTCTCTACACCCCTTGCGTTGTATCAAAAACTCTAATATGCAATCTATCACTATATCTAAAGTTATGCTTCATACAAAACTCAAATATAGCTCTGTCATTTTTCCAAATGGTATCTCTGCTTTCACCTACAGGCATACAGAAAACTTCGAGTTTTGGTAAGATGTCTCTTATCTGGTTTATCTCATCTATGGCTGTTGTTTCTACAAGCTTTTCATCTATAGTAAATTTTAAAAATGACTCTTTTGCATACGTTTGTATGTTTTTTAATGCTTGGGGGATAATACGTTTTTGTGAAGGTTCTCCACTATTGGATAACTTTAAAGAGAGTGCAAAGATGCAGGACTTATAGGCGGGGTATGTTTCAAAGTCTATCTCAATAGTCCCATTAGTCTCAAAGGTGATTTGCACACCCTCTTCCACTAACCATGTAATAACTGCATAAAATGCTTTATCACTATGATACATCAAAGGTTCACCGCCTGTGATGACCATATGAGGCTTGTAACCTATCTTTTCAAATTCATTTTTGAGTTCCTGAATGAGTATTCTGCTCTCCTCTACTTTTATCCATGATCTGGCATAAGCACTGTCAACAGCAAAATAGGTATCACACCCATAACGCACTTCTCCATCCACTTCATAGGTTGCCCCAAAACCGGGACATGAAAGGTTACATCCTCCAGTTCTTAAAAAATAAGAAGGTACACCTGCATACTTCCCTTCACCCTGAATAGAGAAAAACTGTTCTGTTAAATAGAACAAGGGGTACCCCCTTGTTCTAAAGTGAGAAGTGAGAAGTGAAGAGTGAAGAGTATCGGTCTGCATTGCTTTGCAATGATGTTATTTAAAATTGAAGCAAAGCTATCGCTTTGCATACATTCATTCTTCATTCCTAATTCCTCATTCCTCACTAAATCATCCTCCCGTCTCATAAAAAGCTCTAGCTGAAACATCTTCTTCATTAGGATTATCTTCACTCCAGCGATTCTCTTTTGGCTTATCTTTCAGTACCTGAGCCAAAACATCAGCAGCACCTTGAATGTCACCTTTTTTTACAGACTCTGCGATGCTCATCGCTTCATCAAAATAAAGACAAGGGATAATGTTTCCTTCTGCTGTCAATCTGATACGGTTACAGTTTTCACAAAAGTCATGTTTATGTGGATCTATTAAACCAAATTCATAGCCATCATCTAAAATATAGTTAAACGATGGACTTGCACCTTCTCGCCCAAGTGCTCTAATAGTATATCCCTCTTTTACTCTATCAAGTATCTCTCTGCCATGCATACCTTCAATCGCTTTACTTGCATGTGCATTTTCCATATACTCTATAAAGCGTACTTTAATGTTCCTCTCTTTACAGTAGTCTATGATATCTAGTATCTCATCATCATTAATGCCTTTAAGAGGAACCATATTGATCTTTATACCTAACCCAACTTCAAGTGCTTTATCTATACCTTTAAGCACTTGACCCAATACATCTTTCTGTGCTATCTTTACCGCAACTTCAGGCTTGAGTGAATCCAAAGAGATATTAAGTCTTTTGAGTCCGGCATCTTTTAGCTTCTGTGCCGTCTGGGGTAAAAGATATCCATTAGTAGTGAGTGCGAGGTCAATATTGGGATTATAATTGTAAATCATTTTAATAAAAGAGTCCAAATCTTCTCTAAGAAGCGGTTCACCACCTGTAATACGAATCTTATTGACCCCCTCATCTATGGCTACTTTTATAAATAAAAAAAGCTCTTCAAATGAGAGTAGATTCTCTTTGGGTACCCAAGAAAATGGTTTTTCCGGCATACAGTATTGACATCTGAAGTTACAGCGTTCTGTAACAGAAACTCTTAAGTAGTTAACCGTTCGGCCATGTCCGTCTATAAGCATAATATTTCCATATAATAATTTTGATTAGGGTAGCTAAATATAGATAAAAAGTTGCTAAGATTTTAAAGAGAAGAGATAATCGTGTGGGAGAGTTCCCACACTGAAAAGTATCACACAAAGTGATTAATGGTGACCTTTCCACATAGATTTTTTCCATAAGTATGCAAGGAAAGTAAAGATCAAAAAGAAAAGTAATACTTTTGGTCCTGTCTCTTCTCTTAATGGCTTACTTGGATCACCTGTCTCTTCAAGGTAAGATTCAACCTTTTCATACCCCTCTTTGGTCAAACCAACTCTTGGCATCGCTGTACCTGGAAGCTGACTTTGAGGATTTTCTACAAACGTTTCTAGGAAATGTTCAGATCTTGCTCTAATAATCATAGATAAATCTGGTGGTAATTTACCCATATAGTTTGCCAAATTATTTTGGTATTCACCTAATTTCTTTTTAAATTCAAGTGCATCAAGATCAACACCTGTTTTAATATTTGATTTTGTTTTAGGGACATCACCTATCTGTGTCCACTTATCATATCTATTTGCATGGCATCTTCCACAAGCAAACGTATAAGCCTCTTTTGGCTTCATCTCTTTTGGTGCAATAGATTTCAAATAAGCTACAATATCTGCTGCATCCTGTTCGCTTGATGCACTTGGAGGCATTGCAAAATGTTTAGATTTTGTCACTTCTGCTGGATTAAGCAGGAAGTGTGTCAAAAATTTCTCATCAAGTAGTGCACCTACAAGACTTAAATCTGGCGGGTTAACACCATAGGCACCTGAAGAGGCGATGGCATCCATTGGTGCAGGCATATTCTTTACCTTAATAGAGTGGCACCCCACGCAAGAAGCAACTAGAACTTCACCTTTTTTTGCATCTCCTTTAACGGATATAGGCTTGAGATCACTGTACTTAAAGTCATCTCCTTCAACATGCTTATGCATTTGAGAGTGTGCAAATGGTTCAACTCCCCAATAGAGTATCAGAGTAAAGATTACCACAATTCCAAATATTTTCAATTCTTTCATTCTCTACCCCTTATAACTTTTTTTCTTTTAACGTAATAATCGGAAGCATGATCCACAAGCCCATAAATGTTAGGGCTGCAACCAATCCTACTGTACTCCAGATACCCTCAGGTGGTAATTTACCCATAAAAGTTAATACTATCATATCAATCAATAGTGCCCAAAACCAAAATTTAAATACACCTCTTCTACTTGCCGGAGCAACATTTGGACTTCTGTCTAGGAATGGTAGCGTAAAGAAAATCACTTGCGCAATAGCAAATGCAATCAATCCAACGTTTGTTGAGAATGGTCTAAGAATCTCATAACTCCACAAGAAGTACCACTCAGGATAAATGTGTGTTGGTGTTTTAAGTCCGTTTGCAGGATCAAAGTTAACCGGATCCATTGCAAATTCAAAATGATAAAAGACTAGATAAAAGAAGAAAATAAAATAAATACCCATTACAAAGACATCTTTAGATAAGAATACTGGTTTGAACGGAATAACTTTTGACTCTTTAACTTTCCCTGCTTTATAAAGCTCTGAAGCCTCTTCAAAGTCAAACTCTTCACCATCTTGGTTATTCACATGTGGTAATCTCAATGTACCAAAATGAAGTACAATCACACCAATAATTGCCAATGGTACAAGTAGCACGTGAAGCATGAAGAATCTATTCAAAAATGCCTGTCCAGGCACATAATCACCACGAATCCACTCAACCAGTCCGTTTGCATGCAATGAACCACCTGAAAAAAGATTGGTAATAACCATACCTGCCCAGTAACTCATCTGTCCCCAAGGAAGCATATATCCAGAGAATGCTTCAGCAGAGAAGAGAACAAAAAGAAGCATTCCTGAAAGCCAAATAAGCTCTCTACCTCTTTTGTATGAACCATAGTAGATACCTGTAAGCATATGAATATATATAATCAGAAATACCACCGATGCACCTACACCATGAATATGTCTCCATAACCAACCATAACCTACCTCAGACATAATAGTGTAGTTTACAGAATCAAATGCAGTGTTTACATTTGGCTGATAATACATCAATAAGAAAATTCCAGAAACTAGTAACAAGCCAAATGTAGCAGCAAGCACCATACCCATCGCCCATAGAAAGTTGATATTTTTCGGAATCCAGTACTCAGTTGACAAGACACGTTGTAGTGTGTCAATCGCAATCCTTTCATTCAACCATTTATGGCTAAACGGTTTTGCATTTTCGTCAAAATGTGCCATCTATTCCTCCTTATACCGGCATTGTTGTGCCATCGGCCAACATCTGTTTATATTCTGGTCCCTCTTCACCAAGAACAAGCTTTGTACCATCAATCTTAAACGGAGGAATATCCAACCCTCTTGGAGGTGGTGCTTTTGTTACATCTGCTGTACTGTTATACTGTCCACCATGACATGCACAGAGAAAACTCTCTTTTTCAGAATTATATCCTGGAATACATCCAAGGTGTGTACAAAGCCCTACAGCTACCATATAATATGCATCTCCTACTTTGATCAGTCTCTTTTTATCTTTATTACTAACCTTTGCTATCATCTCTTTTGAGTGCTTTAGAATAAAGATTGGTTTCCCTCTCCATTTTTCCGTAATAAGCACATTTTCTGGTGCTGGAGCAAGATCTATTGTTGTAAATCCAGCTTCTTTTACACTTGGCAATGGATCCCAAGTGCGTTTCATTGCATAGAGTGCACCGATACCACCTAGAGCAGTAAAACCACCTAGAGCCATACCCATAAAGTCTCTACGACCTTGTACCTTTTTAGCCATGCTAATTCCTTCCTTATAATAGTTTTAACCATTTATTATAAATTATTTATATTTAAAAGGAATTGACCCATATCAAAAGTAACTATCTATTTTACTGAATGTTACTGTAGGTAAATTAAGAGAATAATACTCCTAATTAAATAGCGTTCAAAATAGAATTGACTGCTCTCTTTACCATAGGCACTAACGCTTTTTCAAAAGTAACACCATATCTCTTCTTCTCAATATCCAAAGTAAAGCTATCCAAATCTTTTATTACATAAATTCCATATTTGACTAAAAGGTCTATTTGCTCTACAGAAGGCTCCAAAAGTGCTATAAATGAGACGTTAGCACCACTTGCTTTTGCCTCTAGTGCTGTCTGTAGAGAAGCTGTAATGACATGACTGCTTGTTCTGATTATCTCCATGTACTCTTCTGGCTCATGCACTTTAGTAAAGAGTTGTGCCAATGCATCTTCATACTTTACAAAAAAGTAGTGACCCAAAAGAAGCTCCATGCTGTTGGCACGAAAAAAATCACTATGGTTAAGAATCACTTTATCATAATCCGCATCATTTAAAAAGAATACTCTCCGCTCCTCTTTTGGAGTGGGTTCAAAGTAGATATCATCTATCATCACTGAAGGGATAGACGCATCATCTTCACACTCAGAACCAATCATCACTTCTCCATAATGAGAAGTGTCATCTCCGCTCTGTGCAAAACGAAACACCGCCTTATACTCAGAACAGTACTTTTGGAGTCTGCCTCTGTCATCTTCAGGAGAGTCTATAATCACCACATCCCCTATCTGTGCTATAGCATCGATATCCTGGATACTCTCTATCGTCACAGAGTGTGCAATACCAAAATCTCTGGCTGCAAGCCCTGCACGAAAATCATTGACAAGCAGTCTGCTCTCTACACCTGCTACCTCCATGCCTTTTAGTAGTGCTGCTGCTTTTTTAACTCTGTCAAGCCCTATCTTGTGTCCACTGTACGCGTAATAGTATAGCATTACAAGCTCCTCATTTATTATCTATTTTCTCTTCTGTAGCATCTTAATATAGACATGTATAATCTCTATTGCAGCTGGGGTAACTCCTGATATCTCAGATGCTTCAAAGAGTGTAGGAGGTTTAGCCTCTTCAAGTTTCTCTACGATCTCATTACTCAATCCTGAAATATTTTTAAAAGTAAAATCACCGGGGATTTTGATCTTGAGCATATCTTTCATCTTGTCTATCTGCTGTTGCTGCTTTTCAATGTAACGACTGTATTTTGCTTCTATAAGTATCTGCTCCATAACCTCATCATCATACTTGTCAAATTTTGGCAAGAGTGCCACCAATTTTTCTCTATCAAAATCTCCCCGCCCGATAATATCTATCCAACAGGTTCTATCATTAATCTTGACTGCACCAATACTCTCTAGTTTTACCAAAAACTCTTTGGTAGGTGTAGCATCATTTTCTCTAAGGAAATTTAAAGCCTCCTCTATTGCAGACTTTTTGGCTTCCACCTTTTGCATATACGCATCATCAAGTAATCCAAAAGCTTTCCCGTAGTGTGAAAGTCTCATATCTGCATTATCTTCACGTAAAAGCAGACGATACTCTGCACGTGAGGTAAACATACGGTAAGGCTCTTTGGTTCCTTTAGTCACCAAATCATCAATAAGCACACCGATATAGGCTTCATCTCGTCTCAAGATAAATGGCTCTTTGCCTTGCAGACTAAGTACTGCATTGATACCTGCCATAAGACCCTGTGCTGCTGCCTCTTCATAGCCTGTAGTACCGTTTATCTGTCCTGCACAATATAAACCTCTAATCTTTTTTGTCTCTAAGGTATGTTTTAACTCTGTAGGGTAAATATAGTCATACTCTATGGCATATCCATACCGTACGATTTTGGCACTCTCCATCCCTTTGACTGAGCGTATCATCTTTAATTGTACATCTGTAGGCAAAGAGGTACTCATGCCGTTGATATAGTACTCAGTACTCTCTATCGTCTGTGGCTCTACAAATATCTGGTGTCGCGGTCTATCTCTAAAACGGTTGATCTTATCTTCAATACTTGGACAATATCTAGGTCCTACACCCTCTATCTGTCCTGAAAAGAGTGGTGCTCTATCGAAGTTGCTTTCGATAATCTGATGGGTCTCTTCATTGGTATAGGTGATGTAACATGGCAACTGCTTAGGGTTAAAAGTTTTTCTGTTGGTACGAAACGAGAAAGGGGGTGGAGGTGTATCTCCTTGTTGCTCTTCCATTACAGAGATATCGACACTTTTGGCATCGATTCTTGCACAGGTACCTGTTTTGAGTCGTCCGATGTTGAGTCCAAGACTCTTAAGATATTCAGCGAGTTCAATAGAGGCAAACTCACCCTGTCTTCCTGCTCTTTGCTGCTTATCGCCGATGTGAATAAGACCGTTTAAAAATGTTCCTGCTGTAATGATGACTTTAGGTGCCATATAGCTATTGCCAAGTTGTGTCGTCACACCTTTGACCTCTTCATCCTCTACGATGAGCCCATCTGCGATCTCTTGCTTCACATCAAGATTTTCCGTGTTAAGTACCACATTACGCATATAGAGACGATACTGGTCCATATCTATCTGGGCACGTGTTCCTCTTACCGCAGGTCCTTTAGAGGCATTGAGTGTACGAAACTGTATCCCTGTTCTATCTGTACAAAGTCCCATCTCACCGCCAAGAGCATCTACTTCTCTTACCAAGTGCCCCTTGGCAAGCCCGCCAATGGCAGGGTTACAGGAGGAGGCTCCTATCTGCTCTGCGAGTATTGTTATTAAGAGCGTCTTTGCACCCATTCTTGCACTGGCAAGAGATGCCTCTATGCCGGCATGTCCACCACCAATTACAATGACATCATAATTCATTCAAAACTCCGTTTGAAAAAGTGAAGAGTGAAGAGTAAAGAGTGAAGAGTGAAAAATAGATTATTTCTACTCAATGCTCAATACTCAACGATCAACGCTTTTCTGCTATAATTAGCGAATTATATCCAAATTACATAAGGGGCTATAATTTATGTTAAATAGACTATTCACTATTCACTATTCACTATTCACTCAATCCAAAGGATTGTTATGTTCACAGGTTTAATTCGTGAAATCGCAACAGTAAAAAAGTATCAAAATAATATTTTAACCATCCAATCTAAACACAAAGCAAAACTGGGAGACTCCATTGCTATCAACGGTGTCTGCCTTACTGTTATCAAGGTACACAGTGACGGCTTTGACCTTGAACTTGCAGATGAGACACGCTCCATCATAGATGAGAGTAAACTAAGTGGTCAAGTTCATATAGAACCAGCCATGAAAATGAGTGATAGGTTTGAGGGACATATTGTACAAGGACATATAGATTGTATTGGTATAGTCTCACAAATTATTCCTAGAGAAAATGCTACAGACTTCATCATCAAAGTAGATAAAAAATATATTGCCCATATCATTCCCAAAGGCTCCATCACCATCGATGGTATCTCTCTTACGGTCAATGATGTCTATGAGGAGAGCTTCAGGCTCACCATTATTCCCCATACACTCAATGAGACCTTGATGAAAAACTATAAAATTGGAACAAAACTCAACATAGAAACCGATGTTTTTGCAAGATACATCGACCACATTTTAGCACATAGAAGTTCTAAAAAAAGTATGGGTTGGAGTGATATTGATGCTATACAAATGAGCTATTGAGAAAAGAGATGAATCTATTTGACTACACTACCCCAAAAACTGGTGAGAGCTTCACTACCCTGCTTGAACATAAAAATATCAAAATCAATCGTATTGTTAGTTCAGATAACTTAGAACCAATAGAGTATATTCAAGATGAAGATGAGTGGGTTGTTGTACTCGAAGGTGAGGCTACACTGCTTATTGATGGAGTAGAAAAAAAACTTACTAAAGGGGAGACTCTCTTTATCCCTGCCAAGACTCCACATCGAGTGATAGAAACTAAAAAAGAGACACTTTGGCTAGCGGTACATATACACTAGTCCAAATCCAGTAGCCTCTAAAAATGGAGAGAGTTCACTCCCAATAAAAAAATCCCTTTTATTACTCAGATCTAAAAATCACTATCTTTTATACTCTTAGCCTGAGGGTTTCGTACTTTTTTCAATTGCATATCAACATACTCCAACTCTAACATTTTCAGACTGGCAATTGTTGATTTACGAACACCATCTCCACTATATATAAAGATATTAAAACCATTTTCATAAAGTCCCATACGTGTGGCGATGGCAGTAGAGTAAGTCG
>CAZOBE010000026.1:2931-11270 GCA_964578205.1 uncultured Sulfurovum sp. | reverse complement strand
AATCTGGAGCAGTGAAAGATTTGATAAAATTTTTGAGTAGTGACTTTTGGAACATTGAGTAACCTCTTGATTATTTATCCTATTATTTTATACAAAATTATATTTAAGTTTATCAATGTAGAGTCAAATTTAAGAGGTCTAGTAAGCATACTTCACCCTACAACTTAACTATCTTTAGACTTCTAATTATATTTTTCTATCAAATCTCTCTCTTGTAGAGGTTTGCCAATTCCAAATCCTTGAAGATAGTCTATGCCAAGAGCTCTTAGTCTCTCTTTTTGCTCATCTTTATCTACCCACTTTGCTACAGTGAGGATATGTAAATCTTTAGACATTTTAGTTAAAGACTCCAGCATAGCATAACTCGTCTCATCATTAAGATTTGTCACATAGTCCCTATCGAACTGTATCATATCAAATTTAAAGTGTTTCATATACTCCATAGAGGCATTAGAGGAGCCAAAATTGTCAATACAGACGCGTAGCCCCCTTGCTCTCATGTTTTTGAGTGTCTCAAGATAGCCACTGAGGTTATGGTGTGTTTTTCGTTCATAGAGCTGTATAATCAGGCGTGAAGGGTTTATATTGGTTTGATTCAAATAGTTGAAAAATTTCTCTTGAAATGAACTGTCTCTCAATGAGAAGGGTGAGAGGTTAAATGTTAATGAGATAGTGCTGTCAATCAAAGGCAGAAGGTCGATGATATGTTTAATCAGTATTAAGTCATACTCTCTTCCAAGACCCAATCGGTTAACAATAGGAAGATAGACTCTAGGCAGTATATCGTTACTCCCCTCTATTTTAAGTTTAACAGCAATTTCATAAATATCTATTTTATTACTGTGTGTATTGAGCAGAGGTCTAAAAGAGAGAATGAGGCTCTCCTTTTTAATTGCAGAGATAACATTCTCTTCAAGTTTAGAGAACTCCTGAGCATCTTTGATGATACTCTCTTTGGGATCATCTGGAGTATCTGCCTCTTTACTCTTTATGGTATCTTTTAGTTGTATAATAGCTTTATCTATATTTTCTTGAGTATTTTGTATTGTAGCAAAGCTATAATCTATCTCTATAGAGTTGATGCTCTTATTCTCTTCAGAGAAGAGTCTTAAGATATCTTCAACCTCTTCACTATTTTTATCTATTGCAATAAGAAACTCTGCACCATATTGTCTTCCGATAAGAGGTTTTTTCTCTCCTAGCTCTTTGAATTTGTTGTTTAATCTGTGTATGATGGTGTGTAGCAGACTGTCTATATCTCTTGAACCATAATTCTCATTGATGGTTGTAAGATTTTTAATGATTAGGAGTGCTAGTGTCTTTGGTTTGCGTGCTTTAAATTTTTTGATAAATGTCTTTTGGTTAAAGCCATGGGTAGTTTGGTCTAGAAGGCTCTCTTTAGGGTCCTCTTCTAAAAGAAAATAGATAAAATAGATAGTAGTAAATATAATACTCACAAGTAAAAAAGTGTTTCCTATTGTAAGGTTAATGGTATCATCTTTTAGAAATATAGTATAGAAAACTAAAGAGAAGAGAAGCAAAAGAGGAATTCCCGCTCTAAGAGCAAGTTTAAAACGGCGTTTTCTCTCTTCAAGTTCTGATAATAACATTAAACATCCAAATGTTTTACATCTTTGGCATGAGTCTCGATGTAATTTCTTCTTGGTTCCACTTCATCGCCCATAAAGAGGGTAAAGGTTTTACTTGCAACGTCTATATCGTCTATTTTGACTTGAAGCAGTTTTCTGTTTTCTGGCATCATGGTTGTTTCCCAGAGTTGTTCAGGGTTCATCTCACCTAGACCTTTGTAGCGTTGGATATAGGCACCCTTTTTGGCAGATGCCTCTATCTGTGTAAATAGTTTAATTAGATCTTTCTCTTTAAACTCATCTGTGATACTATCTTGAATTTTTTGGTATATCTCAATGGCTTGATTGTATTGAGGATTGGTAAAGAGTATATCATCTATTATAAGCTCTTCTAGACCGTCATTAGTCTGAACAAAGAGGTGAATCTCCTCTTCAGTAATGGTTTTATTGAGAATATTGTATCCAAGCTCAGCGATATATTTCTCTATGGTTTCTGCCAATGCTTTGTTTGACATGCCGATGATATCAGGATTTTCTATCATATAACGTACCACTTCAGTAAGAGCAAAACGCTTCTCTAAATCTTTAAGTGTCATTTTGTAGTGTCCTACAAGCCTAAAGAGATGAATCAAATCGTTCTCTCCCATAGTCTCACTCTCAATACTGGAGATACCGTTTTGGATGAGGAAATTGTTCAGTTCCATATCATCTTTTAGATAGGTTTCATTTTTCCCTTTTTTGTAACGGTATAGTGGGGGTTGTGCAAGGTAGAGGTACCCTTTTTCAATAATTGGACGCAGAAATCTAAAGAAGAACGTCATTAGAAGTGTCTGGATGTGGCTACCATCCACATCGGCATCGGTCATGATGATAATCTTATGATACCTGAGCTTCTCTTCATTAAACTCATCCCCAATCCCGCAACCTAGTGCAGTAATCATATTCTTTATCTCATCAGATTTTAAAATCTTCTCTAAACGGGCTTTCTCAACATTTAGAATTTTACCCTTAAGTGGTAATATTGCTTGAAATACTCTATCTCTTCCCTGTTTTGCTGAACCACCAGCACTATCACCCTCTACAAGATATAGCTCCGATAGTGATGGGTCTTTACTTTGACAATCTGCAAGCTTGCCAGGCAGTGTACCGATGCTCATAGAGTCTTTACGTTTTACAAGGTCTTTAGCTCTCTTTGCTGCATCTCTGCCTCTAGCCGCAAGTAGAACTTGTGACATGATGGCTTTTGCCTCTATGGGATTTTCTTCGAGGTATTTGTTGAACTTTTCAGAGAAGAATTTTTGTACCAACGGACGTACATAAGAAGAGCCTAGTTTCCCTTTGGTCTGTCCCTCAAACTGTGGTTCTGGTACACGTACAGAGACAATGGCTATGAGCCCCTCTTTGCAGTCTTCACCTGTGATTTTGGTACCTCTCTCTTTTGCATTTGCATTTTTAGCGATGTAGCTTGCAAGAGAGCGTGTCAGTCCTGCTCTAAATCCTGCCTCATGGGTACCCCCATCAGCAGTTTTAATGTTGTTTACAAAAGAGAGTGATTTTTCATAATCCCCCTCACAATACATAAGAGCGATATCTATTTCGATATCATCTGCTTTACCTTGAAAGAATTGTGCTTTGGAGAGAGGCTTTTTGGTATTCATATTCTCAACAAACTGTTTGATACCGCCTTCAAAATGATATAGCTCTTTTGTGCCGTCTCTCTCATCTTTAAACTCTATTGTAATTTTAGGGTTGAGGTAACAGAGCTCTTTGAAACGCTTCATCAAAATCTCTTTACTAAAGTTTACACCTTCAGTAAAGATAGTCTCATCAGGCCAGAACTCTATCTTGGTACCATGTTTTCTTGTGCTTCCTGAGCTTTCAAGTACATTTTGAGGAATCCCCTTTTGAAATGATTGTTCATGAATTGCACCATCTTTAAAAACAGTAAGATGTAACTCTTTGGAGAGAGCATTGACTACAGAGACCCCAACCCCATGAAGACCACCGGAGACTTTATAGGTGTCTTTATCAAATTTACCTCCAGCATGGAGTACCGTAAGTACAACAGTAGCAGCTGAGATCTTTTCTGTAGGATGCTCTGCAACAGGGATACCACGACCATTATCTTCGATAATAGCTGAACCGCTCTTGGTCAGTGTCACTTTGATCGTGTCACAAAACCCTGCCATCGCCTCATCGATAGAGTTGTCAACCACTTCATATACAAGGTGGTGAAGACCTTTTATGGAGGTATCACCAATATACATTCCTGGTCTTTTTCTTACTGCTTCAAGTCCTTTGAGGACTTTAATATTGCTAGCACCATATTCTGCCATATTTGGACTCCATGTTTGGATTAGTTAAGTATATATTTTAGCTAAAAATAGCTTAGGATAGGGGGTTATATAGATAGCGTGGGGACTCTTGCCCACGATGAAGAGTCAGCCCGCTACAGTAGCATACCGCTTTGCTGTTTTTTTGTACTCACGATATCTAACTCATTAGGGTCTGTAAACTGCTTTTTTTCATACGCATCAAGGGCGTATCTTCCTACCATAGCGGCATTGTCTGAACAGTATTCGAGTGGAGCTACATGCATGGTTTTTCCAAACTCCGTACAGAGTTTTTCATAGGCATTGCGGATGTATCTGTTTGCAGAGGCACCTCCCACGATGGCAAAGTCTTTGATGGACTCTTTTGCAAATATCTTTTTGCTTTTTTGAAGTAGGTGGAGTTTGACTGCTTTTTGAAAGGAAGCAGAGAGGTCTGCCCTGTTTTGTTCGCTCATCTTCTCATGGCCACCCAAAGCTTCTACTTTCAAACGTACGGCATTTTTCAGTCCTGAGAGTGAAAAGGCGATGAGTGGTGAGTTGCGCAGGGGTATGGGTAGATCAAAACGGTTTTTATCTCCTTTTTGGGCAAGTTTTTCTATCAGAGGTCCACCGGGGTAGCCCAAGCCCATCATTTTGGCACACTTGTCAAAGCTCTCACCTACACTGTCATCCATGCTTGTAGCGAGTATCTCCATACGCTCAAAACTCTCTACACGTATGATTTGGGTATGTCCTCCTGAGATGAGAAGTACAAGTAGAGGTGCTATAGCCTCTTTTTGGATAAATAGAGAATATATATGGGCTTTGAGATGGTGTACTGCAATCAGTGGAATATCCAGCTGAGTTGCCAAGGTCTTTGCCATGATGATGCCCTCAAGCAGTGTCACCCCCAGTCCCGGCTGGTTGGTGACTGCAACAGCTTTGAGTTTGCTAAAATAGGGTTTTGTCTCTTTGAGTATCTTGGGCAGTGCCACAGCATGAAGTCTGGAGGCCAGTTCGGGTACAACACCTCCATAAAAGGAGTGTTCTACTTCTTGAGAGATTTTTTTGTGGTAGAGAACTTTTCTACTCTTGATTTCAGTAATGGCTATGGAGCTATCATCACAACTAGATTCAATACTTAAAATCATATAATACTCTTATAAATTTTTACTACTTTTAACATAGGCTCTTACCTCTTTATCAATTTGAATAATCTCATCTATATTTGCCGTTTTCACATCTTCAAATTTCTTATAGGCATCTAAAATTATATCACTCATTCCAAAGAATGAGCATTTTTCATGTTGAAATGCTTTGATAGCCTCTTCATTGGAGGCATTTACTACAACACCTAGATGAGGATTATCCAATATATGCTCTTTGATTTGCCAAATAGGGTAGCGACTCTCCTCTATGGCTAAAAACTCCAAAGTGCCCATTTTAAGTAGATTGGTAGGGGGTAAGATGGGCTCAGTCACTTCTCCTTTAAGCGCAAAGGCAATGGGGAGTCTCATATCGACACCTGCAAAATGTGCAGTTGTTGAACCATCTTTAAACTCTGCCAATGCATGAACTATAGACTTTTTCTCTATAAGTGCATCAATCTTTGTGGTATTAAAGAGCCATTTGGCTTCTAAAAGCTCAAAAAGTTTATTGGTCATAGTAGCTGAGTCGATGGTAATCTTGTTCCCCATAGACCAGTTTGGGTGGTTGAGTGCATCAGCAAAAGTGGCAGATGCCATCTTGTCTATCTTCCAATCTCTAAATGCACCACCGCTTGCAGTGATGTAGAGTTTGTTTACGGGACGTTCATTCAGAAGATACCAGAGCCCAAAGTGTTCGCTGTCTATGGGGGTGATAAGTGACATATCGATGAATTCACCTGCAACCACCAAAGACTCTTTGTTTGCAAGTGCTACTCTCTTGCCAAGAGTTGTGGCTTTGAGTGTAGGGGCAAGACCTGTATAGCCCACAAGGGCATTGACGACTGTGGTGCTTTGAGATAGCTCTATGAGCTCTAAAATACCCTCATTCCCACATAAAACGTAAGAGTGGTTGACTCTGCTTCTGTCTGCTTCGTTGGCAATGGCTACATATTTGGGTTGATACTCTTTTATCTGCTCATTGAGCAGGTCGATGTTATTTCCCGCCACAAGTGCCTCTAAGGTGATATTGTAACGCTTTGCAATGATAAGAGTATTGACCCCTATGGAGCCGGTGGAACCTAAAAGTACGATACTAGACAAGCTTTTACCCTAAATAAGTGATCTAAGTGCAATGACCATCATCACCGCACCAAAGAGATAGCCATCAATTCTATCTAGTATGCCTCCATGTCCAGGAAGCAGGTCTCCACTATCTTTAACTCCTGCTTCACGCTTGAGATAGCTCTCAAAGAGGTCACCAAAAACAGAAGCAATAGCTGTAATAAGTGAAACAACAAAGGCAATAGAGAAGTCAACCACATAGAGCCCTGCAAAACTGCCGCCTATTGTTGCTACGGTTATCCCGCCAAAAACCCCCTCAAGTGTTTTGTTGGGAGAGGTGTCTGAAAACTTGGTCTTGCCTATGGCTTTACCTGTGAAAAAGGCTCCTACATCAGTGAGAGCGACAGTCACAAGAAGCCAGAACATCGATGCGATTCCAAAATCTTCATAGAGGATAAGGAAAAACAAAATCCCGCTTACAGGATAGAGAAACGGCAGAATGAGTCTCTTATCAAAATTGTGAAAATAGGCAAGTGATGAGGCGAAGATGATTGCCATAAAGAAGAAGAGATCATCAGGATTGGGGTAGAAATAGGCAACGATCCATAGCAGTAGAGCCCAGACATACATAGATGGTGTTACAAGTCTAAAGAGCCTCATTGCTTCATGAAATGCAAAGATATAAATCACACCCAAAAATGCCCACATCACAAAAAAACTATCGATCCATCCAATAAGTCCGACCAGTGCCAAAAGTCCGATACCTGTAAGCCACCGCTCCTGATGGTCTGTAAATATTTTTGTCATCTCTACTCCTTTGAATGCACCCTTACTTGATATATAAAAACTCTATTATACCACGCTTTGCGTTATATTCTGATTTCTACACCCTCTTTAGTGACTCGTATAGTGTTGTACTTGTTGTAGAGTACATTTGACCCCTCCTGCACTTTGACAAATTTTCGTTTGGTGTAGTCTACCTCATAGTCACCGGGATTTTTGACTGAAAAGTCCACGCAAAGTTTTGCTGCCGCCTTTATGACGGAGTCTGGAAGATTCTGTTTGTCTGTTTTGATGATGACATGGGATGATGGCACATCACGTATATGCATCCAGATATCATTGGCTTTGGCGATTTCAAGGAGTTTTTGGTTTTCGTTACTGTTTTTTCCCACAAGCACTTTATAGTCCTCTATCCAGAAAAGCTCACCCTCTTTCAGACGCTCTTTTTTACGCTGGGATTTTGCACGTTTAGGTACAAGAAGCTCGAGTTCGTAGGGCTCTTTTGCCTGTTCCAGAGCGTAGTAGATGTTATCATAAAACGCTTTTTTACTTTGCAGGTTTTCTTCTTCTATATGGATATTTTTCGCTTTGCTTCTGGCACGTTTTGCAAGGTTGAAAAAGTACTCACTCATACGATTGACTTTGACATCTTTTGGAAGTTTTATCGTAATCTCATTGCCTTCAAAATCATAGGTCTTTAGCGTTGTATCATAGGGCTTTATCTGGTAGAGGTTTGCCAAAATAATGTTGGCATAGTTTTGGTACTCTTTGGCTTGAAGCTCAAGCTTCTCTTCATTGGGAAGTTTCTCTAAAAGTTGAGCGAGTTTTTTGCTTTTTTTAGCCGTGATCAAGAGCTTTTGCTTTTTTAACTCTAAAAGTTTTTTGGCTTGCAGTTGTGCATGTTTTGCTTGTAAATATGTGTCTATGTCTGGTATCTCTTTTGCTTCTTCGGTACGTTTGAAAGCTGGAATGGCAAGGAGTTCTACTCCTGGGCGAATCACACGAAATGAGCTGTCAGCATCTATGTGTCTAAGTGCTTCAATGATGACTTCATTATCATCAATGAGTATGGCATTGGTATTCTTTCCTGTAAATTCCAGTTGCAGGTAGATGATTTTATCTTTATAACTGCTTTTAGGTGCAAGTTTGAGCCGTAAGATACGGTCATCATTGGGGTTGGTCACTTCAAGCAATCTACTAGCACTGATAAGTGAGTGTAACAATTTATCAAAGGGGGCATTATAGCCTTGCATTGGTCTTTGGGAAGGGGCTTTGTAGATAAAAGCGTGCCCTCGTGTCATATTGAAAAAGTAGCTCTCTTTTTTATCACATACAAGCTCTATGGTATTGTCTTCCACACGCCTTGCACGGCTGATAAAAGTAAAATCGTTTAAGCGTTTTGCAATGGCTTTGAGTTCGTAGAGTTTCATGTGGTATCCTGGGTA
>CAZOBE010000026.1:0-2831 GCA_964578205.1 uncultured Sulfurovum sp. | reverse complement strand
GGAACGAGGTGTAAATTCATAGTGAAATTCTACCATAAATATATTTCGCTATAATTCGCGTAATAATGATAATGAATTAAGGATACAAAATGGGACAAACCATTACAGAGAAGATCTTTTCAGAACATGCAGGCAAAGAGGTTCATGCAGGGGAGATCGTTAGAGTAGATATCGATATGATCATCGGGAATGACATTACTACACCTATCTCTATACGTGCATTTGAAGAGAGTGGGGCAGAGAAGTTGGCACGGCCGGATAACTTCTGTATCGTGATGGACCACTATATCCCTGCTAAAGATATCGCATCGGCAAACCAGGCAAGAATCTCAAGAGATTTTGCCTACAAGCATGATATGAAGTACTTTTTTGATGAAAAAGATATGGGTATCGAGCATGCCTTGCTTCCGGAAAAGGGACTTGTCCTCCCCGGTGATGTCATCATCGGCGCAGATTCGCACACCTGCACTCATGGTGCACTTGGTGCATTTGCTACAGGTATGGGTAGCACAGACCTTGCCTTTGGTATGATAACAGGGGGTAACTGGTTTAAGGTGCCTGAGACTATCAAAGTAGAGTTGAAAGGTAAGCCCGGTAAACACATTTACGGTAAAGATATTATCTTGGAACTTATCCGCCAGATAGGTGTGGATGGTGCACTCTATAAAGCTATAGAGTTTACTGGTGAAGCAGTAGAGCATCTCTGTATGGCAGACAGATTCTCAATTGCCAATATGGTTATTGAAGCGGGTGCCAAAAATGGTATCTTTGCAGTAGATAATGTAACAAGAGCCTATCTTGAAGAGAGAAGAGAGATAAATGGCAAACTCCGTGCAGAGCCTAAGATACACTACTCAGATGAGGATGCTAACTATTGTCAAATTATTACCATAGATGTATCTAAACTCTCACCGGTGATTGCATACCCTTTCTTGCCATCAAATGGTAAACCGATAGAACAAGCTGTTGCAGATGACTTGAAGATAGACCAAGTGATGATAGGTTCTTGTACCAATGGTCGTATCGAAGACCTTAGAATTGCAGCGGAGATCATGAAAGGCAAAAAGGTAGCTAGGCATACACGTATGATTGTCACACCGGCAACCCAAAAGATATTGCTTCAAGCACAACATGAAGGCTTGACAGATATCCTTATAGAAGCAGGTGCTGTGGTTTCCAATCCTACTTGTGGTGCTTGTCTTGGTGGTTACATGGGTATCTTGGGTGATGGTGAGCGTTGTGTTGCTACAACCAACCGTAACTTTGTTGGTCGTATGGGTGCAAGAACTTCTGAGATCTACCTTGCAAACTCAGCTGTGGCTGCGGCTTCAGCTATCGCCGGGAAGATTGTAGACCCTAGAGATATCTAGTTTGCATGCATATAGATATAAACCTGATTCCATATTAGAAGATGGAATCAGGGAAAAAATAAAAGAGGTTCAGTGTTAAAAAAACATAAAAAGATACTCAAACTCTCCATTCCCTCAGCCATAAATTCACTGCTTGATATGCTACAGGTAATTACTGACCTCATAATGGTGGGACGTATCTCTGCATTTGCTGTGGCAGCAGTGGGGCTTGGACTGCAGTCTTTGATGTTTATGTTTGCTGTATTGACACTGCTTCATGTAGGAACCTCTGCACTGCTTTCCCGATTGGTCGGAGCAGGGCAGATGAAACGTGCCTCTGTGGGTCTCTCAACACTTCTTAGGTTTGCATTGGTTTTGAGTCTGCCTTTTGGTCTGCTGTGGTTTTTCTTCTCTTCACAACTCTATATCTGGTTTGGTACTGCATCTGAAGTGGCACGGCTTGGCGGTGACTATGTGCAGATACTGACTTGGATGATGCCTTTTGTCTTTATGAAGCTGGTTTTTGTCTCGGCACTCAATGCTGCCGGAGATACCCATACTCCGATGAAAGTCAAGATAGTCTCTATCCTTTTAAATATTATCCTTAACTATCTTCTTATTTTTGGTCACTACGGTTTTCCCGAACTTGGTGTGATGGGTGCTGCGGTAGGTACAGTGATCGTCAATATATTGGAGTTTATGGTCTATGTACTCTTGTATGTGAAGCAAAAAACGCCCTATATACCCGCATGGCACTACTCTAAGAGGTTACTTGTTCGTGCCTTGAAAGTAGGTGTTCCCGCATCCATAGAGCGTTCACTCACATTTGGAAGTTTTATGCTCTTTACAGCAGTGATTGCACACTATGGTACAGAGGCTTTAGCCGGGTATCAGATAGGTTTACGTGTAGAGGGGTTGGCATTTATGCCTGGGATCGGGTTTACCATAGCAGCGATGGCGCTCATGGGGCAGGGTTTGGGTGCAAAGAAGCCACAACAGGCTAGAGAAGATGTGATGCTTATACTCAAATATACTTCAGGATTTATGTTTTTTCTCTCCTTTTTTATGATATTTATGCCAGAAAAAATGGCAGGGCTCTTTACGGATGATGCCCAGACTATCGAAGAGGCAAGTCTCTATTTGCGTATTGTAGGAGTTTCGCAGATACCTTTGGCATTTAACTTTGTACTCTCAGGCGCACTCAGAGGTGCAGGAGACACAAAAAGAACACTAAAGATAAATCTTCTCTCTTTATGGTTTGTACGCGTGATTCCCGCATTTGTCCTTACGTGGTATTTTGAGTCTATTCTGTTTGTCTATTTGGCAATGATTTCAGATACTTTTGTCAAAGCAGTATGGCTTTGGATAACATTTAACAGGGGTGAGTGGCAGAAGATAAAAGTATAAGGGCGTTCTATGTAGGAGATTCAGCAATTCTAAGTGAAATTCCTCCACCAAAGAAATCAATAAAAAAGTAGAGTA
>CAZOBE010000025.1:8159-11305 GCA_964578205.1 uncultured Sulfurovum sp. | reverse complement strand
ATATTATAATTAATTACATAATACAAACATTATTAGAGGGTTCGCAAAGGAGATAAACTCCCTATCGAACTCTCTGATGTTTGGTAAAATTGTATGATTTTAGCATAATAAGGTACAAATATGGCTGTAAAAGTAGCAATCAACGGATTAGGTAGGATTGGTAGATGTGTCGCACGTATCATCTCAATGAGAGATGATATTGAACTTGTCGCTGTGAATGCAAGTGGTACGCATGAGATGTTGGAGTATAATGTCAAATATGACAGTGTACATGGTACACGCAAAGATGTAAAAGTGACAGATGGCTATCTTTGTCTTGGAAAAGATAAGGCAAAGATACTCTCTGAGAGAGATCCGGCAAAATTGAATTTTGCTGACTTTGGTGCAGAAGTGGTATTGGAGTGTACGGGTGCATTTCTTACGCAAGAGAGTGTAGAGCCATATATTGATAACGGTATCAAAAAAGTTGTATTCTCGGCACCGGCAAAAGATGATACGGCTACATTTGTTATCGGTGCCAATGAAGATGCTTATGCGGGAGAGGCTATTGTTTCAAATGCAAGCTGTACCACCAACGGCCTTGCACCTGTTGCCAAAGTACTTGATGATGCATTTGGTATCCAAAATGGTCTTATGACAACAATCCACTCCTATACCTCTTCTCAGCCTATTTTGGATGCAAAGCATAAAAAAGATCCAAGAAAAGGGAGATCAGGTGCTACAAATCTTGTACCTACAACTACAGGTGCAGCCAAGGCTATCTCAAAAGTATTGCCACAGTTGGAAGGAAAACTCAATGGTCAAGCTATTAGAGTTCCTACAGCAGATGTCTCTATGGTGGATCTTACAGTGACACTGAACAGAGAGGTAACACTTGATGAGGTGAAGGAGGTATTTAAGAGGGCAAGTGAGGGTTCACATAAAGGTATTTTGGGTGTAGATGAAGAGTATAGAGTATCTCAGGATTTTGTAGGTGAAGAGCAGAGTACAGTTGTTGCACTTGATACTATTCAAGTTATTGGAAAGAGTATGGTTAAAGTCCTCTCCTGGTATGACAATGAGTGGGGTTACTCTTGTCGTCTGGTCGATATGGCAGTCTTAGTAAGCAAAAAGTAAGGAAGTAAGCGATGAAAACACTAAAAGATCTTGATATCGATGGTAAAAGAGTATTTATCCGTTGTGATTTTAATGTCCCCAAAGATGAGTTTGGGAATATTACAGATGATAGACGTATCCGTGCGGCTTTGCCAACTATCCGCTACTGTATCGATAGAGATTGTAAGATTATTCTCGCTTCCCACTATGAGAGACCCCAGCCGGGTAAGTATGAAGAGAAGTATTCTCTAAAGGCTGTAGCTAAGAGGTTACGAATACTCTTAAAGAGTGAGTATGAGATATATATGGCAGAGGATGTCATTGGAGAAGATGCAAAGAATAAGGCCTCATCTTTAAAGAGAGGAGATATACTTCTACTAGAAAACTTGCGTTATGAAGCTGGTGAGACAACAAATGATGAAGCCTTTGCTAAAGAGTTAGCCTCTTTTGCCGATATCTATATTAATGATGCTTTTGGTGCTTGTCATAGAAAACATGCCTCTATCTATGCGATTGCAGAGCAGTTTGACCAAGAGCATAAGTGTGCAGGTTTTTTGATGAGTAAAGAGGTAAACTTCTTTGGTAAAGTGATTGAAGATCCTGTTAGACCATTTATAGCAGTAGTTGGAGGTAGTAAAGTATCTGGAAAGCTTCAGGCATTGACCAATCTTGTGAGCAAGGTAGATAAAGTCATTATCGGTGGTGGGATGGCATTTACTTTTTTAAAGGCTCAGGGGTATGAGATAGGAAATTCATTGGTAGAAGATGAACTTCTTGATAAGGCAAGAGAGATTATGGAAAAAGCACATGATCTGGGTGTGAAATTCTATCTTCCTGTTGATGTGGTAGTTGCCTCTGAGTTCTCTGAAAGTACGACTGTAAAGTTTTTGCCTATACAGGAGATTCCAAAAGATTGGATGGGGCTTGATATTGGTCCTGCTAGTTCAAGACTCTTCCGTGAAGCACTAAATGATGCACAGACTATTATCTGGAATGGACCTATGGGTGTTTATGAGATGGATAAGTTCTCTAAAGGGAGTATAAAGATGTCTCACTATATTGCAGAGACACATGCTACGACCATTGTAGGTGGTGGAGATACAGCAGATGTAGCAGCAAGAGCGGGTGATGTGGATGAGATGACATTTGTGAGTACCGGTGGCGGTGCAAGTTTGAAGCTTATTGAGGGGATTAAACTGCCCGGTCTTGAAGCGTTAGAGAAGTAAAATATTTTATTAAGAGGGGTATTTCCTCCCCCCCTCAAAAAAACCATTATTGTTCACGCTATAGTGTTCGTCTAAAAAGGATTTTTATGATTTTTGCAGCCAATTTTAAAACCAATCATATTAGAGCTACTACAAGAGAGTATATTGAGGCTTTAGGTGAAAAACTTAACAGTAAAAGAGAGGATGACAGTGTATATATATTTCCTCCCTCTACGGCACTAGATTATTTTGAAGGTGATTTTACTATAGGTGCACAAAATGCTTACCCTACACAAAATGGTGCTTTTACAGGTGAAATAGGCATTGAACAGCTTGAAGAGTTTGCTATCAAAACAATCCTTATAGGGCATAGTGAAAGACGTGAAATTCTTGGTGAATCTCAAGATAGAGTGGCTCAAAAGTTTGCATTCTTTAAAGAGCATGGATTTGAAATAATATACTGTATCGGTGAGCCACTCGATATCCGCAATCAGGGTAATCAGGCAGTGATAGAGTATCTTTTGGCACAATTTGAAGGCATAGATATATCTTACGATAAACTCATCGTTGCTTATGAGCCTATATGGGCAATAGGAACAGGACGTTCTGCAACTACCCAGGAGATAGCTTCTACCCATACAGCACTCAAGGAGACCATACAGAAACCTCTACTCTATGGCGGAAGCGTAAAACCCGCCAATATCAAAGAGATCACAGCGATTGATGGTGTGGACGGTGTGTTGGTTGGAAGTGCCTCTTTGGATGTGGAGAGCTTTTGTGAGATGATACTCTCTTACAACTAGCAGTTAGCAGTGAGCAGTGAAAAATTCTTCACTCTTCACTCTT
>CAZOBE010000025.1:3523-8059 GCA_964578205.1 uncultured Sulfurovum sp. | reverse complement strand
TCTTCACTATTTAAACAGGTCTTCCAATGCACTTGTATCTGTTGTCTTTTCCCTCTCTGTATTTTCTGTTGATTCCGGTCGTCTTTCGGTAATACCTTCTATCTCATTGAGTTCTATGGTGTATCCAGTAAGCATAGATGCCAGACGGATGTTAATCCCGCTTCTTCCGATCGCTTTGGCCTTTTGGTCAGAAGTAATGTTTATGATCGCTTTTTTCTTCTCTGCATCAACTTTGATGCTTTGTGTAATAGCAGGACTCAAGGCACGTGTGATGAAGATCTCCGGGATAGGGGAGTATTCGATACAATCGATATTCTCTCCGTTAAGCTCTTCACTTACGGCGTTGATACGTACCCCTTTAACCCCTACGGCTGCACCGATAGGATCAACATTCATCTGATCTGTTTTAAGGGCTATTTTTGCTCTCTCTCCAGGGATTCTGGCAGCACCGACTATCTCTACAACACCATCTTCTATCTCAGGTACCTCTTTAGCCATCAGCTGTTTTAAAAACTTTGGTGAGGTACGCGTGAGTTCAAGAAAGAGACCATGTTGTGGGTCAACACTTACATATCTTAGAAGTGCTTTAATAGTGTCTCCATGTTTAAACTTTTCACCTTTGATACGATTTCTAAGTGTCAGTACACCTTTTAGTTCTCCAATCTCAACATAGGTATTTTCATCTGCATCAACACGGTTAACTGTACCTATCATCACCGTATCTACTTTCTCTTTGTATTTCTCAAAGAGATCTTGCTCTATACGTCTTTGTACATGGTACTCAAGCTCTCTAAAGAGGTTTGCTGAAGCTGTACGCCCATACTCTTCAAGAACAAACTCCTCTTTGAGCTGGTCTCCAAGTTCAAGTGATTCATCAAACTCTTTGGCTTCGCTTAAAGAGATATAACTGTCAGACTGCTCTTCCAATCTCTTATCATCATCCTCTACTACGGTGATGACTTTATTAATTGTGTAACTCTTCGTATCTGTATTGATGATAGCTTCAAATGTACTTGTTTGGCTGGTGAGTTTTTTTGCCGTATTGATAAGCGCCTCTTTAAATGCTTCGATGGCACTCTCTTTTGAGATGTTTTTCTCATGTGCAATGGCTTCTATAATATCTAATATCTTTTCCATTTTGTTTCCTTTTATAATTGATTGACTGCTCTTATGTTATTTTGAACGTGTTTCAGAGCTCATGGTTTCTGTTTTGTGGTGTAAATCCTCAATTATAATACCGTGAGCACCAAAAAAGTATTGATAACTTCTTTTTAAAACTACCGCTACAAGAGGTAACATAACAGTGTTAAGAACATCTAGGAAGTGGTGTTTTTGAAGAAGCAAATTATATCTCATGCAACCTTTACATAAAATAAAGTATAATAGAGTAGTATTATGTGATAATAAATTATAAAGGAAATATGGATGAAATTGAAACTTGCTAGAACAACATTGAAAGCAAAACCTAAAACCATAGAATTGAACAAATTAGAAAATGAGCTAGCGAAAAAATCTATATTTTATTTTGACAAAGACAACTCTCATAAGGATCTCAAAGAGTTAATAGAGTATTTTGAAAAGAAGGGTTACTCTGTCTATATGCGTGAAGTAAAGTATGGACTTGATGAGAATGAATATATCTATGAAGTGCATATTATTGTCTCATGAGTAAAAAACTATTTATAGAGACATTAGGTTGTGCGATGAATGTTCGTGACAGCGAACATATGATCGCAGAACTAAACCAAAAAGAGTCCTATGAGCTTACAGAGAATCTAAGTGAAGCTGACCTTATCATTATCAACACCTGCAGTGTAAGAGAAAAACCTGTTGCAAAGCTCTTCTCGGAGATAGGAGTATTTAACAAACATAAAAAACCTACAGCCAAAATAGGTGTCACCGGATGTACCGCTTCACACTTGGGTGAAGAGATTATCAAACGGGCTCCTAGTGTGGACTTTGTATTGGGGGCAAGAAATATCTCTAAGATTACAGAAGTGGTAGATAAAAAACATGCTGTAGAGGTGAGTACAAGTTTTGATGAGACAACCTATGCTTTTGGTGAGTATAGAACAAACCCCTTTAAAGCAATGGTCAATATCTCTATAGGTTGTAACAAATCTTGCACTTTTTGCATTGTTCCTGCGACACGTGGGGAGGAGATCTCTATCCCTAGTCACCTGATAGTTAGTGAAATAGAAAAAGCTGTTGAGGGTGGTGCCAAAGAGGTGATGCTTTTGGGACAAAATGTCAATGACTACGGCATACGTTTCTCTGCATCAGAGGAGAAGTGTAACTTTACACAACTACTACAAAAGATAAGTAAGATAGATGGATTAGAGCGTATTAGATTTACCTCTCCACACCCTCTACATATGGATGATGAGTTTTTAGAGGAGTTTGCAAACAATCCTAAGATCTGTAAGCAGATTCATGTCCCCTTACAGAGTGGCTCCAGTTCGATTCTGAAGGCGATGAGAAGAGGATATACAAAAGAGAACTTCCTTAACCGTTGTGAGAAGATACGCAGACTTTGCCCGCAAGCTACTATCTCAACAGATATTATTGTAGGCTTTCCCGGTGAGAGTGATGCGGACTTTGAAGATACAATGGATGTACTAGAGAAGGTTCGTTTTGAACAGATGTTCTCCTTTAAGTATTCACCTAGACCTCAGACCGAAGCGGCAGAGTTTACAAATCAGATAGACCCTGCAGTTGCTTCAGAGCGTTTGAGCAGACTGCAGGCACGACATACCCAAATCCTTGATGAGATTATGGCTAGTGAGTTGGGGCGCGTACATCAAGTCTATTTTGATGAGCTCAAGCCAAACGGAAGAGTCGCAGGACGTTCTGATGATGGTAAGCTGGTATTTGTAGAGGGGAGTGAAGAGCTTTTAGGAAAAATTGTTGATGTAAAGATTACTAAAACCTCCCGTGGTGCACTTGATGGTGTACTTCTTTAGCAGAGTGGCTCAAGCAATCTTCCCCTTCAAAGGGACTTGTCTCCCTCTTGGTCATAAAGAGTCCAGATGAAAAAACTTTCACGTAAGATAGGTGGCCAACTTATTCCTCCTCTGCTTTATTTTCTTATGCGTTTGATATGGTTTACTACTATCAAGCGCTTTCACTACATCACTCCTATAGATGATAGACAGCATGTATGTGTATGTTGGCATGGAGAGTTGGCTATGTCTCCGCAAGCCTATCGGTATATTCATAAAAATCATCCCGCTTCTGCTATTATCTCTCAGCATTTTGATGGTTCTCTTATCGCCGGTACACTCCATCTTCTTTCTATTAAACCCTTAAGAGGTTCGAGCAGAAAAGGGGCTCAAAAAGTGTTGTTGCAAGCCTTTAGAAGTATCAGGAGAGGCGAAGAGGTACTTGTGACACCAGATGGACCTAAAGGTCCTAGACATCACATAAGTGATGGTGCGATAGGTTTGGCACTTAAAAGCAAGTTGCCTATCTTTGTGATGAACTTCAAGAGCGAGCACTTTTGGCAGTTAAAGAGTTGGGACAGATTTGTCATTCCAAAACCCTTTACGAAGTTGGATTTTTATATACAGAGTATTTCACTTGAGGGGATGGAGTTTGAGAAAGCAAGAGCATATCTTAAAGAGAAGATGCTGGAGAATACGATTTTATAATGAGAAATGAGAAGTGAGAAATGAGAAATGAGAAACCACTCATCACTCATCACTACTTTGGGAGGATATATAGAGGAGTTTTTGGCTTATCTGCTTGATGTGCGTGGTTACTCTGAACTTTCAGTGAAGACTTATGAGATCGCTTTGCGTCAGATGATGGAAGTGAGTCACTTTTATCAAGAAGATGCTCTTAGTGTACTTGATATCACCCCTTTTCGTTTTAAAATAGTCAAAAACCATAAAAAAACCATTGTTAAAAAACTCTCTGCTGTACGTTCATTTGTGAACTATTTGGAAGATCAGTGTCATATAGGGGTAAGACTGATAGGAGATGAGTCCATTAAAGCACCTCAGAGCCTTCCCAAGCCCATTGAGCAGAGATACATAGATGAGGTATTGGATAAAGCGAATTTAGAAGAGAAATTGCTTATTTTGATGCTTTACGGTTTAGGGTTGCGTATCTCTGAACTGAGTGGACTTAAACTAGAAGATATCAAAGAGAGTTGGGTGCAGATACACGGTAAAGGCAACAGAGTACGAGAGTTACCACTTTTGGGTGAATTACAACGACTTATCAAGCTTCATACAGCACAAACAATGCCTAAAAAGTACCTCTTTGAAAAAGGGAACTTACCGATGAACAGTGCTCAACTGCGTTATAGGCTTACCAAACTTTTTAAAGAGGCGGGGATTAAAGCTACCCCACACCAACTACGCCACTCCTTTGCTACACATCTGCTCAATAACGGTGCACGTATCGCAGATGTGAGTGAACTGCTAGGACACAAAACCATGGCAACGACACAGATATATACAAAGCTAGGAAGCGTGAAGAAGATGCAAGAGTATATGAAGGCACATCCGTTGGCAACTAAGAAGTGAAGAG
>CAZOBE010000025.1:0-3423 GCA_964578205.1 uncultured Sulfurovum sp. | reverse complement strand
AGTGAAGAGGGAAGAGGGAAAATTTCTCATTTCTCATTTCTCATTTCTCATTTTTTCAAGCAATGAAAGATTGATCTCTTCTTTAAAGCAGTAGGCTCTTATTTTTTGAGGAATTTTTTTGACTCTACACTTCTCTTTGAACTTTTTGGGCATATTTACAGTGCTGTAGGGTGCGATATAGAGTCTCTCATTTTGCATCTCTACAGCCCATTTACCGCCGATGACCAAACTCTCTTCTTTCTCTATCTCTTGGCGTTGGGAAGCCGAAAGAAGATAACCCAATTGTTTAAGTGTAAGGTCAGTAGCTTTGACTTTGGCACTCAAAGTATGGAGTTTGATAACCCTTAATGATTTTAGAGAGAGTATAAGTTCAAAACCCTCTTCAAGTTGCTCTTTATCTCTTCTTAGGTAATCAAAGCTTCGTCTTATACCCTCTTTATATTTTGCCATAAGAGGGTCTGCAAACTCTTTTCTAAACCTATTGCGTTCATACTTCTCATCACTGTTGCTCTGGTCTATAAAGTATGGATAGTTATTATCTTCAAGATATTGAAGTAACTCATCTTTACTATAACTAAGTAGTGGGCGTACCAGAGTATAGCCCTCTCTTTGATTCACAGGTTCAAGTCCTATAAGCTCTGAGACACCAGCACCTCTACTCAAACGCATAAGTAGCCATTCAAGTTGGTCATTTAATTGATGTGCAGTTAAGAGTGTATCATAACCATGCTCTTTAATGAGTGTTTCAAAAAAATGATAACGAAACTCTCTGGCACTCTTTTCAAAGTCTGTTGTAAACTTTGGTGCTTTGACAGTATGACATGTGAGATGATATTTTTTTGCTAGGACTTTTGCATGTGCTTCCTCTTTATCGCTGTTATCTCGTGTATTATAATTCACCAATGCAATGTCAAAAGGGATATTGTGTTCTAAAAGTAAAAAGAAGAGAGCAGAGGAGTCCACACCAGCGGAAAAAGCAAGAAGATTTCTTTTTTCAAGTAGGAAGTAGGAAGTAGGAAGTAGGAGTGATTTCATTTTAGATTTTCTTTTATCTTTTTCGTACTAGAGATAAGAAGTTTGAGCAGTTCATCAATTTCAGGTTGAATACTTTGAAGCATTTTATCATTTAAATATCCAGACTCTTTCAATAGTAAGAGCCAATATTCAGTTTCGTTAGCTTCTTTTAGAGCAATAGTGAGCTTATGTAAAAAGTCAGCTTTAGATTGGGCATATTGTGCTTCACGTATCAACGCTCCAATGGATGTGCCGCTACGAATAATTTGTTTCGATAAAATATATTCTTTATGGTCTGTTTGTAAGTATTGAGAGAGCTTGATGATTCGCAATGCAAAGGCAAAGCTTTTTTCTCGTAACAGATCCCTTTTCATTCCTACTTCCTACTTCCTACTTCCTCATTAATAAGTGTTGCAAGTAGTTGAGTTCCTACAAGCTCCGTTACTTTTGCTTCATACCTTTTCCCATACTCTACAGGCAAGTCTGAAGTATCGTTGATGAGGATCTCTCCATCGATGTCAACTGCCCAGTTTAGGGGTCTAGCAGAGAGCAGGTACTCATGTTCATCACTTTCCCCGTCTATAACAAGGGTTAGCGTTTTCCCTACCATGTTTTCCAATGACTTTAATGTAGAAGCTTCAGCTATTTCACCTAAAATATCAGCCCTTTCATTTATAATCTCTTGAGGGATCTGTTCCATATTATAAGCTGTGGTGGTCTCTTCATTGGAGTAGTGGAAAGTGTTGAATCTGTCAAACTTAAATTTCTCCATAAAGTCACACAGTTTGGCAAAACTCTCTTCACTCTCACCGGGATGCCCCGCGATGACAGAAGTGCGTAAAAAGGCATTTGCTTTACTCTTCATATACTCAAGCAGCTCTATGGTTTTCTTCTCTCCAAATCCTCTCTTCATTGTTTTAAGTACAGCATCATCTATGTGTTGGATAGGCATATCATAGTAGGTTTGAAATACTTTAGATTCAGCAATGGCATCAATGAGTGCAAATGTAGTTGTACTGGGGTAGAGGTAGAGGATACGTGCACTCTCTACACCCTCTATGCTCTCTACAGTATGGATAAGTTCTATGAGTCCATCACTAAGCCCCATATCTCTACCGTAGCTTGAAGAGTCTTGAGAGATAAATGAGAAGTCATAGAACCCTTGCTCTACTAAGTTGCTTACCTCTTTTTGGATGGAAGAGAGTGAGCGTGAGTGCAGTTTCCCCTTAAAGCTTGGAATGGCACAAAAAGAGCAGGCTTGATTACACCCTTCGGCTATTTTGATGTAGGCATGGTAATTTGACCCTGTAATGACTCTTCCTGAACTCTCTGTTGCCAAATAGACCTCTGGAGTAAAGGTACTCTGCTTTGAGGCGATGAGTTCATCTATCTTCTCATAATCCCCTACACCTGTAAAGATGTCTATCTCAGGCATATCTGCCTGAAGCTCTTCTTTGTAGCGTTCAGAGAGACAACCGCTCATGACCAAGATAGAGTTTTTTTTACGTTCATCATGCAGATTCAGTACAGTGTTGATACTCTCTTCTTTTGCCGCGTCAATGAAGCCGCAGGTATTGACAATAATAACATCAGCTTCACTGCTGTCATCTGTAATTTCATAATCTCTAAGACGACCAAGCATCACTTCACTATCTACAAGGTTTTTGGTACAGCCAAGGCTTACTAAATGTAATTTTTTACTATTTGACATTATTGGTTTCCATATCTTTTAAAATTTTATTCATACTATTTTCTAATTTTGGTAGATGATTCTTTATAATATCCCAAATCTCATCAGCATCTATTCCAAAATAGTTATGTGCTACAAGATTTCTAAAATCTTTTATATCTCTCCACGGAATATGAGGATAGCTATCTTTAATTGAGCCATCAATTCGTTCTATCATCTCACCAATATTGATGAAATGTATCATAGTTGCATCAAAACTCTTTAAATCATGATAAAAATTATCAGCATCTGTATAAGAGGAGGAGTATAGGAATATTTTCTCAATAGAGAGTATAATTGTTTTCACATAAAGTATACTATTAGACATATATTATATCATCTTTGATAGCATCTTTGGCTAAAGGTGTAAGATATTTTTTTCTAGCAATATCAACTTTTTTATGAAAATATTTTTCTAACTCTTTTTTAAGAGACTTTTTTTTGTTATATATATCTTCCATCGGTTGTTTAATAGAGATAAGAATATCAATATCACTTTTATCATTGGCATCACCTCTAGCATATGACCCAAAAAGACCTTCTATAATAAATCCATCTTTCTCATAATAGGGTTTTATCTCTTTTAAATATCTAAGTATAGTTTTTTGATCCAAAAGTAAACTCCTCTATTTTTTGACATTATAACATAGGAATAAGCAGTGAGCAACTAAGAAGTGAAG
>CAZOBE010000024.1:0-11393 GCA_964578205.1 uncultured Sulfurovum sp. | reverse complement strand
TAAAAATATCAACTAATTGGTGTTTGGGATAGGAACTATCCTTTGACCTCTCATTTTACCTCTTAAAATAGAGAGATACTTTTTTTAATTTTAGACTTTTATCGCATAGAAACCAAGTATTACAAGAAACAATAAGATTTTTCTTAACATTTTTTTTATCTTTTTTTAAAAGATAAATTATAACTTAAAATAGTTTTATTAGCATACGGTTAACCTTTATATATTATGATTTCAGTCAGAGAGCATCTTGGAAAACACCTAAAAAAACTCCTCCCCTTTTAAAGTAATTTTAGGACTCCTATGTAGAATATTTTTTCCTCCTTTTTATCTCCAAGATGCTCTTTGAAACAAAAATTCGTTCTTTAAAACAAAAATATTTGTAATTATTACACAATTCTTACATAATTATTATTATATAATAGAGCCCTCAAAACAATGAAACTATTCGTAAGTTATTTTGAGAGTTCAATACATACAAAAAGGCTCATCAATGAGAAAAATAATCACTTCGGTACTTTTGCTTTTTTTACTTTTAACATCTGCACAGGCAACTGAAAAACCGATACAACAGGCACATATATCTATTGGAGATATAAAAGGTAACACTTACCAGATTACAGGTACAGAGCAAGGGTTTGATATCAAAGGAGTAGAAGGAAAGATCATCTTTCTGGAATTTTTTGGACATCGATGTCCACCATGTCTGGCATCAATCCCTCACCTTATCAAACTGCAAGAGAAATATAAAAAGAAACTTGCCATTATCGCTATTGAAGTACAAGACTATCCTACAGAAAAACTTAGAGAGTTTGTAAAAGAGAAAGGGATGAACTATACTGTTATACCTTATGAAAAAGCAGAGAACTTTGTAAAATACATCTCTCTCAGGGCAGACTGGAGAGGAAGCATACCTTTCTTAGTCGCTTTAGATACAAAAGGGGTTGTACAGTTTATACATGCAGGTATGCTTCCAGAGTCATCTCTTGAAGAGCTTATTAAACAACTCTCAGATACTAAACCAGCGAAAGAGGAATCCAAAAAGATTCCATCTGAAACAAATAGCACAAAAGAGTAACCTGCCTACTGCAACCTCACGATACCATTGTGTATCGTGACCAATCCCTCAAGTTCTGCCTCATAGAGACGGCTACCAAACTTTGCTATAGCTTCATCAAATGTAGGTGAAGTTTGACAAAAGTAGAAAAATGCATCTTTTTCCATCTCGTAACTTGGTGCCTGACCAAATCTAGAGGCAAACTCTTCTACATCATAGATAGGTGTCGCTTTCTCCTCTAAAAGCAACCTGTTTGTCCCCAAACTCTCATCAAGTCTATGAGACAAGACAAATATCTCTTTACCCATCCTCAAAGCATACTCCACAGAACGCATTGAACCACTCTCTAAACTGGCTTCAGTCACCACAAGCATCTCACCTAGTGCAACGACCAGTTCATTGCGTACTACAAAACTCCACCCTGTAGCCCTAAACCCATCTTTAAACTGACTCAATATCAGTCCATCATTCTCTATGGACTCTATCAGCGATCTGTTTACTGCAGGGTAACGGATATCTAGCCCATTTGCTACCACTGCTATGGTATTGCCCTCACCTGCACCAGAGTGGGCAATAGCATCTACCCCCATAGCCGCACCACTCACTACACACACCCCACGTTTTGCCAAGGCTTGAGCAATATTATAGGTAAACCGTTTGGTATAATTTGATGGTCTTCGTGTCCCTACAATAGATACTTTGGGTCTATCTAGTAGTGCTAAATTACCTCTATAGAAGAGTTCAGATGGATACTTCTTCATCGCTTCAAGTGCTTCTATCTTATCGCTTAGCAGTTGAGTCATATTTGCTCCATAACTATAGATATACTATAAGAGTAATATCCATATAAAATAGGCTACCAAAGAGAGTACTGTTACCCCAACAAAATTCAATATAAAGCCAACTCTTGCCATCTGTTTGATATGTATCACTCTTGAACTCATCACAATAGCATTGGGTGGTGTAGCAATAGGGAGCATAAAGGCATAACTAGCTGAAACTGTAGCTACCATTAATAGTAGTGTCCCCTCATTTTGTGGCATACTTTTGGCAAACTCATAGAAGATAGGAATAGCTATAGAGGTAAGAGCTGTATTGCTTGTCACCTCTGTAGAGAATGAGACAAAGAGAGCTACTGTTACAAACATCCAAAAGAGAGGTAAAGAGGAGATAAAGGCTAACTTTGTTGCGATATCTGATGCCAAACCTGTATTTGAGAATGCAGTAGCTATACTAAAACCTGCACCAAAAAGAAATATAATCTCATAGGGCATAGTACGTGTATCCTCCCAAACTAAAAAGCCAATTTTGGGAACAAACATCAAAAGACCAAAACCCAACAAGACAAGCTTTTCATCAAGTGCAAATCCTACAAGTTGCTTCATAAAGGTATTGCCAATAAGTATAAAGGCAAGTAATCCAATAATCCAATATAGTCTCTTTTGCTCTCCTGTAAGCATGGGAACATCACTATTGACATCCTCCACACACTCCAAAGCGACACCTAAAGAGAGTATCCATGGGATGATAAGCAACATCAGAGCTACCAAAGGAGTCATCATCATCATCCACTCCCCAAAAGCCAATGTAGGGAGATGATGCTCTTCAAGGAAACCAAGCAAGATGAGATTGGGTGCAGTACCTATGGGAGTTAAAATGCCCCCTACACTTGCACCATACGCAGTAGCGAGCAAAAACCGTATTTTAAGCTTGATGTTTTCACTCAAAAAGAGTGCGACAGGCATAAGCATCAGTGTAATAGTTGTATTGGAGAGTATGGAACTTAGCAGTGCAGAGGTGATTGCCAAAGCATAGATAATACCCCTTGATGTTTTAGGGAAAAAGCTTAAAAGTTTGGCTGAAAAATACTTATGCAAACCTATCTTCTCTAAAGCGATTGCAAGCATGAACCCACCCAAAAAGAGAAAGATGATAGATTTGGAATAGTTCACAGTAACCTCATTTATACTCAAAATACCAAATATAGGGAAGAGTATAATAGGCAATATAGATACAGCACCCAAAGGTAGTGCTTCATTAGTCCATAGTGCTACCAAAAATGCAACCAGACCTATGAGTGTTGCATGTTTCAAAGAGAAACCTAATGTAGAGATGGCAAACAGAACCACTCCTATTATAACTGCTACAAAAATACCTCTCATCTTATCCCCCTAACTATTTCATCTATATATACCAGTTTAACCTCTTTGAGTATATCACCTGCCTTTGCCAATGCCTCCATTGTTACCTTATGAGGATGACCTATAGCAATGGAATACCCTCTCTTTTTTGCAATCTTTACAGCCTTCTTAAGTTGTTTATGTATAGCTTTAACTCTCTGCTTATTATCTAAAAAGATATCTCTTGCTATATAGATATCTCCAAACTCATGTGCTATCTTTTTTACCTTTGTGCTACCAATAGTTCTACTATCTATAAAAGTAAAACCCTCCTTACGCAAAGCTTTATAGAGTCTTTTCATAGCTTTATAGTTGCTTGTAAAAACAGAGCCTGTATGGTTATTGACATATCGTGCAGTAGGGAAAAGTCTTCTAATCTCTTGCACCCTCTCTTCTATCTGCTCTTTTGTCTGATCTGTTATGAGTGTCTTATATTGTCTATTGAACTGCCTACTACTAGACTCCATAGGCAAGTGTATCATATAATGCTTTAATCCTATAGCCAATTTATGACTTACCATAGAGAGTCTAGAGGGTGGAAAGATAGAGGGTGTTATCTTCATTTTTAGTGCTTTTATCTCTTCTATCTGTTTTGCATTTGATATATCATCTATAATAATAGCCAACTTTGGTTTTGTAGCAACATCACTAACTCCCTCTTCTTTTCTCTTTATCAAATCCCTTTTAGACTCTATACTCTTAGAAGATGCTATATCTCTTTTTGGTAACTCCTCTTTTGATAACTCTACTTTAGGCAACTCTTTTTCTTTAACTACTCTCAAAAGAGATGACCTCTCTACAACAGTTATATTTAATAATGGATAATTTTTCTCTATCTTCTCTTTTGGCTCTTCTATTTTAATAGAGGATAGATCTTTAAGTAACTCTTTAGTTGTATATAACTCTGTTGTTATATTGCTCTTTTTATCTATTGTAGGATTTTTATTGCTACTATCTTGTCTCCAAAACATCTCAAATAATATAATAGATAGTATCAAAGAGAGACTAAATAGTAGAAAACTCTTTTTTAGATGAATTTTTTTTACTATTTTAGAAGAACTTTTAGTTATTGGAGCCTTTTTTATCTTACTTTTTCCCTTTCTATCTATCTTGTAAGGTATTGTTGAGATGCAACTTACTTAAAGAAAACTAAATTAGGGTTAGAGCTACTCTAACCCTATAAATAGAATAGTATTAATCAAAGATTAGTTTGTCTCTTGATTTACAATCTTGTTGGCTTTAATCCAAGGCATCATAGCTCTAAGTCTCTCACCAGTCTCTTCAAGCTTGGATGCTTTAAGGTTTGCTCTTTCAGCATTCATTCTTGGGTAACCTGCCTGACCTTCAAGGATAAAATCTTTTGCAAACTTACCATTTTGGATCTCTTTAAGTACCTCTCTCATTGCTCTTTTAGACTCTTCATTGATGATTCTAGGTCCTGAAACCATATCACCATACTCAGCAGTATTTGAGATGGAGTATCTCATATCTGCAATACCACCTTCAAAGATAAGATCAACGATGAGTTTCATCTCGTGAAGACACTCAAAGTATGCCATTTCCGGTGGATAACCAGCCTCTGTAAGTGTCTCAAAACCAGCTTGAATAAGAGCAGATACACCACCACAAAGAACTGCCTGCTCACCAAAGAGGTCAGTTTCAGTCTCATCTTTAAATGTTGTCTCAATGATACCTGTTCTACCACCACCAATAGCCGATGCATAAGAGAGTGCAACATCTTTTGTCTTACCACTTGGGTCTTGAGCTACAGCAATAAGGTCTGGGATACCTCCACCCTTTACAAACTCTGAACGGACTGTATGACCTGGTGCTTTTGGTGCAACCATCATAACATTAATATCTGCTCTTGGTTTAACTCTTCCAAAGTGGATAGAGAAACCATGACCAAATGCTATTGTTGCACCCTCTTTTAGGTTTGGCTCAATTTGAAACTCATAAATCTCTTTATGATTCTCATCTGGAAGAAGAATCATAACAATATCACCTTTAGCAGAAGCCTCCTCTACAGTAAGCACCTCAAAACCTTTAGCTACTGCTTTATCCCAAGAGCTTCCATCTTTTCTAAGACCGATAACCACTTCAACACCAGAGTCTCTAAGGTTTTCAGCATGTGCGTGTCCTTGGCTACCAAAACCAATCATAGCTACGACTTTAGATTTGATGATACTTAAATCACAATCTTTGTCATAATATACATTTAAATGTTCCATCCATCTATCCTTGATAAAATTTTCAAGATTATAACTAAATCTAGCTTATTCTCATATTTTAAAAAGATACCCATATTAGATAGCTTTAGATAACCGATTTACTATTCTATGTTAATATACTTGACTATTATCCAAATATATTATATATATATATGAAAATACCTATTTTAAGGAGAACAATGGAACAGTTTAAAACCTATATGCTAATGACAGCACTTACACTACTCTTTATATGGTTTGGTGGATTGATTGCAGGTCAAACAGGTATGATTATAGCATTTTTAGTAGCACTAGGAATGAACTTTTATGCATACTACTATAGCAATACACAGATACTCAATCACTACCATGCAATATCTGTAGATTACAACTCTGCACCCGAACTCTATGAGATTGTAGCACGACTTACACAGCGTGCAGGGTTGCCTATGCCGGCACTCTATATTATCCCTGATGATATTCCAAATGCCTTTGCAACAGGTAGAGATTATGAAAACTCTGCTGTTGCAGTTACAGAGGGACTCTTGGATCTGCTAAATGAAAAAGAGGTAGAAGCGGTCATAGCTCATGAACTAAGTCATATTAAACATTACGATATGCTAATTGGAACTGTTACAGCTACAATTGCAGGAGCTATTGCTATGTTGGCACAATTTGGAATGTTCTTTGGTGGAGATAGAGAGAGACCAAATCCTATTGTTGAGATAGCACTTATGATTATTATGCCTATAGTTGCTACTCTCATTCAGATGACCGTAAGCAGAAGTCGCGAATATATGGCAGATGAGGGTGCAGCATATATGACAGGACATCCAGAGTGGCTACAGAGTGCCTTGACAAAACTTGATAACTATGCAAGAAGAGGAGTAATGCATGAAGCAGACCCCCAAACTGCCCATATGTTTATCATTAACCCCTTTACAGGTCAAGATATGTCACTAAAAGAGCTCTTCAGTACACACCCAAGTACACAACAAAGAATAGAGAAGTTAGAGGCCCTCAAATATAATCTGTGATATAATTGGCACTATGAAAAGAAAAACAACACTACACACTTTAGATATCTCTACAGGAGGTATCTAAAAATGTCCCCCTTTGCAATACAACTTATCAATGGCTGTCTATACTCTGACATCGAACAAGAGGACCAAAACAGTTTTCAGGCACTACAACAGTTAGGTGCACTAGAAGAGAAAGAGGGTCTTTGGAAACTAAAAAGTCTCTACCGTGTAGGCCGTCTCTACCTCAGTCAGGATGGCAGAGGATATGTCGAAGCCCAATTCAAAAAACAGCGGGATATGCTTGTAGAACCCAATGATCTCGGAGAGGCTAAACATGGAGATGTTGTAGTTGTCAAACGCATCATTGCCAGACGTGGTCGTGCCAGTGGGAAAGTGGTCATGGTCATCACAAAAGCCCATCTCTACACAATTGCATATACCCATAGGGATGAATCAGGCAATTTTCTTATACTCGATATCCGTACAGCAGAGCCAACCTATACTGTAATGGAGGGGATGGATCTTAAAGCATTTAAACTAGGAACCGTACTCAAGGTGGATATAGACGATAATAAAGTACTGGAAATTTTGGGACATTTAGGTGATGCCAGAGTAGATGAGAGGATTTCACTGGCACTCTATGAGAGAGAAGATATCTTTCCCCAAGCATGTGTAATAGAGGCTAAAGAGGTGGAATCCCAAGTTATAAAAGAGGAACACCCCCACCGTGTCGACCTGACCCATCTTGACTTTTGTACCATAGATCCGGTCACTGCAAAAGATTTTGATGATGCTATCTACTTTGATCTAGAGAGCTATACACTCTATGTTGCCATAGCAGATGTAAGCCACTATGTACCCTACTTTACCTCCATCGACAAAGAGGCAAAAAAGAGAGGCTTTACGACCTACCTGCCACATAAAGCTTTCCCGATGCTTCCAAGAGAACTTAGTGAAAATATCTGTTCACTCAAACCTAAAGTAGATAGACTTGCCTTTGTAGCCAAGATAGTACTAGACAGACAAACACTCAAACCGGTTGAAGAGACATTTTTTGAAGCGATCATTCACTCCAAACACCGCTTTAACTATGATGATGTAGATAAAATCATCCAAAATGACGGTCTGGAAACTACCGGTAAAGTAGCCAAAATTGTAAACTACCTCTTACCACTGCATAAGATTACTCTTAAACTTCATCAAGAGCGTCTTAAAAATGGATTTGACTTTAGGTCTGAAGAGGTTAAGCTCACAATAGATGCAAACCATCTGCTTCAAAGCACAAAGATTGAGACAGAAACTCCATCACACTCACTCATTGAGGAGTGTATGCTGCTTGCAAATCAGGCAGCAGCAAAACGCTTTACAGGAGAAGGAGACAGTATATTTCGTATCCATGAGCCACCACAGCTTAGCAAAACCGAAGAGTTACTTACCCAGCTGGCTTCCATAGGACTCTATGTGAAGGAGTATGAAGATTCTCCTTCTCTTATCCGTGCCATCCAAAAAGAGGCATCTAAAATGAACCTCTCTTCAGAAGTGGATGCTATGATTATAAGAACACTGCGTCGAGCTGCCTATGATGCATACAATGTCGGTCACTTCGGACTTGGTTTTAGCCACTACAGCCATTTCACTTCACCGATACGTCGATACTCTGACCTTATACTGCATCGTCTTATCAAGACACAACTTATAGAAGATGAACAAGAGGCCGAGTACCTCTTGCGTAACATACAACCTCTCTGTACAAGAGTAAGTGAATTGGAACGAAAAGCCACTAAAGCAGAATGGGATTTTAGAGACCGTAAATTTGCCAGATGGGCAAATGAACATATAGGTGAACTCTTTAAGGCTGAAGTCATAGAGGTCGAAGAGAGTGCCAAAGCAATACTTCTTACAGATATACAAGGTATAACCGTACATCTAAGGGGGGATAATGTAATGCTTTTTGACAAAATAGAAGTGAAGATCACCGAAGTGAGTATCCCACAGGCACTCATTATGTGTGAATTTGTACAGAAACTTAGCAAAGATGAGATGGAGCTATAGGCTCTCTAAAAGCAGTATAACCCAATGTACCAAAGAGAATTTGATCAGCGTCTAAAACAAGCCTTACCAAAAGCCCTGCTCCTCTATGGTGAGAATGAGTATCTTATTGACTACTACATCGACTACTACATCACACAGACAGATGCCAAAGAGAGTATGCTTACACTCTACCATGATGAGTGGGACTTTGAACAGGCAAAGAGCTTTCTCTCTCAAACTTCACTCTTTGGTGGAGTAAATCTTATAATCACCAAACGTGATAAAAAGATCCCAAAAAAAGAGCTCGATACACTTGTAGCACTTGCCAATAAAAGTGGAGATAACTATTTCATCTATGCCTATAGCGGTACAGCCAAAGATGCCAAAAGTATGCAGAGTTCATTTACAGATAAAAAAGGGGGTGTCTGGGTACGTTTTTTTGCACCAAATATCCGTGATGGCATTACAATGTTACAACAGAAAGCACAAAAGATAGGACTGGATATAGACCACTATGCCCTACAACATCTTATGCTTCTGCTCAACAACAACCTTGCTCTTTGTGCCAATGAACTGGACAAACTCGCTATATTGGGTACAAAGGTCACAAGCAAAGAGATAGACAGACTGGTTTACTCTACAGCACCGCTTGCTACCGAACAACTGCTCATAGACCTCTTTAACAAAAAACCCATCATTAAGATGATCACCAGACTGCTTGAACTTGGTGAAGATGAACTCTCTTTGCTACGCTCTACACAATACTTTGTCAATCAGATATTTCTCTTTCATGCCTACATCAAACTACACGGCACCGTGGACTCAGCAGCCATACTTGGCTACAAACTGCCCAAAGCTATAGAAGAACAGAAAGCACAACTTGCACTACGTGTAAAATCTGCATCTCTTTTAAAGATATTTGAACATCTGCTAGAGAGTGAAATAGCCATAAAAAAAGCACCCCCTCCACAAAAAGAGGGGTTGATTTACAGTATGCTAATTAAGATACAGACATATCTTTAATATCCTGTTTTTAACATACATTAATACATGGCTAAGTTATATTATTGTAATATAATGCTTCCAAAATTCTTGCTCATTTTTGGACAAGTGTTATAAACTGCTTGCGTTATATGGGCTATTAAACCAAAAGGAACAACATGAATTGTTATGAAACACTCTTTGTAGTCAAACCTACACTTACAGAAGAAGAGATTGCAACTCAAATTGCTAAAATTAAAGATGTACTTGCCAAAGAGGGTGCAGAACTTCTTGCTACAGATGAGATGGGTATGAAGAGACTTGCTTACCCGGTAGAGAAAAACAGTAGAGGATACTATACAATCCTTTTCTACAAAACTTCTGGCAGTACCATTGCAGAGCTTGAGAGAAATCTTAAAATCAATGAAGATGTCATTAAGTTTTTAACTGTAAAATATACAAAAAACAAAGAGATTGCACACTTTGAAAAACTTGTAGCAGCAGCAAACAAAAGCGAAAGCACAGAGGCATAATTTTGTGGGCATTCAGCTTTTTGCTGAAGCAACAGAGCGTTAGTATAGTCTAAATGGCTATGCTCTTTAGGCGTATCAATTAAAGGAATCCCTTATGTACAACAAGATAATTTTAGTAGGAAACCTCACTAGAGATGTAGAAGTTAGATATACCCAAGGTGGTAGTGCCATAGGAAATACAGGCATCGCGACTTCACGTAAATTTAAATCTGCAACAGGTGAGCAAAAAGAGGAAGTTCTCTTTGTAGACTTGACATTTTTTGGTAGAACTGCTGAAATTGCCAACCAGTACTTACGCAAGGGAAGCAAAGTTTTAGTAGATGGAAGATTGAAACTTGACCAATGGACAGCACAAGACGGCACCAAGAGAAGCAAACACTCTGTGATTGTAGAAAACCTGCAGATGCTAGGAAGCAGAGATGAGGCACAGGCTGGAGGTGGATACAATAACGCACCTGCATCCAATACTTATGGACAACAGGCACCTTCTCAGCCGGCACCGCAAGCTACACCAAAACAAGAGCAGACATCTAACATCCCAGAGATAGACATCAGTGAAGATGAAATACCATTTTAGGAGAACACCATGGCAGAAAGAAGAAAGTTTAAAAAAAGATATTGTAAATATTGTGAAGCAAAGATAGACTTCATCGATTATAAAGATTTGTCATCACTTAAATTCTCACTCAGTGAAAGATTTAAGATTATGCCAAGAAGATTGACCGGTAACTGTAAAAGACATCAAGAGCTTGTAACAGTAGCAATCAAAAGAGCAAGACAGACAGCACTTATCCCTTATATCGTAGATAGAAAGAATGTTGTTGAGTCTCCATTTGATATGATCAAGTAAAGCATCTTCATCCTCATACTACTATATGGGGATGAACGATTTTACTTTTTTAACACCACAAAACATTTATCTGCTCTATCTGATTCATATAGATATACATCATCATTAAGCAACAACTATTTTACTTGTTACCTATATTTTTATTTAAAAAATATCAGCAATTTTCCACTGTTTTTTTACAGCTATATATCCAATAATAATTGCACCTATTAGGCCAATACCATAAAGCCATTCAAGATTTTCCATTTTTTATCTCCTCCAATTCTATATATAAAGTACCGTTCCATAAAACTTACTCATATCTAAGCACAATTACTTAAATGATGATGTTTATTTCCTGCTTCAACGATACTAGTTAAATCAATAAGTCCAGCTTTTTGATTTAGAGCCGTTATCTCCACAGGCGTTACTTCGGGAAGAACTTTCCCTAGTTGGTTATGTAAATTAATAGAAGCTATAAAGTCTCTATCTGCTCTAACCTTTTTACATTCCAAACATTCATATATTCTATCTTTTAGAGTTAAATCACTTT
>CAZOBE010000023.1:0-12550 GCA_964578205.1 uncultured Sulfurovum sp. | reverse complement strand
TGAAAGTATCAGCATATCGTTGTTTGCGACTATTTAGTGTGGTTTTATGGCAGAGAGGAAGGGATTCGAACCCTCGATAGGTTGCCCTATACCCGCGTTCCAGGCGAGCGCCTTCGACCACTCGGCCACCTCTCTATGGTTGTTTTGTAACAAAATTTCAGTGTTACTATTTTAGAAGAATAGAATTGTAGCAAATCATGTTTAAAATATGCTAAATTCAAAATCTGTAAAGATTTGGGTAAATTTAATATTGTATAAGCTATTTTAAGCTATGATTCCCTTGCCTCTTTTCAGACCTGTGCAATGGTACTGAGGGACAACGGGTCAGGATGGGAACATAGCAGCCCACCTCTCTTTACTGTGTGCCGCAGGGATCTGGAGAGGGGTACTTCTTACTCTATTTACTCTATATCATTTACATTTTCTTCATTCTCATCATTTAAGATACTCCACTCATAAAAAGGCAATGCTTCAAAATGGATATTTTCAATTGTGTATTCATACTGGTTGGCTACTGTAACGATGGTGACTTTTTTTACTTTATATCTTTTAAAGAGTGAGAATTTATTTTGTGACTTGACCCAGAGGCTCTCTTCACTCTCAAAAGGGGCAGGGATGATGAGTCTGTCCTCTTTGGTGAGGTATCCATGTATGCCCAATGTCTTAAAGTCTATACGATGTTTTAGCAGTGCAAGTGCTACCATTGCATCAAACTGTATGATAAAAGGCTGACCTGTAGTGAGGTATTTGGCAAAGGCAAAGTCAAAGAGCAGCATCTTCTTACCACCCTTTTGATATATATCATCAATAAAGAAGAGAAGCTTCTCCTCGGTAAATGCTTTGATAGTTCTGTAGAGCCAATCTTTAGATAGCTTAAACTTCTCTTTAGCATAGTTGTATATTTGATGAATAGTAATATGTCTAGTGTGGTGTTGAGCCAATACTATAAGTAGTTTTTGTTCATTGGGACTAAAATGACTCTGCATAAAGGTTTTCATAGCCACACTATTTGACCTATGCAGTTTTGCCATAGCAGGCAGGGTACCTGCTCTAAGAAAGTGGTTGAAGGCATTTGTTGCAGAGATAGAGCTCTCAAAAGCAAGAAACTCTTCATAATCCAGAGGAAAGAGTTCCAAAGGGGTCAAAGAGGGCTCTGAGAGCTTGATACGCGAAACGACAATAAGCCTCTCTACCTCAGGAAAGAAGGAGAGATAACCCTCGGTATAGTGGTCAAGTATCAGCAGTGTGATGCCATGAGTATGGATGTATTGCTGTAAGAGATGGGGGGAGAGCATAGAGAAGAGAAGATTTGGGTCGTCCAGGTCTATGTAGAGAGTACTCTCTGGATCCAGCTCTTGGAGAAAGTCCAAAACCATTGCAGACTTTCCCACACCTCTTACACCATAAAGGTTGACATCACCTACCGCCGGAATTTGGCATTTTCTGAGTACGTAGTTTTCACTGAAATAGTGTTGATTTTGATAATATTCAAGCAGTTGCATCCCTATATCACCTCATATATTTCCTTTTTTAAAGGAAATATTTTTCAAGATTGTACCATTTTTAGACTAAAATTCATTGTCTCTGTAAAAAAGTTTGGGTATAATTCGCGTTCCTAAATTTATGTTAGGCATGATTTTATGTGGCTCTGAGGTGACCAATAAAGCTTCAGTAAGAGCGTTGCAAAAGGGAGTTTACTCCTTGAGCGAAGAGCATAAATCATAAATAACGAGTTCTTTAAAGGGTAAATATGGAAAAAATCAGATTGAAGCTTAAAGCTTATGATCATCGTGTTTTAGACAGATCAGTTGCTGCTATAGTAGATGCAGTTAAACGTACAGGTGCAGAGATTAGAGGCCCAATTCCAATGCCTACTAAACTTAAGCGTTATACAGTTCTTAAATCACCACACGTGAACAAAGATTCTCGTGAGCAGTTTGAGATCAGAATTCACGGAAGAATGATTGATATCGTTTCGGCTACTTCGGAGACTATTGATTCACTTATGAAGTTGGATCTAGCACCGGAGATCGAAGTTGAAATCAGATCAATGGACAAATAAGGAGTAGAGAATGGAATTTATTGTAGAAAAAATTGGTATGAGCAGAACTGTTGACGTACCAAGTGTTCCAGTTACACTTCTTAAAGTTGTTGAGACAAAAGTTTGTGAAGTGAGAGAAGACGGAAAAGCACTTGTAGCCTATAACAGCAGTAAAAAATTCAATAAGAGCATCGAAGGTCAGCAGACTAAATTTGGTGTATCCAAAGAGTTTAATAAATTTATGACTATTGAAGTAGCCAAAGGTACTGAAGCTGGTGATCTTGATCCGGCAGCATTAGCTGAAGCAGCAGTAGTTAAAACTTCCCTTAACACTAAGGGTAGAGGTTTCCAAGGTGGTATGAAGCGTCACGGATTCGGCGGCGGACCTGGTTCACACGGACACAGATTTGGTAGAAGAATCGGTTCTATCGGTAATGCAGAGTGGCCTGGACGTGTTCAAAAAGGTAAAAAAATGCCTGGGCAATATGGTAACACTAAAGTAACTGTGAAAAATGATGTGGTGTCTTTTGACGCTGAAAATGGCATCTTAGTATTAAAAGGTTCAATTCCTGGTCATAACGGGGCTAGAGGATTGGTAAGGATTGTTAAATGAGTAACCCAGTAGTAATTAAAACAAGTGACCTTCCTAAATCATTTTTAGAAGTTCACCCACATAACCTTTATCTTTATTGTAAAGCGTATGCAGCTGGTCTTAGAGCAAACACTGCACAGACTAAAAACAGATCTGCTGTACGTGGTGGCGGTAAGAAGCCATGGGCTCAAAAAGGTGGCGGACGTGCAAGAGCAGGTTCACTAAGATCTCCGGTATTTGTTGGCGGTGGTGTTGCATTTGGACCAAGCACAAACAAAAACTATGATCAAAAAGTAAATAAAAAGCAAAAGAGACTTGCACTCCATCATGCACTTGCAGAGATGGCAGCAAATGAAAAACTTTTTGTGGTTGACAACATTACAATTGAATCTGGTAAAACCAAAGATGCATTGGCATTTGTAAACAGCCTTGAGCAAAGAGATGTGCTTGTAGTAAAAGAGATGATTGATGATAAGACTTTCTTAGCATTCAGAAACCTCCAAAATGCATATCTTATTGAAGCAAATGAGCTTAATGCTTATCTTGCAGCTGCATACCACTCAATCGTCATTGAGAAAGCAGTATTCGAAAAATTGACTAAAGAGAGTTAAGATGGCAGATATTACAGATATTAAAGCAATTATGTATACAGAGAAGAGTATTGATCTTCAAGAAGAGGGTGTCATCGTAGTTCAAACAACTCCAAGAATGACTAAAAATGGTCTCAAAGAGGTTTTCAAAGAGTTTTTCGGTATTAACCCGCTCAAAGTGAATTCTATGAGAGTAAATGGAAAAGTGAAAAGATTTAAAGGTATCGAAGGTAAAAGAGCTGATCTTAAAAAGTTCTATGTAAAACTACCTGAAGATGCAAAAATCGAAAGCTTAGCGGTATAAGGAGCAGATTATGGCAATAAAATCATATAGACCGATAACTCCAGCCCGTCGTTGGATGACAAACCTTGATAGTAGTGACATTACTGCTAAAGCAAGCGTAAGAAGTCTACTTAAGAAACTACCGGCACGTGCAGGTAGAAACTCAAACGGTAGAATCACTTCTAGACACAGAGAAGCAGGTGCGAAAAAACTCTATAGAATCATCGACTTTAAAAGAGATAAATTCGGTGTAGAGGGTACAGTAGCGACTGTTGAATATGATCCGTATAGAAACTGTAGAATCTGTCTTGTCAAATATGTAGATGGGGACAGAAGATATGTACTTCAGCCAAAAGGTTTGAATGTAGGTGATAAAATCATGTCAGCAGAAGCTGGTCTTGATATTAAAACCGGTAATGCAATGAAACTCAAATCTATCCCTGTTGGTACATTGGTACACAATATTGAGCTTAGCCCAGGTCATGGCGGTCAGATGGCTAGATCTGCGGGTGCATATGCGCAAATCATGGGTAGAGATGGTAAATATGTCTCTTTGAGACTTCCATCAGGTGAGATGAGATATGTACTTGGTGAGTCTCTTGCAACAATCGGTACAATTGGTAACGAAGATATCGCTAACGAAGTAGTTGGTAAAGCGGGTAGAAATAGACACCGTGGTATCAGACCACAAACACGTGGTTCTGCAATGAACCCAATCGATCACCCACACGGTGGTGGTGAAGGTAAAACAAACTCTGGTCGTCATCCGGTATCTCCATGGGGTATGCCAACTAAAGGGTATAAGACTCGTAAGAAAAAAGCTAGTGATAAACTCATTATCTCTAAGAGAAAAAAGTAAGGGGCTAAAATGGCAAGATCGACAAAAAAAGGTCCATTTATTGATGGTCACCTAATGAAAAAAGTACTTAAGGCAAAAGAGGAAGGTTCAAATAAACCTATTAAAACTTGGTCAAGAAGATCGGTGATTTTCCCTGAGTTTATCGGTTTAACGATCAACGTACACAATGGTAGACAATTTATACCAGTATTTATAACTGAAAACCATGTAGGTTATAAGCTTGGTGAATTTGCACCAACAAGAACATTTAAGGGCCACAAAGGTTCTGTTCAAAAGAAGGTAGGCTAATATGAGTAGAGCATTATTAAGATTCGTAAGAGTTTCACCTACTAAAGCAAGATTGATTGCTAGAGAAGTTCAAGGTATGAATGCAGAACTTGCACTTGCATCACTTGAGTTTATGCCTAACAAAGCAGCTGGTATCATCTCTAAAGTGATTGCTTCTGCTGTAGCAAATGGTGACTTTGAACCAGAAGAAGTGGTGATTACTTCTTGTAGAGTGGACAAAGCAGCAGTGATGAAGAGATGGAGACCAAGAGCAAGAGGTACAGCATCTAGAATCATTAAACCAACAGCACATATTTTAGTAGAAGTTGGTCCAGCTAAAAAAGATGGGGAGGACGCATAATATGGGTCAAAAAGTCAATCCAATAGGTCTTAGACTTGGGATCAACAGAAACTGGGAATCAAGATGGTTCCCGGCAAAAGATAGAGCATCAGACTTTATCGCTGAAGATTACAAAATTAGAAAGTTTCTTAAAAAAGAGCTCTTCTATGCGGGTGTATCTAACATCATTATCGAAAGAACAGTAAAGAAGTTAAGAGTTAACATTGTAACTGCACGTCCTGGTATTATCATCGGGAAAAAGGGTGCAGATATTGAGAAGCTTAAAGCAACACTTATCAAAATGCTTGGTAAAGATGTAGCAATTAACATCAAAGAAGAGAAGCGTCCTCAGGCATCAGGTCAATTGGCTGCTGAAAATGTTGCAACACAACTTGAAAGAAGAGTTGCTTTCAGAAGAGCAATGAAAAAAGTAATCCAGGGTGCACTTAAATCAGGTGCAAAAGGGATCAAAATTTCTGTATCTGGTCGTCTTGGCGGTGCTGAGATGGCAAGAACTGAGTGGTACTTAGAGGGAAGAGTTCCTCTCCATACACTTAGAGCTAAAATAGATTACGGTTTTGCAGAAGCACATACTACTTATGGAATCATTGGTATTAAAGTATGGATCTTTAAAGGTGAAGTACTTGCCAAAGGTATTCAAGCGGAGCCAAAAGAAGAGAAAAAAGGTGGCAGAAGACCATCCAATGCTCGTAATAATAGAAATAGAGGTGAATAACAATGTTAATGCCTAAAAGAACAAAATGGAGAAAGCAGCAAAAAGGCCGTAACCGCGGTAAGTCTTTCAGAGGTAATAAGATTGAGTTTGGAGATATCGCTATTAAGGCTGTAGAAGCTGGTAGAATTGATTCTAGACAGATCGAAGCAGCGCGTATTACTATGACTAGAAGAATCAACAGAACAGGTAAAACCTGGATTAGAGTATTCCCAGACAAGCCACTTACTGCTAAACCACTTGAGACAAGAATGGGTAAAGGTAAAGGTGCTGTTGATAAATGGGTTATGAATATTAAGCCAGGTAGAATTATCTTTGAAATGGCAGGTGTAAAAGAGGATCTTGCAAGAGAAGCTTTGACACTAGCTATTCATAAAATGCCATTTAAGTGTAAAATTATCACTTTAAAGGATAGTAATGAACTATATTGATATTAAAGAGAAAAGTGAAGCTGACCTTTTAGCGATGCTTAAAGAGAAAAAACTCGAACTGTTTACATTGAAAGCAAAGCAAAAAACGATGCAATTAACAAACACTGCTGAGTTAAGAGTAGCGAAAAAAGATATCGCAAGAATTCAAACAGCACTCACGGCTGTGAGATCTAAGTAAAGGGTTAAATATGCCAAAAAGACAAATAACAGGAACAGTGATTAAAAAAGCTGGTGATAAAACAGCGACTGTTTTGGTTGAGAGAAGAGTTCTTCACCCAAGATATCACAAGACAGTCAAAAAATTTAAAAAGTATCTTGTTCATGATGAGAAAAATGATATTAATGTTGGAGATACAGTGACTGCTATTGAGTGTAGACCACTTTCAAAAACAAAAAGTTTCAGACTTCTTGAAATCGTGAAGAGAGGGGAAGCGTAATGATCCAAGGATTTACTAGATTAAATGTAGCAGATAACTCTGGTGCTAAAGAGATTATGTGTATCAAGGTTCTTGGTGGATCTAAAAGAAGATATGCATCTGTAGGCGACGTGATCGTTGCCTCTGTAAAGAAAGCACTTCCGACAGGAAAAGTCAAAAAGGGTAAAGTGGTTAAAGCGGTTATCGTTAGAACCAAAAAAGAGATCCAAAGAGAAAATGGTTCTCTTATCCGATTTGATGATAATGCAGCAGTAATTATTGACGACAAAAAAGCACCTATCGGTACACGTATCTTTGGTCCTGTAAGTCGTGAAACAAGATATGCAGGTTTTATGAAAATTGTATCACTTGCACCGGAGGTATGGTAATGGCTAAAAAATTCAAGATCAAAAAGGGTGATCAGGTCATGATCATCGCTGGTGATGACAAAGGTAGAACAGGAGAAGTGCTTCAAGTACTACCAAAGAAAGATGCAGTGATCGTTGCGGGTTGTAAAATGGCTAAAAAAGCTGTAAAACCAAGCGAGCAAAACAAAGAGGGTGGATTTGACAACAAAGAGATGCCAATCCATATCTCAAATGTAAAAAAAGTAGAGGGCTAAACCTATGAGTAGAATGAAGCAAAAGTACGAGACAATCGTTCCTGCGCTCAAAGAGGAGTGTGGGATTGCCAATACGATGCAGACTCCGAAGCTTGAAAAAATCGTTATCTCTGTTGGTATCGGTGAAGAGGGTAGAGATAGCAAGTTGACACAAAATATTGCAGATACTATCTCTCTGATTGCTGGACAAAAAGCAGTCGTAGTAAAGGCGAAGAAATCTGTTGCAGGATTTAAAGCTAGAGAAGGTTCTCCAAGTGGTATTAAAGTAACACTTAGAGGTGAAAATATGTATAACTTCTTTGATAAGCTTGTCTCTATCGCTCTTCCAAGAGTAAAAGACTTTAGAGGGGTACCAAGAAAAGGTTTTGACGGTAGAGGTAACTATAACTTTGGTCTTGATGAGCAGTTGATGTTCCCTGAAGTTGTCTTTGATAATATTATTAAAACACATGGTATGAATATCACTATTGTCACAACTACTGAAGATGATAAACAAGCATTCACGCTTTTAGATAAGCTTGGTATGCCTTTTGCTAAAGGGAGAAACTAATGGCTAAGAAATCAATGATAGCTAAGCAGAAGAGAAAACCAAAATTCTCTACGCAAGCATATACAAGATGTAATATTTGTGGTAGATCTCACTCAGTATATAGAGATTTTGGTCTTTGTCGTGTGTGTTTAAGAAAAATGGCCAATGAAGGCCTTATCCCTGGTATGCGTAAAGCAAGCTGGTAAGGAGAAGAAAAAGATGATGACAGATATAATTGCAGACTCTCTTACTCGTATAAGAAATGCTGCGCAAAGAAGATTAGATGTAACAACACTTCTTCACTCAAACACAATCGAAGCAATTGTCTCTATTTTTGTAGACAAAGGTTATCTTGAGAGCTTTAAAGTAAAAGAAGACGGAAACAAGAAAACAATTAAAGTTGTTCTTAAATATGATGAAAATGAAAAAAGCGTTATCAATGAGATAGCGAAAATTTCTAAGCCTGGAAGACGTGTTCATCAAGGTAAAGATGCAATTAGAACATTTAAAAACGGTTACGGTACTTTGGTTGTTTCAACAAGCCAGGGTGTACTTGCAAATGATGAAGCGTTTAAGCGTGGAATCGGTGGCGAAGTAATCTGTAGTATTTGGTAAGGAATAAAGATGTCAAGAATAGGAAAAAGACCAGTAACTGTTGCAAGTGGTATTGAAGTATCACTCGACGGTACGACTCTCGTGGCTAAAAAAGGCAATCTTGAAAAAAGACTTGAAACTCATGGAAGAGTTGACATCACTATTGATGGTTCTGAAGTAACTTTCTCAAGAAAAGGTGACGAAAAACAGGATGCAGCGTTCTGGGGAACATACAGAGCACTCTTTAACAACATCATTATTGGTCTCGATAAAGGATTCAGCAAGTCTTTAGAGATTAACGGTGTTGGATATAGAGCAGCAGTACAGGGTAAAGTACTTAACCTTCAACTTGGATACTCTCATGATATTAACTTTGATATCCCAGATGGAATAGAGATCAAAGTTGAGAAAAATGTTATTACCATTAATGGTACTGATAAACAGGTAGTAGGTCAAGTTGCTGCTGAGATTAGAGAGTTTAGACCACCAGAGCCGTACAAAGGTAAAGGTGTGAAGTACACAGATGAAGTAATCATCAGAAAAGCTGGTAAAGCAGCTGGTAAGTAAGGAGCGATAGATGTTAAAAAGTATTCAAAAGAGAAAAAACAAACTTCGCGCTCAAAGAAAAGCTAGAGTAAGAGGTAAGATTTTTGGTACAGCAACAAAGCCAAGATTGACTGTATTTAAGTCTAACAAACACTTCTATGCACAAGCTATTGATGACAATGCCGGTGTAACACTTGCTTCAGCAGATGGAAGAAAACTCGGACTAAAAGCAAACAGAGAAGATGTAAAAAAAGTAGCAGCCCAAATGGCTCAAAATCTTGCTTCTAAAAACATTGACAATGTTGTGTTCGACAAAAATGGTTACCTCTACCACGGTGTTGTTGCGTCATTTGCTGATGCACTAAGAGAAGCCGGAATTAAGTTTTAAGGAAGCATGATGGAAACTATGGAAAAAGAATTTGAAGAAGTAATCGTAAATATCGGTCGTGTTACCAAAGTTGTCAAAGGTGGTAGAAGATTCAGATTTACTGCACTTGTAGTCATTGGTGACAAGAACGGTACAGTTGGATATGGATTTGGTAAAGCCAAAGAAGTTCCCGATGCTATCAAAAAAGCGGTGGATGATGCACACAAAAATCTTGTTAAAGTAAACATCAAAGGGACAACTATCGCTCACGATATTGAGCATAAATTCAACGCAAGTAGAATTGTGCTTAGACCGGCGAGTGAAGGTACAGGTGTTATCGCCGGTGGTGCTGCTAGACCAGTACTTGAGCTTGCAGGGATTCAGGATGTCCTTAGTAAGTCAATCGGTTCTAACAACCCAAATAACCTAGTAAGAGCAACAATCCAAGCACTTACTAGAATCAAAGCGTAAGGGGTAAAGTATGGGTTTACATAATTTACAACCTGCTCCAGGATCAACTCGTAATAGAAAAAGAGTTGGTCGTGGTCAAGGTTCAGGAACGGGTAAAACAGCCGGACGTGGTAATAAAGGTCAAAAAGCTAGATCTGGTTACAGTAAAAAAAGAGGTTTCGAAGGTGGTCAAATGCCACTTTACAAAAGAGTACCTAAAATTGGTTTCACATCTAGAGTCGAGAAGCCATATGTAATTAATGTTGAGAAAATCAAAGCGATTGCAGAGCTTTCTGAGATTACTCTTGAGAGTATCAAGTCAGTTCATAAATTGCAAAAAACAGTGACTAGAGTCAAATTGATTGGTGCATCTGCAAAAGATCTTGCATCTAAAATCAAAGACGAAGCTGTTACCACAAGCGGAAAATAGTTATGGGTAGCGCTTTAACTCAGAAAATTCTTATTACATTAGGGTTTCTTTTTGCGTACAGAGTTTTAGCCTATATCCCAACTCCTGGTGTTGACTTGGGTGTTATCAAAGAGTTCTTTGATAGCAACTCAAGCAATGCCTTGGGATTAGCCAATATGTTTAGTGGAAACGCTATTAGAAGACTTAGTATTATCTCCTTAGGTATTATGCCTTATATTACCGCCTCCATCGTTATGGAACTTCTCTCAACTACCTTTCCGGCACTAGGTCAAATGAAAAAAGAGCGTGACGGTATGCAAAAATATATGCAAATCATTCGTTACTTTACTATTTTTATTACCATAGTACAAGCTATTGGTGTCTCTATGGGACTTCAAAGTATGACGGGCAGAGGAGGAGAGAGTGCAGTAATGATTGATCCTATGATGTTTACACTTCTTACGACTGTCTCTATGTTGGCAGGTACAATGTTGCTCATGTGGATCGGTGAACAGATCACGCAAAAAGGTATTGGTAATGGTATTTCACTGATTATCTTTGCAGGTATTGTCTCTGGTCTTCCTTCAGCCATCTCCAATACAGTCAGGGCAGTCAATGCCGGAGAGATGAACTTTTTGGTTGTACTTGGTATTTTGGCCATCATGCTTATTACTATTTTATCGATTATCTATGTGGAACTAGGCGAGCGAAGAGTGCCTATCTCTTACTCACGAAAAACGATTATGCAAAACCAAAACAAAAGAGTGATGAACTATATTCCTGTAAAAGTAAACCTTTCAGGCGTGATTCCCCCTATCTTTGCTTCGGCAGTATTGATGTTCCCGCTTACTATGTTGCAAACAAGTACCATACCTTGGGTGACAGCAATTGCTGATACATTGGCTCCTGGTGGTATGGTCTTTAACCTCGTCACCTTTTTGCTTGTTATCTTCTTTGCATTCTTTTATGCCTCGATTGCATTCAATGCCAAAGATATTGCAGACAATTTGAAAAGACAGGGTGGATTCATTCCTGGTGTAAGACCCGGTGCACATACTAAGGAGTTTTTAAATGAAGTCGCAAGCAGATTGACAGCGTCAGGTTCTTTATATCTCGCTATCATCTCTACCGTACCATTTATGCTGATCAGCAGTCTGGGTGCTAGTTTCTACTTTGGTGGAACAGCAGTTTTGATTATTGTAAGTGTTGCACTTGATACTATGAGAAAGATTGAAGCACAAAGAACGATGAGCCAATACGATACATTAGGTAATGTAGGTCTATAATGGCTATTACTATCAGAAAAGCTAATGAGATCGCCAAGCTCAAAAGAGCTGGCGAGATTGTAGGGCTTACACTTCAATATCTTCAAAATATTATCAAACCAGGCATGACACTTAAGGAGATAGATGCACTTGGCGAAGCCTATATACGTAAGCATGGTGCCCAACCCTCCTTTAAGGGTCTTTATGGATTTGCAGGATCAGTATGTACGTCACTGAATGAAGTCTGTATTCATGGTGTACCCAATGATATAAAAGTCAAAGAGGGTGACATTTTAGGACTGGACATTGGGACTAAACTGGACGGTTATTATGGTGATGCTGCTATTACTATGCCTATTGGCAAGGTCAGTGCTGAAGATGAAGCACTGATTGCTTGTGCCAAAGATGCACTCTATTATGCGATAGATGCTATCAAACCGGGTATGCGTTTTAAAGAGTTGAGTAAAATACTTGAGGATTTTATCACTGAGCGAGGATTTGTCCCACTTAGAGACTATTGTGGTCATGGTATTGGCACAAAGCCCCATGATGAACCAAACATTCCAAACTATCTTGAGGGTAAGCCAAATCAAGGTCCAAAGATCAAAAACGGTATGGTCTTTTGTCTGGAGCCAATGGTTTGTCAAAAGAGCGGAACAGCTGTACTTTTAGAGGATAAATGGTCGGTAATCAGTGAAGATCAGCTCAGATCAGCGCACTATGAACATCAAGTAGCAGTAGTAGATGGTAAAGCAGTCATTTTGACTGAAGCATAAGTTGCACGATTTTAGAGTAAAAGTATACAATTCATAAAGGAAAACAATGGCAAAAGATGATGTAATTGAAATTGACGGGAAGGTAGTTGAAGCATTACCAAATGCAACATTTAGAGTAGAGTTGGACAATGGGCATGTTGTACTTTGTCACATTGCAGGTAAGATGAGAATGCACTACATCAAAATTCTTCCAGGGGACAAGGTAAAAGTGGAACTCACTCCATACAGTCTTGACAAGGGACGTATTACATTTAGATATAAATAAGCTTCTTGCATCTATAGTAGCTCTATAGATGCACATCCTCTTATCTCTCTTTATATATCAAACTGATGTTGCGATACCACAAATATTAAAGAGTTAACTCTATTAGTTTACTCCTTTTAAAAAACAATAAAATATGCCATAATCATCCTTATATAAAAGTATGATTAAAAAAAAG
>CAZOBE010000022.1:0-12660 GCA_964578205.1 uncultured Sulfurovum sp. | reverse complement strand
ATATCAATGAATAATAAAATACAAACGAAGTTTGTTTTCCAACACTCTTCACTCTCTTCTTCAAAGGATATTTAGTGAAACCAAGATATCCAACAAAGAAGATTTATGTCGGTAATGTTGCTGTTGGTGGGGATGCACCTATCTCTGTACAGTCGATGACATATAGTGATACACACAATGTTGATGCAACAGTAGAGCAGATAAACCGTCTCCATTTTGCAGGGGCAGATATGGTGCGTTTAGCTGTTCCCCATATGGAAGATGCCCTTGCACTCAAAGCCATCAAAGAGCAGATCTCTTTACCTCTTATTGCAGATATACACTTTAACTATAAGTTGGCACTTGAGGCATCAAAGTGGGTGGATTGTATCCGTTTTAATCCGGGGAATATCGGTGAAAAGTCTCGTATAAAAGAGATAGTCAAAGCTTGTCAAGATAGAAATCTACCCATTCGCATAGGGGTAAATGCAGGTTCACTGGAAAAAGAGTTTGAGCAAAAGTATGGAGCAACTGCTGAGGGTATGGTAGCAAGTGCTGAGTATAATATCAAGTTTTTAGAGGATTTGGGATTTACAGATATTAAAGTCTCACTCAAAGCCTCTGATGTAAATAGAACTGTAGATGCCTATAGAATGTTACGACCTAGAAATGAGTATCCTTTTCATTTGGGAGTAACAGAGGCAGGAACAATATTTCATGCAACTATCAAATCGGCTATAGGTTTAGGAACACTTCTGCTTAATGGTATAGGGGATACTTTGCGTGTCTCTATTACAGGAGAGTTAGAGGAGGAGATAAAGGTAGGAAAAGCGATACTCAAAGCCTCTGGTCGTTTAAATGATGGATTAAATATTATCTCTTGTCCTACCTGTGGGCGTATAGAGGCAGATTTAGTAAGTGCTGTAGCTGAGGTAGAGAGAAGAACAGTACACATCAAGAAGCCTATGAATGTCTCTGTAATGGGGTGTGTAGTCAATGCCATTGGAGAGGCTAAACATGCCGATGTTGCCATAGCTTATGGCAAAGGCTCAGGACTTGTTATGGTCAAAGGGGAGGTGGTTGCCAAACTTCCCGAAGAGAAGTTGGTTGATAGATTTGTCCAAGAGGTAGAGAAGTTTGCCAAGGAGAATACTTATGAATCATAAAATAGAAACAAGGTTTATTCCCAAATACTCACCACTCACCACTCACCACTCTTCACTATTAGCTCTTCACTTTTTCCATCAAAGGTAATTTGATGGAAAACATGTATAATCTAAACATTGAAAGAGCAGTGCTTTCTGCGATTATTTTTGATCCTGAAATATATGAAGAGGTAGCATCAAAATTGCTATTTAATGATTTCTATCTCCCTTTTCATCAACATGTCTTTATGGCAATGGAGGAGCTTAATCGTGAAGAGAAGCCTATAGATGAAGAGTTTTTACGCTCAAAACTTCTTGCTATGGGTAAATTTGATGAGGTAGCAATGCTTGATTTGCTCTCTGCAAACCCTATCTCAAATACTTCAGCATATTTAGGTGAAATAAAAGCAAAATCGAGTAAAAGGGCATTAGCTACTCTTGCTACTGAGATTAAGAAAGTGACTATTGAAGATGACCTTCCTGTAGAGGAGGTGATGAACCTTGTAGAGAAAAAGCTCTATGAGATTACCCAAAATAGTACCAATGAAGATTTTAGAGACTCCAAAGAGATTACTTTATCGATGATGGATGAGATTAACCGTCTTAAAGCACTTGGGAACTCTAAGCTCATTGGTACAGATACGGGATTTAAAAGCCTTAACAGTAAAACCAGTGGCTTTGGTAAGGGAGATTTGGTAATTATTGCTGCAAGACCTTCCATGGGGAAAACTGCTCTTGTATTAAATATGGCACTCAAAGCTATAGAGCGTAATGAGGGTGTTGCATTCTTTTCACTTGAGATGCCGGCAGAACAGCTTATGCTTAGAATACTCTCTGCTAAGACCTCTATCCCTCTACAATCACTTAGAGTAGGTGATTTAAGAGATGAGCAGTGGAGTCAACTATCATCTGCAGTAGATGAACTTTCAAAAAAGAAGCTCTTTGTAGATGATGGAGGTTATGCGACTATCCACCATGTTAGAAGTAAACTTAGAAAACTAAAATCTCAACATCCAGAAATTTCTGTAGCTATCATAGACTACTTACAGTTGATGAGTGGTGAGGGAAAAGAGGGGAGACAACAAGAGGTATCTGAAATATCAAGAGGATTAAAACAGCTTGCAAGAGAGTTACAGATACCTATTATTGCACTCTCTCAGCTTAACCGTGGGCTTGAAGCTAGAGAGAATAAAAGACCGATGCTATCTGACCTTAGAGAATCTGGTGCTATTGAACAGGATGCCGATATTATTCTCTTTGTCTATCGTGATGATGTCTATCGTGAGGCAAAAGAGAAAGAGAAAGAGATGAAAGCCAAGGCTGAAGGTAAAGAGTATAAGAGTGAATTTAGAAGGAGAGCCGAAGAGGAGGCGGAGATTATCATAGGAAAACAGAGAAACGGACCTACAGGTACAGTTGAGCTTATATTCCAAAAGAGCTTTACACGGTTTGTTGATAGTTCAACTACATCAGCTTATGAAGTAGTCTTTGAAGATGACAATGTAGATATGAGAGAGGGGAATATCGAACTGCCACCGATATAGTCAAATGGTAAAATCGTGCAATTAGAAAAACCAAAACTTTTCCCAGAGACAAAAAGTTTTATTTTTATTATGGGGATACTTCTCTTCATTATTATTGTGCGACTTTTTTTCTTGCATCAAAACTATGAAGAGTTTCTCTCCAAGCCATTCTATTTTACCCATGCAGAGGTTCTCTCTGAGTCAACCAGACACAAAAGAGGAAAAAGCTATAAGGTGTTGAAGCTTCACTCTGATGAGGGGTTGACATTCTATACAGTTTCCTATAAGAGAGACTCTTTGCTACACAAACGTTTGCGTCTACAGATATTTCCAAACAAGAAGATAACATTCAGTGACTATATGGGAACTTTTTTTGTGAAGAGCCACATCAAAAAAGTAGAGAGATTACCCCAAACTCTTAAAGATACCCTTTTGGAGAGGGTTTTACTACAACATAAAGAGAGGCTATTGGGCAATTTCTATAATGCTGTCTTTTTTGCAACACCTTTAGATAGAGAGTTAAGAGAGAAGATAGGTATGTTGGGAGTTAGCCATCTTGTAGCATTGAGCGGATTTCATCTAGGGATTTTATGGGGTATTATCTATGGGTGTTTACTTCTTATCTATAGACCTCTGCAACAGAGATATTTTCCATATAGATACTCTCTTTTAGATTTGGGGGTAGTGACTCTTATAGTTTTAGCTCTCTATCTTTGGTTTGTCAATTTTCCTCCATCTCTTTTACGCTCTTATGCTATGTTATTGATAGGGTGGGGTGTAGTGATAGCAGGTATTGAACTACTTAGTTTTTTCCTCTTGGCAACAATACTTCTAATACTTATTGCACTCTATCCTGCTCTACTCTTCTCTTTGGGATTTTGGTTCTCTATATTTGGGGTTTTTTACATTTTTCTTCTTTTAACATATACAAAAGCATACCCTAAGTGGATTATCACACTGCTTATCATCCCTTTTGGTATCTTTATACTGATGCTCCCTGTAGTGCATGGTATCTTTGGAGTTACCACAACATATCAACTCTACTCACCCCTCTTTTCACTTCTCTTTGTACCCTTCTATCCTCTAGTGATGGTTTTACATCTGATAGGTATGGGAGATTTGTTAGATAGCGGTTTGCTCTGGTTGTTCTCTCTGCCTAAAGAGGGTAGAGAGGAGATACTCTCTTTATGGATACTAGGCGGATATGGCATACTCTCATTGGCTTCTATCTGGAGTAGAAAAATCTTCTTTTTGACTCTTGGGGTGGCTTTGCTTTATGCAGGGTATCTGTTTGTATAGTGTAGGTACTCCTTTTTAAATATGCTCTATCTCTTCATCTCTGTTCAACAGATCACAAAACTTAAGACCATGTAGAAATATTGCCCATGAGATGTAGATCCATAAGAAGAAAAAGAGCAGGGTACTGATGCTTCCATAGATACTTGCATAGGTTTTGTTATGTACAACGTAAAAGATGAATGCACTTTTAGAGAGATACCAGATAAGCGAAGCGATAAAAGAGCTTATCATGGCTGCCCGTACATCAATGCGTGTATTTGCGGAGAGTTGATAGGCTGTATAGAACATCATCCAAACGATAAAGTAAGGTAAAAATGTATAAATGTGTATGGCGCTTGTAATACTGTTTTTATCCAGATAACTTTGGATAAAAGAAGAGACGTAAAATGATCCACCCATCATAGTCGGTATAATGAGAATGAGTAATAAATACGTTTTAACGGCACTCCAGACTGTTCGGGTAGGGACATTAAAAATATCATTGACGATGTAGTCATAGTTTTTAAAGAACATGATAGCCGCGAAGACTACATAAAATCCACCCATAACACCCAGTTTATCTGAATTTGCGATAAAGGTGTTGATGTATCCCATTACTTCTTTAGAGTCTGTAGGCATCAGATTGGAAAAAATGAGTGTTTCTATTTTACTGTAAACGGTATCAAAAAGGGGAAGGGTAGTAAAAATAGCAAGCATAATAGCCAGTAAAGGGATAATGGAAAAAAGTGTACTCCAGCTTAAGCTTGAAGCATAATGCCCCAGTTTATCTTCAAAAATGTCAGAGAAAAAATCCCGTATGAAGAGATAGTAGTTTCGTAAAATTTTGTTGAATTGGGGATTTTTTTTCATGTAAATATATACCTCTATGAGCCATTGGTCCCCGTGTCAGGCACGAGGATGAGAATAATAATTAGTGAGGCAGTCCCATCTTTCCGGGATTTAAAATATTATTTGGATCAAATGCCTTTTTGATACTCTTAAAGAGTTCAATCTCTACAGCATTGAATGCGATATTCATAAAGGGTGCTTTACTTGTGCCTATGCCGTGTTCTCCACTGAGTGTTCCACCCATCTCAACGACCAATTCAAAGATCTCCTCTATGGCTTTATGCCCCTCTTCGAGCTCTTTTTCATCACTCCCGTCAACCATGACATTGACATGGATGTTCCCATCACCTGCATGTCCGAAACATGGTACTTTAAAGCCGTACTTATCACCTATCTCATAGATGCGTTTTAGTGCTTTTGGGAGCATACTTCTAGGTACAGAGATATCTTCATTTAGTTTTTTGCTTCCAAAGATGGTGATAGAAGGAGAGGCATTTCTTCTTGCATACCATAGTTTCTCTCTCTCTTTTGTATCATTGGCAATGACAAACTCCTGAGCACCATTTTCTCTAAATGAGTTCTCTAAAGTTTTAAGCTGAAACTCTACCTCCTCTATCACATTGCCATCTACATCACCAATAAGTAGTGCTCCTGCCTCTTTTGGTAGTTGAATATTTAACTTCTCTTTTAGTGCTTGGACAACGAGACTATCCATAAACTCCATCGCTACAGGGTTTGCTCCAGAGGCTAGTGATTTGAACACGGCATTCATGGCATCATCTACTGAGGGGAATATCCCCATATAGGCTTTTGTAAATTTTGGTTTTGGAATGAGTTTTAGAGTAATCTCTGTAATGACAGCAAGTGTCCCTTCACTGGCAATGAGAATACCAGTAATGTTATATCCTGCTACATCTTTGATAGTCCTCTTTCCTGCACGGATAATGTCACCATTTGGACGCACTGCACGAAGAGCCATAACATAATCTTTAGTAATACCATACTTAGCTGCACGCATACCACCTGCATTTTCACTAACATTACCACCTATTGTAGAGTACTGTTCACTTGCTGGGTCTGGTGGATAGAAGAGACCTACCTCTTCGACCGCTTTTTGCAAATCCATATTGATAACTCCTGGTTGAACTACTGCAACCATATTCTCCATATCAATCTCAATAATTTTGTTCATATGCTTTTCCATCGCAAGTGTGATACCGCCACTGATAGGCAGTGCTCCACCTGTAAAGCCAGACCCTGCACCACGAGGTGTAATGACAATTTTATGATGGTTACAATAGACAAGGATACGACTTACATCCTCTTCATCTCTGGGAAAAACCACTGCGTCAGGTTCAAATCGTGTTCGTGTAGCATCATAGGAGTAGGCTATGAGGTGAGCTTTGTCACTATATACATTCTCTTTACCTACAATATCTTTGAGTGATTGAATATGTTTTTCATCTAACATTAAAGTTCCTTTGTTATAACTTTTAATTAAAAATTGATATTTTCTATGGATATAGTTTCTCTATACTTTTATAGTAATCACCTCTACTATCTCCTCCAAATAGACCTGTTTCTATCTTATCAAAACGCATATAGAATGGGAATTTACCATCTTTAGGGAGGTTATTCATCTCTTTTTTACCTACAACTCTCCAAGATATGGGGTCAAGAAGTATAGCACTGTTATGCCTGATAATATAGATAAGACCTACTTGATACTCATTTGCAAACTTTTTAAGATTCTCTCTTGTCGGATAGGAGTCATCCTCTTTTGAGAGAAAAAGTGCATAGAGGTCTGGATGTATCCAATTTTTTTTGTATGTGGATGTTATCTTTGCATAAGTGTCTGCATTAGGAGCCAATAGCAGAATATTATCATAGAGGTATCCACCGATGACTCTATCTCCTACTTTTGGGGTAGTTTTGATAGTTGGTAACTCTTTATGATGGATAATATCATTTGGGATAAGCTTAATATGACCATGTGATAATTGAACAAAACGGGCTGTAATTGCTTCTATATCTTTACCATAATTGTGTATCACAATACCACTCATACCGTCAACAGGCAAATCAGAAGAGAGTATGATATTGTTCTCATCCACTTTTGAGATAGAGGTGTGTATGGTAGATGGGAAAAAGTCGGCAAAGAGAGGTAGAAATGTAAAAGCTATAAGTGCTATTTTACGCATAGTTTTCCTTTATTATTATATAAGTTTGATTATACAAGCAAAAGATTAAAAGTTGATGATGAATGTGTCTCCTTAACTTATTTAAGATATAATAGTCACCAATAATTTAGGTAGTAGGATAAGATGAAGTATATAGTATTATTGTCAATTTTTATGTTTAGCACTCTGTTTGGTGCAAGGGTGACATATCAGAAGTGGGAGAGAGGTATGACATTCTCTCAATATCTGTCATCCAATAATATTCCAAAGAGACTTTTAGGAACTATCTCGGAGGACGATAAGAAGTTTCTTGCTGAAATGCAGAGTAACTATAACTATTTTGAGTTAAAAGATGATAAAGGTGTATTACTACAGGCACTAATTCCTATCAATAAAGAGATGCAGATTCATCTGTTTAAAGCACATGAGGGAGATGTATACGGTTTTGATATTATTCCTATAGTCTATAAAGAGGAGGAGCACTATGCCAAGGTGGTTATCGAACGCAATCCCTATAGCGATACGATAGATGCGGTAAATAAAAAACAGGTAGCCCAAAGGCTTGGTGAAGCACTTAAAGGTGTGGTCAATCCGCGAAGATGGAAGAGGGGAGATGAACTCTTTTTCAGTTATAGACAAAAGACAAGATTGGGTATGCCTTATCTAATGCCCAATATTCAAGTGATTGGGCTTGAGAGTAGGGGAAAGAGGCAATTTATCTATGTGGATGAAGATGGTGACGGACATAAAGAGGGGAGTAAGTTATCAAGTTATACCCAGAGTGGAGATTATATCCATAAGGTACGCATTAAAAACCGTTCATCAAGATTTGGTATGCCTTTAAGACATGTACGTATTACCTCTAAATTCTCTCTAAGAAGATGGCATCCTATCTTAAAACGGTATCGTCCGCACCATGGTACTGATTTTGGGGCTAGAAGGGGTACACCTCTTTTGGCAGTATATAGTGGAAAAGTAACCTATGCAGGGTGGATGGGCGGATATGGAAAGGTTGTAAAGATTAGACATCCAAGAGGCTATGTCTCCCTCTATGCACATCAAAGCCGTATCAGGGTACACCGGGGAGAATATGTCAAAAAAGGGCAGATTATAGGGTATGTCGGTAATACTGGCAGAAGTACAGGTCCTCATTTGCATTTTGGTTTAACAAGAAATGGTAGGTGGGTGAATCCTATGAAGGTATTAAAGAGGGAGTCTCTATCGAAAAAGGTAAAATACAGGAAGATAGTCATTAAAGATGCGAAGCAAAAGAGAGCGAGGTTGGTAGAGTTTATGGAGAGAGATAAGCCAACTTTTCATATCTAGGAGAGTCATAAATATAGTAGTATATGTTGTAAACAAAATAAGGAGAGATCTAAATCATGATAAACAAAATAGAAAATTTTACACTTAACCCTTTGGTTGAGCCTAAATTTATCTCTACCTCTTTGGCAACATATAGACAAAACGGTATCTCAAAAGATTGGGAGATAGTACAGGCACACGATAGTGTAGCCATACTTATTTACCATAGAGAGCAAAAGAGCTTTGTGTTGGTAAAACAGTTTAGACCTGCTGTGTATGTAAACAACAGTAATGGAGTTACAGTAGAGCTTTGTGCGGGTATTATTGATAAGAATCTCTCTTTGGCAGAGATTGCCAAAGAGGAGATAGTAGAGGAGTGTGGCTATGATGTTGAGGTAGAGTCACTACAGAAGATCACCTCTTTTTATACTTCGGTAGGATTTGCCGGAAACAGACAGACACTCTATTATGTTGAGGTTGATGAGAGTATGAGAGTCTCTAATGGAGGAGGGGTAGATGATGAACTTATTGAAGTTATCTATTTACCTATTGAAGATGCAAAAGCAATGATATATGATGAGTCTATTGCAAAGACACCGGGACTCATGTTTGCATTTATGTGGTGGAGTGTCAAGTTTAATTCTTGTGGGCATTATTAGGGCAGGAAGCCCAATCTTCTTTAGAGATTGGGTAGTTCACTCGCAATATCTTTTTAATAGAGAGTTATACTCATCTATTCGTCTATCACGCAAGAAAGGCCATATATCTCTAACCTCTTTAGTTCTATTATGCTCTATTTGGGCATAGAGTATCTCCTCTTTATCATTTGAGGCAATAGTAAGTAATTCACCCTGTGCACCTGCAACAAAGCTACTACCCCAAAAGTTTATCCCATCCATTACACCAGAGCTATCAGCCTCAAAGCCTACACGGTTACAGCTTACTACAGGGATACCATTTGCAATAGCATGAGAGCGTTGTATAGTAATCCAACTATCTAACTGCCGTCTCTTCTCCTCTTTACTATCTCTATTGAACCAACCTATGGCAGTAGGGTAGATAAGAAGTTGAGCACCCTTTAGTGTCATAATCCTTGCACCCTCTGGATACCACTGGTCCCAACAGATAAGCACTCCAAGTTTTCCTAGTGATGTCTGGATAGGCTCAAATCCAATATCTCCGGGAGTAAAGTAGAACTTCTCATAAAATCCAGGGTCATCTGGGATATGCATCTTACGATATTTTCCTGCTATAGAGCCATCTTTTTCAAAGACAATGGCACTATTGTGGTAGAGTCCTGCTGTTCGTCTCTCAAAGAGAGATGTAACTAGAACAATACCATTATCTTTTGCTACATTAGACCAAAAGGCTATATCCTCTTCAAAGTTCTCTGCATAGGCAAAAAATTTGGTATCTTCACTTTGACAAAAGTATTCATTTTGGTGAAGCTCTTGCAATACAATAAGCTTTGCACCATTTTGTGTAGCCTCTTTTATCATCTTAAGAGTTACTTTAACTGTAGCCTCTTTACTACCATAATATCTCTGTTGTATAAGTGCAATCTTCATCTTTATCCTTCAGTAAGCTATTTGCATTGTAGAGCAGTGGAGGCTTCCCCCCTCTTCTATGAGTTTTAGACAATTGACAGGGATAATCTCTCTATTGGGGAATAGCTCTTTAAATATATCTCCTATCTCTCTATCTCTTTTATCACCATATGTTGGATAGATGAGAGCATGATTTGTAATGAGAAAATTTGCATAGGTTGCGGGGAGTCGTCTATCCCCTTTATATATGGCATTTGGCATAGATAGAGGAATAAGTCTATATGGTTTACCATCTACTCTCTTAAAACTCTTTAATTGAGCTTCCATTTTTTGAAGAGCCTCATAGTGTTCATCATCTCTATTGTCACACTTCATATATACAATAGTCTCTCTATCTACAAAACGGGCTAGAGTATCTATGTGGCTGTCGGTATCATCACCTGCCAAATATCCATAATCTAACCATAAAACTCTTTTAGCTCCAAGATACCTCTCCAATAGCTCCTCTATCTCATCTTTTGTTAATCCACCATTTCTGTTTGGGTTACAAAGACATTGTGAGGTTGTCAATATTGTCCCCTCACCATCACTCTCTATTGAACCACCCTCAAGCACAAAATCTATACTTTCAAGAGGTGTAGTTCCTAGGTAGCCTCTTTGGTGTAATATCCTATTTACACTATTGTCAAGAGATGCTTCAAACTTTCCACCCCAACCATCAAATCTAAAATCTAAAAGCTTTACACTATTATTCTCTTTGATACTTATATATCCATAATCTCTTATCCAAGTATCATTTGTAGGAATCTCTATAAATGTCATATTCTCTGTTGAACAAAATAGAGATGATATCTTCTTTCTATCTTGACATATAATATAGACAGCCTCTTGATATGCAATAGCTTGAGCTATCCTTATAAAAGGGGTTAATGCTCTATTTAAGTCATCTGCCCAATCTGTATTTTCATGTGGAAATGAGATAAGAACAGCTCTTTGTCTCTCCCACTCTCCAACGACTCTTCTCACTCTATAGCTCTCCTTTTAAAATAGTTGCTTTATCTTTTTATTGTATAATCTCTCTATGGCGTATATTACTATAAATAGAGAATACTTTTACCATAATCTTAACCAAATTGCATTAAAAACTGGCTCTATAGATAAGATAGCTATTGTTTTAAAAGATAATGCTTATGGACATGGCTTAGAGATTATGGCAAAGTTATCATATGAGTTTGGCATAAAACATGCAGTAGTAAGAGATAATTTAGAGGCAAATAGAGTTAAACATCTATTTAAGAGTGTATTGGTTTTGGGTGGAGAGGTAGAGATAGATACCATCTGCTCCTTTACTCTAAATAGTATAGAGGATATAAAAAAGAGTCCAAAAGGTGCAAAAGTCGAACTCAAAGTAGATACAGGTATGCATCGTAACGGCATAGCGCTTGATGAAGTAGACGTTGCATTGGCTTTGATAAAAGAACAAGCGTTGGATCTTGTAGGAGTGATGACCCACTTTCGCAGTGCAGATGAACTCAGCTCAGAACTCTTTTGGCAACAAAAGAACTTTGATAAGGTAAAAGAACAGGTCAGAGAAAATGGTTTTGAAAATGTACGATTTCACTCACATAATTCTGCTGCTATCTTGCGATATAAACATTTTGATGAAGATCTGGTACGTGTAGGCATAGGAGCTTACGGTTACAATGAACTGCCTATTGCTTTTGATGAAGTAACACTTAAACCTGTACTCACCCTCCATGCAAAGAAGACTTCTACTCGGGTACTTCAAAAAGGTGAAAGAGTAGGGTATGGAGGAGATTTCATTGTTCCTGAAGAGATGACGGTCTCTACGTATGATCTGGGGTATGGGGATGGTTGGTGCAGAGGTAACTCCGAGCAACCCTACAGCACAGCAGAAGGACTCCCTATACTCGGACGTGTCTCTATGGATTTCATTGTACTTGAATCTACCAAAGATGAGGTGTGTGTGATGAATGATGCAAAAGAGGCTGCGAAACAGTTTGAAACTATTAGTTATGAAGTGACAACAGCATTAAGTTCCGATATTGAAAGAAAAATAATCTAAGAGGAATAGGGGTCGGGTGACAACGACAACTCTTTGGTTTGCACAATATTTACTAGCCCTTACGGCAAAGCATTGACTTCATGCCGATTCCCTCATATGGTGGGTTGCACCCCAAGGGTATTTCCTACGGGCAAAACCCATTCTACAGATGTCTTAAAAACGATAATAGTTTTTGTAGAACATAGCACGGAAGCCGTGGGGTACGATGCGGTCATTGCTGTAGTTTATGGTGGTATTGGTGGAGCATAACGGGATCGTCCATTTCAATACTATGAATATCTTCGAAAATAGTTTCGATATCAAGCTCTATTTTTTGAACCATTGAGTCCTCCATATATTAGTGTGTTAATTAGATAAATTGTAGCTATAAGAGCAACACTTTAGCCAAAAAAGATGGCTAAAGTGAAGTTTTTGTAGTATTACACCACAATTTCACTGTTTGTGGTGTGCTTTGTTTTGTTTAATATTTAAGTAAATAACTATCACAAAGATAATTCCTGATGCAATAGCCAAAATAGTATTACCTTCCATTGTGTTTCCTTTTTAGTTTTGCAGTTCCATACATAGAACCGATTGTAAAGATAACTATGAGTGTATTTTGTATATCATAATCACCTTGCATTAAACCATAACTACCATTAACAAACAAGCCAAGTGAGATTTGTTGCAATGTTTCAATAAACTCTCTTTTCATAAGTCTCATTATACCATAAAATTACCCCCTACTAATCACGGATAAGAGAGATGAAAAGAAGAAGAATACTTTAT
>CAZOBE010000021.1:0-13377 GCA_964578205.1 uncultured Sulfurovum sp. | reverse complement strand
TTATATGATAGATTTACTTAAATTTTGATTAATTTAACCATTCATTGCTAAATTCATCACCAGTATGATACTTTACAACCATATTCTTAAATTCTTCCGAATATTCTAATTCGAAATCCGTTTCACAAGCGTGAACGTTTCTTGTAACATTATCCCAATGGCTAAAATCGTGAAAGATATAGTTAATCTTATGGATATTAATCTTATCATTTAGAGTCTTTTCAATATTATAATTTGCTTTAGTATCTCCTGAAATAAAAGCGCTAGAAAAATGATCTCTAATTAAGACTCCATAAGAACTAATGTTACCATGGTATCCTTTAATAAAATCAATTTTATAATCGATAGGAAAATCGATAGGAAATTGGTTAATATAAAACATTATAGTTTCGGTAGGCATTCCTCCTATCATCTCACTTTCTATATCTTTTAAATAATCTCTAAGTTGAGATTCAACTAAATGTCCTGCTAAAATCTTAGTAAACTTTCCGAAATTAAAATAGCGGTAATAAATTAACATTTTAAGATTACCTATATGATCCTCATCCATATGACTTATAATAACAGTATCTATTTTTTCAATATCTATAGGATCTTCTTTATCCTGTAATCTTTTCATTACGTTATACCCACAATCAAACAAAACGTATGAAGTTTCTTCCTCATTTGAAATTAAAAAAGAAGAATTTGTCTTATCAAAATCAAATCCCCCACCATTTCCTAATTGTTTAATCTTCATTTAATCTCCTTTAATAATTCTTCGTTAAATTTAATGGCTGAAATGCAATCGTTAATTCTTTGGCTATCTCTTTCTAAGTAATGTTCTTTTAGCAATTCTTCTATTAAGAGATTAGTTAAAGAAATTTTAGATTCTAAAACTTCCTTATAAGGTAATTTAGAAAAACCTCTTAAATTGTCTCTACCGTAAAGATACTTAGTTTTATTTTCTTCTTTTAAACTTTTCATTATATCCTACTTAAAATTATTTTTAAATTCTTCTCTAAGATCTTTATTGGTTTTAAGTTCTTTTTTAAGGTCTGACCAACTTTCAAATTCCATCGTTTTATAACCATCTTTCAAAAACCACATTTCACATTTAAGTTCTTTTATATGTCCTGTTTTTGGAGTTATACCACCTAGAAATTCTTCATCAGATATTCTAGAAAATCTTATATCATTGTATAAGCTTCCATTTACGGGACAATTATTTTTTAACCAAAAATAAAGATTATCACCATCTAATAATCCTTCATTTACTAAGAATTTTAATTTAGGTAAAAAACTCTTAAAATGTCTTTCTAAACTTTCATCTTTACAAAACCAATCATAAAATTGAAAAAATTCATTAGCTTTTGAATTATCTTCTAATATTTCATTTATTGAAACTCTTTTCATCTTTCTATCCTTTTCTCTTTATATGACATATTATAGTATAATCTGACTTAAAGTCAAATTAAATATCTAAATATTGATAGAAATCTAGAGATCATTCCAATCATCTTCATCCATTTCTGAGACCATACCTATTTTATAGTCAGTAATCTCAATTTCCTGAGGAAGCACTTCCTCTCTAGATTTTCCTAACCATTGATCCATCCAAGGTAGCGGATTTTGAGAAACGCCTTCAAACATTTTAGGTTCTTTAATAGCTCTTAATCTAGCATTCACTATATGTTTCATATATCTTTCTAAAATTTCAGCATTCAATCCAATAATAGATCCATCTCTAAATAGATATTTAGCCCATTCTATTTCATTCTCAGCTGCTTCTCTAAACATGTCGGTAACTTCATCTTTACATTCTTCTATAACCTCTAGAAATCCCTCTTCCTTATCTTTTTTAAAAATATTAATTAATTTCTGAGTCACTTGAAGATGCAATAATTCATCTCTTGCAATAAGCTTAAGTTCTTGAGCATTTCCTACCATTTTCTTATTCTCAGCGAATGCAAAAGTACAAGCAAAGCTTACGAAGAATCTAACACCTTCTATAATATTCCAAGCTATTAAAGCTAACCAAGTATATTTTTTCATATCTTTTAATGTAGGTCTAGCAGGATCAGATTTAGGAAGCGCCTCCCATTTAGCTAAAGCGTGATAGAAACGATTATAAGCTTCAGTGATTTTTTTAGTATGCTTTTTAATTATCTCATCATCAGCAATCTCATCAAAAATCTTTCCAGGATCTGGATAAACATTTCTTAAAATATATGAGTAGCTATCAGAATGATTAATTTCCTGAAATTGTAATCTAGTAATTGCAGCTTCTAAAGCGCTATTAGTAAGGATTCTTCCAAAAGTTGCCAGAGGGCTTCTACCTTGAATGGTGTCTAATACTATTTGTCTTTTTATGTTAAGTACTGAAATTCTAGATTCCGCATCTTCTAATTTTTTAAAATCTATAACATCTTGAACTAAAGAAATTTCTTGAGGTTTCCAAAAATTTTCATCCATCTTTTCCGCTAAATCATAGAAAATTTTATGCTTCATAATATCATATCTTTGAAGTCCTTTTCCTGTTCCGAAAAAAATAGGTTCTCTCATAATATCTAATTTTGCTTCTTCATCATATAATTTCATTTTATTCCTTTATATCTTCTAATATTTCATTTATATCATTTGGTTCTATCTGTTTAAAAGTAATATTCTCTTCATCACTCATCTCCTCTAACATGCCTAGTATTATATTATCTATTTCTAAAGATTGATTTAAATCATGTACTCTTCCGTATTCTTGAAAGAAATCTTTATTTCTCTTTATAAAATAGTTCATATTATTATAAGAATTAAATATTTCATCTACTAAAGGATTGAACATATCAGGGTGAATAGATTCATTATATATCTTAGATATGATGAGAGGACTATCACTAATAATATAATCTACTTTATCTTTCAATCTAAAAATTTTATGATGTTGTTTAGCAAAAACTATTAATTGATCTGATAATTTAGTAGTTTCATCAGCGTAGACTAAATCTTTAGCAAATTCTGTAACTAATTCTACTTTATATCCTTGTTTTTTCATCTTAACAAATAATTCAGCAGCCATAGTAGATTTACCTACTCCCGGACCACCATATAAGTTGATAACTATCATACTTTACATCCTCCACCTTCGCAACCTTCTTCAGGCTCCTCATCTATATTCATAGCATCAATAAATGTTGAATAGTATGTTGTTTTGAGACCTAATTTCCAAGCTCTCTTAATAGTTTTAATCATTTTCTTATTAGGAAATTTCATCTTACCACTATTAGGATCTAATTCAAAATCTTTTTCAGGAGTCCAATAAACGTTAGCGCTTAAAGACTGATCAGTATATAGTTGAAATTTAGAAAGCATTTCTAAATATTTGATATTATCTAATTCTGGAGCTAAAGTATAATAAGATGAACCTTTACTAAAGTTAGGAACTATTTGTTTAGCATTTCCTGTTTTAGATTTTTTCGTAATAATTAAATCACGAGGCATATCAATTCCTGAAGTACTATTTGAGACATCTGAACTAGTTCCCGCAGGAGGAATCGCACTTAAAGTTAAATTTCTTAATCCATATTTTATAATATCTTTTCTAAGAGATTCCCAATCTTCTTTTGGAATAAATCTCCATTTGCCATCATTGGGAAGCCAACCATCAGCATATTTAGATTTTTCTCTAAACCATTTAGCTTCACCTTTTTCTTGGGCTAGTTTGCAAGAAGCTTTTAATAAGTGAAATTGCATATGTTCAGCAAATTCCTCAGCTAAATCTAGAGCTTCTTGAGTATCATATCTTGTTTTTCTTTTAGTTAGATAATGAGCCCAGTCAGAAGTACCTATTCCTAAATATCTAGCATTTACTGTTGGATTCTCGGCAGCAGGTATAGGATATTCTTGAATATCTATAATTCCATCTAAGAAATAAACTAAATTTTCTGTAATTCTTGGAATTTCATCTATTGATTTAATTCTACCAGCATTTACGTTGCTTAAAATACATAAAGCTACTTCTCCATCATTTCCATATAAATCGGTCATAGGCTTAGTAGGAAGAAGAATTTCAAGACAGAGATTTGACATTTTAATAACATCTTTCAGAGGACCGTTATTAATATGATCTAAAAATATAGGATAATATCTACCTGTCTCAAATCTCTCTTTTGCAAATTTTTCTAATAATTCTCTAGCTGAGATTTTATTTTTTCTAATTCCTCTTTTATTTTCTAGAGTAATGTAGGTTTTTTCCCATAAATCGTAATCGTTTAGATTATTGATAAGATCTCTAGATTCTTCAGCACTAAATAGTGTAATATCTTCATTTTTATCAACTCTATCAAAAAATAATTTATTAAATCCTATTCCATAATCTAATTTTTTAACTGAATTTTCCGGAGTGCTCTTATTAGATTTTAGGGTTAGTATCTTTTCAATTTCCCAATCCCAAAACATATGAAAAGATGTGGCTGATCCGCCTCTAGCTCCTTGAGAAGCCCATTTTACTGCAGATTCATGCCATTGGAGTATGGAAACTATTCCATTGTGAATTATTGATCCGTTTTTTACTAAACTACCTATTCCTCTTACCGAACCATTAAAAATTCCAATGCCTGCAGCTTTTGTAGTCATTAAAGAACAAGCTCCATTAGCGGCTATTAAAGAAGTCGTGGTATCGCCTGCATCTATTAAACAACAAGAGGCGTATGATTTTCTCTTAGTTCTAAGTCCGGACATAATAGGACTAGGTAGGGATTTTTTAAATAAGCTTAAGTCATCATAAAATTCTAAAATTCTTCTCTTATCACGTTTAAAAGCTGCCATAGGAACTAACATAAAGATTTCTTGAGGAGTTTCTAAAAATCTCTCATCTTTAATCTTTGATGCATATTTATCCATTAAGGTATTTAAACCTATATAAGTAAAATTAAGATCGCGTTCATATCTTATTTTAGAACCATAATAATTTATTTCATCTTCGGTATAATATTCCATAAAATCTTCATAAAATCCTAACTTCATATCATTCTTAACAGTTTCTAATAAAGGTTTAGGTTCAAATTGACCCCATACTTCTTTTCTAACCTCCATCAATAAGCTTCTCGCGGCTGCATATTGATAATTAGGTGTTCTTAGTGATATTAAATTTGCCGTCGCTTTTATAGTAGATTTATGGACGTCTGATGTTTTAATTCCATCATAAAAATTCGGACGAGCTGCTAATTCAATTTCTGAAGCGCTACACCCTGATAATCCCTCAACAGTCCAAGATACCATTTTATGAAATTTGTCTAAGTTTAGAGATTCTTTTTTGCCATCTCTTTTAGTTACTTTTATATTTGTACTCATTATATAGTTGATCCTTTTCTTTCGCCAGTACTAAATTCTTTATCACTTACGAAATTTTTATTTTTTGCTCTTTTTTGACCTGATTTTCCTGAAGGTTTAAAATCTTTTAATATTTCTACTTCATTCTCTTCTAACCAAGCATCAATCATTAATTTTTCTTCCTTAATTTTTTCTTTCTTCTTTAATATTTCTTCTATTTCTATTTCATCTTTAGTTAATGAAGGTATTTCTGCCATTATTGATCCTTTTAAAATTTGTTTTTGAATGATTTAGACACCTGGCTTATCATTCCAAGCTCTAATATGTAACCTATCTGAATAATTAAATCCTAACTCCACACATTTTTCCATAACAAAATTGCAATTTTTATCTACTTCTTCTTTAGTTTCTCCCATAGGCATTAGATATACTGAAGCAAAAATAGGAATATCTTTTAAGATGGCTCTAATTTCTTTCCAATCAGATTTCCAGGTATCTTTAGATACTACAAATTTTAAATAGCTTTCAGAACAATTTTCTAATATTTTAGTTATATTTTCTATATTTACTCTTTTATGTTCAGGTTCTCCTGAATTAGAAAGTTTAACAGACATTGAAAACATTATTTCTTCTTGATATTTCCTATCAAAATCAATATCTAAAGAAGCATTAGATTCTATAGTTATTTTATGTCCTCTAGAAATATAATGAGATAGCATTCTTTGAATTACATCTTCTTTCCAATGAAGTAAAGGTTCTCCACCCGTTAAAACAATATCAGGTTTTAAAAAATTTTCTTTACTAAACGTTGGCATATTTTTATCTATTCTGTCTACTAAATCAACATAATTTACATAATATTCCCAAGAATCTTTAAATTTCGGTGATACTGCTCTAATACTATCACACCCTTTAATAATATCTCCATTAGGTGATTTCAAAGAACATCCAAATCCTTCACACTTAAAATTGCACAATCCTGTCCTTACAAAAACTGAAGGAACTATTCTTTTTCCTTCTCCTTGAATACTATAAAACGTTTCTACTATTGGTACCATATTTTTCCTTTTGTTATATTATATGATAATAACCTTAAAGATCCTTGATTTTTTCATCTAATTCTTCTTGAGTAATATCAAACTTATTTAAAATATCTTCATCTGAATATCCTGCTTGAATATATCCGGTTAATTTTTCGGAACAGGTGTTGCATTTACCACATTCTTTTCCATTACCTAAATCACCATTATAACAACTCCAAGTATTTTTCAGAATATCAAATCCATATTTTTTAGAAAGTTCTTTAGCTAATTTCAACTCATCATCTTTATAAAAATCTACGAAAGGAGCTACAAATTGGATTTGATTTTGTCTATTGAGTGCTAAGACAGCATTAACTCTTTCCACAAACTCTAAGGAAGTATCCCAGTATCCATAAGTGTCAGTAGCATTCAATCCTTGAAAGATATATTGAGAATTCTTAGCTTCTGCATAAGCAGCAGTGATAGAAGCAAATTGTAAGTTTCTAAAAGGAACGTAAGTATTTATTTGAGGATCTCCTGCATTTTCTTCAGCAGTTTTAGGTTTCAAATCACTCCCACCTATTAAGGCACTAACATCCTTAGCTAAATCTTTTAAATAATTTAATTTATAGATATTTTGTTCTATTTTTAAGAAACTTGAAGTCTTTTTAGCCATTTCTAATTCTATATCATGTCTTTGACCAAAATCAAAACTTAAAGCTTTAACTCTTTCATTTCCGTACTTTGCTACTAAAGCATATATTAAAGTAGTGCTATCTAAACCACCGCTAAGAGCGATAGTTACCGTTTTTTCGTCTTCTAATTCCGGAAGTGATTGTAAAAATTTATTTAATTCCATTTTTATCCTTTGCGTTTTGTAATTTTTTTGCTAAATTCTATAAAATGAGTTGCTGCAGGAACTATTCCTCTAGTTTGTAAATGGCTCAAATCTCCTAAACAAAATATATTCTCAAAAGAATCTAACTTAAATCCATCCTTACTTGGAATTTTTCCACTAGATATTTTGATTTCCGGAACGAACATAAGATAATTTTCATCATATTTTAGCTTCTTATTAACTAATTCTACAAAGTTTAATATATTTTTTCCTAAATTTCCGTACAATTTAATAAAATTATCTTTAGAAATTTCTTTAATATCTGAATTAATTTTATCTTCTAAAGATGATTTAAATATGACTGAATCTCCTTTAACTACCAATCCTTCATAGTTAGATTTTTCTAATATATCCTGAATATATTTATCAGCATCTTTAACTTGGCATTCTGCTATAATTCCCCAATTACTCAATCCATTTTTCTTATCTTCATTATTCAAACCATAAGCATGGCCGTTAAATTGAATTCTTTTCTCAAAATCATCAACATCTTCAATAGCTACATAAGCACTATAATGATTAACACAAAAAGTTCTTATTCTCATTTTATCTTCTAAATAATTCTTAAAAAATTTAAAATCGTACTGTTCATCTGAAATATTTTTTATATCTTCAGTATAAGGAGTTTCAAATCTTACTCCTATTTGAGCTACATTTTTCTTAATTTTGATATTTTTCTTTTCAACATAAGAATCTAAAAATTTCTTTCCACCTTTACCAAGAGCTAAAACTAATTTAGAATAATATCGCTCAAAAAGAGTAGGATAGAATCTATTAATAGTTATCTTAATTCCTTCAATTGTTCTCTCTAAATCTTCTATCTTATAGTAATCTTCTCCAGATTTTTTAATGGCTCTAATTTCTCTTCTAAGATTCAATCTTCTTTCTTTTAATTCTTCTATTCTATTTTGAACCGATGGAGAATTATAAGATTCCCATTCTTTAGAATCTACAGTAACGTACTTATTATATTTATCTAAAATGTTAATTAGAGTAGTATTAAAATAAATTTCTACTCCATTTTCTTTTAAGTATGATTCTACATTTTTAAGAAATTCATGAGCTAAATCTGTCCCTATATGCCAAGACTCAGATTGAGCAATGCTTATATCTCCCCATCCTTCTAAAGATGATACCATATTATTTAATTTTTCTGAAGGTTGAGATTTTCCTATTTTAGAAAGATCAGGATGAAATTTTTCTATCATTTTTTTGATGAAAGAATGATCTTCTTCTACTTTTTCTAATCCAAAAAAGCTAACAACTGAAGTATCTTCATATTTGCTAAAAATACATTTAAAATCTGAATAAGCTCCTGCACCACCAAAACCTTCTAAAATGTTTTTTGAACGATCCTTATCAAATATTGATGGACCTTTTTCAACTATTCTAATTTTTTTTCCATCATATCCATTTTCTAATAGATATAACACTCCAAAAATTGTAGATACTCCTGCACCTACAATAACTAAATCTCCAGCATTAGAACATGTCATATGTGCTGATTTTTCTAATAAACTTTCTTTCATATTTCCTCCTATAGTATATACGCTCCGCATACGTTTGTTATTATATAATGAAATTATTATATAATTCTTAAATCAAATGATTCCATACACCGCCTATAATATTTTTTTTATTAACGTAGCGTAATTCTTTTCCATCTTTAACTTTAATAAAATCTTCATTAAGTATTTTAATTTCATCTTTTTTATATTGATTTAAATCTTGGATTTCTGGTTTTTTGATTTTCATTGGGTGAGTTTTAGTATTATAATTCATCTTTCTATCCTTTTCTTCTCATATAACATAGTATAGATAATCTGACTTTAAGTCAGATTAAATTCCTAACAATAGAAAACATCTTTTGCTGGAGTTCTACTAGCTCTTGCTTTCATATATGAAGGAATGTTTTCAATAGCTTCTAAACTTTTTGCTTCTTCAAAAATTTCTTTTCTATCTTTATTATATTTAATAGCAATGAAATCTACTAAATCTCCTTCAAATCCTTTAGAATTGAAAATATATTCTCTAATTTCTTTAGGAAAAGCTTCTCTTATAGATTTTTTAACTGCTTCATTTTCTAAATGTCTTGAAAAACACTTAGCATCTGAACTTTCAAAAGTAGTGACTTTCTTTGATTTGTATTTGGTAGTTTGAATTATTTCAAAATCACCATCTATAACAACATCTCTCTTAGGTAAAGTATCTTTCTCTACTTTTCCAAACTTCTTTACTCCACCTTGTTTAAGTTCTCTAACATCATTCTTATTCTCTTCAACAACTTCAACATTATCTTTATTTTCCATCTTTCTATCCTTTATTTTTAATTATCATAGTCTATAATAAGTTGACTTATAGTCAACTTAAACTTGTCAATTTTTAAAAAGGATTATAGATTATAAAGATAAATTAATTTGTTTAAGGTTTTTATTTAAATCATCTATCATATCTGATAAATTTATTTTTTTAGATTCACAATTCAATATAATATGACTAGAGCCGTTTTCTCCACCTCTAAATTCTCCATTAATAGTAATGCCTTTTTTCCTAGGATCCACTAATTTTTTAAATTCTTCTATTTCTATAAATTCAGATATAGCAGATTTTAGCTTTCCCATACAACTATTCTCATTTAATTCATTCTCATATTTGGATAATATTTTGGATAATATTTTATCTAAAATCTTATCTAATTTTGATTCTTTTAAAAAGATACTGAAGTGTTTCATCTTAATTCCTTATATTATGATATATTCTATATTGTTTTCTTTTAAGTATTCTAGTGCTTTTTCACAACTTATTTCTAAATTATCTGAATCCGAATAATTTTTAATAACTACACTATTAAACTTCTTAATATTTTGATATTTTAATATTTTTTCTTTAAAAAAATTAAAATCTTTTTTAAAAATTTCTATACAAATATTATCTACGCAAATATTAACAGCTCCTCTATCGCTAATTATAGTTTCTAATTCTTGCAATTCATATAATGTTCTTTTCATTACGTTTGATAATATTTTAGTAATATTAAAAAACAAATCTCCTTTAGAGACATTCATCTGTAAATTTAGTATTTTTTTAATCATCAATTCATAGACCTTATCATGAATTTCAATCCAAAAATTTATAAATTCTAAATCTGCGCCTTCAAAATTATTTCTTAAAGTTTTTTCGTAATATTCTTTTCTATCTTGAGCAGCTTTTAAAATTTCTTTTATTTTAATGTCGTTTTTCGATTTTAGCAATATTTGTTCTACTTCATTTAACCAATCATACCAAACATCAAATTTAAGTAGTAAAATATCTTTCGAAAGAGAAGAAAATTTAAAATGCTTATTATAAGCAGCTTGGTTTAATACAAAAGCCTGATTTAGCTTATATGTACTTATAGCCTCACTAGTTCTAATTCTAAATTCTATATTATTATGAATGAATTTTCTGGGATGAAAGTTAACATTACAATCCATACAATCATCCTCATACGAGCACATATCGTATTTTTCATTCGCTCTCATTTTATTTCTCCTCTAGCGCTTAGAAATAAAACAGTTTCAATTTTAGAAGATATTTGATTTAAATCTCTCATTAAATTATCCATCTTATTATGAAAATCTTTCTCTCCATCGGACGCATTGTTTTCTACTGATTCTATATCTCTTTTAAGAGAATCTACTGATCTCTTAATAAGAGCCATATTTTCCAAAATCTCTTTTGCTTTGGAATCCACATGCCTTTTATTATTTTCAAAATCTTCTATATTAGGCATAGCGTTTAAAAATGGTTTTACTGTCTTATAGTAGAAGGTTAAAATAGCTACAGTCAATATAGAGATAGAAACATCACCATAGTGCATTTTTAAAAAAGTTAAAATAGAACCTACTAATATTTCCATTATTTTCCTTTAAATGCTTTTAAAATAGATGCTATTTTATCTAGAGAGTTTATACCGAAAGTGATTATAATTAGAGATATTATTAAAGCGCACGTTATTATTTCTGCGTATCCTACGCCTAGAGGAAGAACAAAGGAATAAATAAATATTCCTATTATAGTTAATATTATTATTCTAGTAAATACTCTGTGCTTATCTAAAAAATCTACAGGTTTAGTTTCTATTTGTTTTTCTTCAGTTTCCATCTATTCTACTTTCTATATTTTCTTCACACCAATTCTTATATAGAAACCAATTATTTTTTAAAATAATAGCATCTTTTATAGGAATTAATACGTAATTTTCTTTATTTATAGTTGTAAAATATAATTTATATTTTTCAAATTTTGGCTTATTAGTAATAGAATGTTTTATTTCTTTAAGATATTCATATTTAATAACTGGCTTACATTCCTTCTGAGGAAGAGAACATCCCTGAAAACTAATTACCAATATTAGAAATAGAGTTGTAAAGATCTTTAAATTCTTCATCTTTTATTTTTTCTCCTTCTATTAAATTTATTTTACATTTTTTAACTATTATAGTTTTGGTAGGCTTTTGAGAAATTTTCTTTTGAACTAATTTAAAATCTCTTCTCAATTTGATTATAATTTTATCTCTAGATGCAATCATATTATTATAGTTTTCTTTCATCTTATTAGAATCATTAATAGTTTTTTCTATAATATATTTATTAGACTCATTAATTTTTTTACAATTATCTCGATCCTGAGATATAGCAGTAATTTTAGATTTTAAAATATCTACATCTTTCTCTAAATAGTTAATTTTAATATTACCATAAATTATAATAGCTATTAGAATGATTCCTATTATAATTTTAATATCTATATATTTAAAAATTCCCAAATTTTTAATAAAACTAAAAGCAGTAAAAAAGCCCATATTAAGCCTTAAAAGTAAGGAGAGATTCTCTACTTCTAGTGTCTAAATGAACCCAAGTTATATCTAATTCTAATCCTTTGATATATGGATATATATCCGGATTATTAATAATATCTTGTCTTACTTCATCAGGAGAATATTTACTAAAGACTATATCAACAGCTCTTCCCCAAGAATGCATACTAGAAGGAGAATAATATGAACTATCTGGCGTTCTAATCCCGCTCCAATTTCTATTTCCATTCCAAAGCCAGTTATTGATAGTGGCAGTACCTGCAGAGAATCTATCTTTAATAGTATCTATAGATTCTATCAATTGAGGATCTAAAAAATCCCAACATTTATCTCCATATTTTTTAAACATTTCTCTCGGAACTAATTCCTCAATTTTAAAATGTCTTGATTTTATATAACTCATTTTATATCCTTTATCCTGCAAATATACCTAGAGCTTCCGAATAATTATTCAATAGCTCCTCATCCAATTTACCTAATTCTTCACTAGCTTCAGATTTCATATCAGCATAGTTGATCTCAGCTCCACCAACTAAAGCTTGAGAATATTTACCTGTAATAGATCCCCATAAAAATTTAACTTTATTAAGAGCATAATTCTTAATCCAAGGATGATTGTATATTTCATCATATTCAGTATTAGGCATATATTCCACAGAAGCTTCTACTAAAAAAGGACCTGTAATTTTATCAAATACTCTAAGTATTTTAGTATTATTATTGAACTCAAAATTAACACCTACACTAAATAAGGCTTGTAATGTATCTCTTTGAGATATAGTAACGTATGCATTAGACATCATATCCATTTGGGTACCTGAACCGACACCTCCTGCAATTCCTGAACTAGTATGAGCGCTTCCTGGAAATCCTTCTAAACTAGAAACTTCTCCCTGAAGCGTAATATGAGGAACGTACCCTACTCCTATAGTACCCCATCCGGGTCCTAGATTTATTCCGCTTCCTCCTGGTTGATTTACACTACCTAAACTATTAGCAAATGATATAGATTCTATAGCTTGGACTCTATAATCTAGCAGATAATCTTGAACTGATTTTTCTCCCTCTATAATAAATCCGACAGTTTGTTCTCCGCCGTAAGCATAATCTGAAAATTTTCTAATAGTTTCGTCTATTATTAATTCTATCTGTTCATTAGCTACATCTACAGTAATCATGGGTTCACCTAGCATAGATCTTATATAATTTACTAATTTATCTTCACTATCTATTCTTCTAGATCTTTGTTTAGGATTTATAATTTCTGGCTGATTTCTCATTATTGACCTTATAT
>CAZOBE010000020.1:0-13422 GCA_964578205.1 uncultured Sulfurovum sp. | reverse complement strand
TAAACTCTTTTGCTTCACTCGGATACCTTGCAAAAGAATGAGATAGTTTTACGCTATAAAAGCTATAATACCTTATGAATAATAGATCTATGATAATTGTCGGTGCCGGGGCAAGTGGACTGATTGCAGCTATATCTGCTGCTAAAAGAGGCAGAGAAGTTACCATTCTCGAACAAAACAGTAAAATCGGAAAAAAAATCTTAGTCAGTGGTAATGGGAAATGTAACATAGGGAACAAACATATCTCTCCTAGCCGATTTCACTCCCAAAATCCTGCATTTGCAAAAGAGGTTTTAAAGGGGTATGATTTTAAAACAATAGAAAAGTTTTTCACATCTATAGGAGTGGCACTTATAGAGGGTAAAGAGGGAAAGATGTTTCCTATGTCTCTACAGGCCAGTTCGGTAGTGGAGATACTTGAATATGAAGCAAAGAGAGTAGGCGTGCAGATTATTTGCAACTGTACAGTAACATCCATACATAAAAAGAGTAAACTTTTTGTGCTGGAGACTTCCCAAGGTACAAAAAAGTGTGAAAAACTTCTCTTAGCCTCCGGTTCTCCTGCTGCCCCACAGTTGGGTGGATCTGACTTGGGCTACCACTTTGCTGTAACTATGGGACATACTCTCATACCAAGCCACCCCTCACTTGTACAACTCTGTTCAAAAGAGAGCTGGGTAAAAGGATGTGCCGGAGTAAAAGTAGCCGGCTTAGCAAAACTTTATGCCAATGGTGAATATATTACAGAGAAAAAAGGTGATCTTCTTTTCACCAACTATGGTATTAGCGGACTAGCTATCTTAGACATCAGCAGAGAAGTCAGTACAAGATTATTCAACTACGCCTACTGTGAACTCAGCCTGGATCTTATGCCAGAGTTTGGCAAAGAGAAACTCACACACTTTTTACTCCAACGAATAGAAAAAAAGAGTGATAAACCGCTCTCTATCTGGCTACAAGGAATAGTGAATAAAAAACTTATTCACATTATTTTAAAACAATCCAACAGTAAAGCTAAAAGAGAAAATGAACTGACTAGAAAAGAGGTAGGCAAACTCGTCTATACCCTCAAAAATCTCAAGCTAAGTATCAACGATACCAAAGGCTTTAGAGGCGCAGAGATAGCTACGGGTGGTATAGACACTACGGAGGTCAATCCACAAACGATGGAGTCAAAAATCGTACCAAATCTTTACTTTGCAGGAGAGATACTAGATGTTGACGGAGACAGGGGTGGATTTAATTTTCACTTTGCATGGGTGAGTGGAATGAGAGCAGGAGAGATAAAAATAGAAAATGTTTAATCAATAGTCTTTTAGCAGGTTGGAGAGTCCTCTCCCAAACCTACGGATAAAAATTATTTTGCTGCGTTCTTTTTGTCTCTTGCAATTCTCTTTCTAGCTACCGGATCTAAATGTTTTTTCCTGATTCTAATACTCTCAGGAGTGATCTCAATAAGTTCATCATCTTCTATCCACTCCATTGCTGATTCAAGAGTAATCTGTCTTGGTGGTACAAGTTTGATGGCATCATCTGCACCAGAGGTTCTCATGTTTGTGAGTTGTTTCCCTTTAAGCGGGTTCACATCCAAATCACCCGGTCTTGAAGACTCCCCGATAACCATACCAGAGTAGACTTTGTCTTGTGGTTTTATAAAGAGTGTTCCTCTTGCCTGAAGGTTGAAGATAGAGAATGCAACAGCTTCACCATCATCCATAGAGACAAGTGCACCCGGAGTACGGCTTACGACCACACCGGTATAAGGTCTGTACTCAATGAATGAGTGGTTCATGATACCCTCACCTTTTGTATCGGTCAAGAATTCAGATCTGAATCCAATAAGCCCACGAGCAGGAATCTCAAACTCTATCCTTACTGTACCGTCAGGCATTGGTGTGAGTGAAGTCATCTCTGCTTTTCTCTTACCAAGTTTTTCAATGGCAACCCCTTGAAACTCTTCAGGTACATCAACTACAAGGTGCTCAAACGGCTCCATTTTCACACCGTTTTCCTCTTTTACCACAACTTCCGGACGAGCAAGAAGGAACTCAAACCCTTCTCTTCTCATATTCTCAGCAAGAATACCTATCTGAAGTTCACCACGACCAGAGACTTTAAAGGAGGCATCACCTAAAGGCTCCATACGCATCGCAATATTTGTCTCCATCTCCTTTTCAAGTCTCTCTCTAATCTTGTTGGATGTGACATGTTTGCCCTCTGTACCAGCCAGAGGACCATCATTTACAGACATAATAACCGAGAGTGTAGGCTCTTCAACATGCATAGAATCAAGCGGTACTGGATTTTGCGGGTCACAGATAGAGTCACCTACATCAATATCAGTAAATCCTGCGATAGCTACAATATCTCCAGCCTCTGCCTCTGCAATCTCCATACGTTCAAGACCTTTAAATCCGATAAGCTTAGTGATATGGGATTTTGTCTTCTCCCCAGAGGCTTTGACAAGTACATACTCATCACCTTTTTTCACTTTACCGTTAAAGATACGGGTAATCCCGATACGGCCTACAAAGTTATCACTATCCAGTGTAAATACTTGTGCCTGTGTATCATTGTTGGGTGAACCTTTTGGATAGGGTACTTTTTCAAGAATGGCTTCAAAAAGTGGCGTCATATCTCTGTTTTCATCTTCCATTTCCCACTTTGCATAACCGTCTCTGGCGGCTGCATAAAGTACCGGGAACTCAAGCTGCTCTTCGTTCGCATCCAAAGCAACAAGAAGGTCAAACACTTCATCCATCACTCTGTCCGGATCTGAACCATCTTTATCGATTTTGTTAATAACCACAACAGGGATAAGCCCCAGTTCAATCGCTTTTTTAAGTACGAACTTTGTTTGAGGCATCACACCCTCTTGTGCATCCACAAGAAGAAGTACCCCATCTACCATTTTCAAAACACGCTCAACCTCGCCTCCAAAGTCGGCGTGACCCGGAGTGTCGATGATATTAATCTTATGGTCACCATAGGTAATCGCCGTATTTTTAGAAAGAATGGTAATCCCTCTCTCTTTCTCGATAGCATCGCTATCCATTACTCTCTCTTGTACTTCCTGGTGCGCAGCATATGTTCCACTCTGTTGAAGTAGCTGATCTACCAAGGTTGTCTTACCGTGGTCAACGTGTGCGATAACGGCAATGTTTTTAATCTTTTGCATAAAATATCCTGGAAAGAGAATGACCTTTCTGTTACATTCCCTATTTATTTTCGCGAATTATATCTAAATTTTATTATATTAAGTGTATTTTTAGTATTAAAGTATGTATAGCATAATATGCCCTCAAAGTGTAAACCCATACAGTTCATGATAGGTTTTTATCGCATATCGGTCTGTCATTGCTGCGATATAGTCTGCAATCACACGCTCTTTTTTACGTACTTCAAGAAGCTCTTTTTGATGGGGAGGAAGCAGATTTACATCCTCTCTGAATGCTCTATATAAGCCTTTAATACACTGTTTTCCTGCATGCATTTTACGTGCTATCTCCTGATGTCTGTAGAGCTTTACAAAGAGAAGTTTTTTGAGTTTTTTAAGCTCTCTTCCTCTCTCTTTAGAGAAGCCTACAGGTAGTTTCTCTTTGGCATCTATAGTGGCAGAAAGAGGCGTACTTTTATGGTATCTTGTGGCACCCTCTTTAGAGTTTTCTATAAAATCTTCTACAAGAAGTTTAATAAGCATCGCCACAAAATGGTGACGGTATAATTTTTCACCTCTTTGGATGCCCTCTTTTTGTACCATTTCATCGACTCTTATACAGAGTGCATCCTCCAATAGGTCATCAAAAGAGATAAGCCCGTATTTGATACCATCATCAATATCATGGGAAGTATAGGCTATCTCATCAGCATGATCGACCACCATCGCCTCCAAAGAGGGGTGTTTTTCCATGTCAAACCATCTCTCCAATCTCTCTAAAAAAGGTTTTTTGTATGGATAAGAGTGCTTCAGTACACCTTCTAACGTAGCAAAAGTTAGATTAAGTCCATCAAAATCTCTATAGCGTTTTTCCAGTTTGGTTAAGACTCTGAAGGATTGAAAATTATGCTCAAAACCAAAAACTCTTCCATCTGCTTTAAGTAGTCTATCAAGTTCATCTCCACCGGTATGTCCAAAAGGGGTATGTCCCAAGTCATGAGAGAGTGCAATCACTTCAGCCAACGTTTCATTTAGTTCCAACATGTGAGAAAGAGTCCGTGCTATCTGACTCACTTCAAGTGAATGGGTAAGACGTGTACGAAAGTAGTCTCCCTCATGGTTTAAGAAAACCTGTGTTTTATACTCCAGTCTTCTAAAGGAGCTACAGTGCAGTACCCTATCTCTATCTCTTGCATAGGGGTTTCTGAAATCCTCTTTGAAACTAAAAAAACGCTCATTTGCTTTCATTTATTTATCATCCTGAAGTTTTTGCTATAATTGTAGCAAAAATAAAGGTATCTCCATGAAAGTCACACTGATGCACCATACACCACTTGATGTTTGTGCGCATGCCATAAGAACCTGCTGGCAAAGTTTTGATAAAGGTGATGATGGGGGAGAGAGAGACAAAGCACTTATAGACAGAGTTGGCAATAAATTCAAACATGCTTCTACACTGGAGCATTTAGTCTATACATTTTACATCTGCGGTATCTCCAGAGCCCTACTCCAAGAACTTGCACGGCATAGAGTGGCTAGTTTGAGTGTCAAAAGTACCCGCTATACACTTAAGGAACTTAAAGAGAGTGTACCATTTGATGAAGAAGATTATGCGGGGGCTTCAAAGTTCATTGTACTCACACAAAATAAACTTGTAGACAGAGCCAGTATAAAAGCACTCAATAATCTTCAATCTGTACTCAAAAGCGGTGTCAGTAATGATTTGGCAAAATTTTGTCTTCCTGAAAGTTACAAAACCGAACTCACATGGACCATCAATGCCAGAAGCCTGCAAAACTTTTTACACCTAAGAAGTAATAAAAGTGCCCTATGGGAGATACGAAAACTCGCCTATGCACTTTTTGATCAACTCCCTAAAGAGCACCAGTATCTCTTTGAAGAACAGATGTATAAAGAGGGCTCTAAGGAGGCATGTTGAAATTTTTTTTACGTCGGAGTATTCTATTTATTCTTTTTTTACACACCACTCTTTATGCCCAATCAATCTCCATAGAGGAGATTAGTGCTCATATTCAAAATGCACTACAGACACATCTTAAAGGTAAAAACAGACCTATTGTACAGAATCTCTATAGGCAAACAGGCAATAGACCTCTATGGATAGGTATGCAAAATGAAAAAAAGTTAAGTCAACTTATTCAAGCACTCAATGACCCTCTTTTTAACTATAAGAATAAAGCTTTTGACCGAAAATCTATCAAACGTCTATTTTTTCTACTTGATAATAATGAAATCCCCCCTAATAAAAGAGCAATTGTCTATGCAAGACTTGACCTTATGCTTAGTAACTCCCTGGTTCGTTTGGTTCGCTTTATTGTACAGGGTGATGTAGATTGGGAGTTGGTACAAAAAAAGCTAAAAGGACTCAAAGAGAGTGAAGATATTGAAGCAAATTGGGAGATGACAATCAAACCGTTTCCCAATCAGGAACAACTTATCTCCGCTGTCATAGAGGGTAATATCTATAGCTATCTTAACAGCCTCATTCCTATGGAGAGACGATATAAAAAACTGATAAAACTACTTAAAAACTATCGCGTAATGGATACCTTTCCAAAAATAAAATATAGTAATACTCCTTTAAAGATAGGAGCAGAGTCCGAACGTATTGAACAGATAAAAAAGCGTCTTCAAATTACCGGTGACTACCCTGTAACTGCTCCTATTGATCAAAAATTCGGAAAGACTTTAAGAGATGCTGTGATGACTTATCAAAAACGCTTTAACCTTAAAGTCAATGGGATGATAGATAGAGAGATGACCTATTATCTCAACCAGCCGGCAAAGAAAAATATCCAAAGTATCATCACCAATCTAGATAAGACCAAACTCTACCCTCAAAAATTTGAAGAGGAGTATGTTGAAGTCAATATCCCCGATTTTAATCTTCGCTACTACAAGGATGAAAAGAGAGTAGTAAAAATGGGAGTAGTTGTAGGACGCACAGACAGACCTACTCCACTTTTTGAAGATCATATACAGTATATGGTACTCAACCCTACATGGACAATCCCTGATAATCTCATCAAAAGGGATCTGATACCTGTACTCAGGAAAAACCCTGCCTATCTAAAAGAGCACAATATCCATGTCTTTTCAGGTAGAAAAGAGGTCAATATTACCAGTGAAGATTTAAATCCTTATGAGACAAGTACCAAATCTGTACCTTACCGCTTTATACAATTTCCCGGAGAGAATAATGCACTAGGTCGCATTAAATTTATGTTTCCCAATAAATATGCTGTCTATTTACATGATACAGACAATAAATCACTTCTCTCAAAACGTTATAAAATCTACAGTTCTGGCTGTATGAGAGTAGAAAAACCTTTTAGGCTCATGCATATACTGCTTGAACATACCAAAAAGTCTTACAGCCAAAAAGTGATAGAGAAGATACTTAAAACCAATAAACCAAAGATCATCAAACTCTTAAAGCCCATCCCTGTGCATATACTCTACTTTACTGTCTATGAAGAGGATGGATTAGCCTATTTCAAAAATGATATCTATCTTTATGATAAGATTATTGAAGAGTCTGTAGAGGGGAATAAAAAAGAGACATTTACCGTTCCCAAAAAACGAATGATCTCTATAAAGAAAAAAGCCCAAAGTGAACAGACCAAACAGACAATGCCACATGAGACAAGGTAATCCACTAACTACCTCTTTTGTCTCATCTTTACTCTTTGCATATGAGTAATTGCTATAGCCATAGCGTCTGTAATATCTAAAGGCTTAATCTCTTTTTTGATTCCCAACAATCTTTTTACCATAAATGCCACCTGCTCTTTTGTTGCTTTCCCATTACCGGTGACCGCTTTTTTCACCTGTAGAGGGGTATACTCATAAAAATATCCCACCTCTTGAAGAATCTTTAAAGAGAGAGCCCCTCTAAATTGTGCTAGTTTCAAAACAGACTTTGGATTATAGGCAAAAAAGATATCTTCTATTGCCACTTCATTAACAGTATGCCTCTTCAAAATAATCTCTATTCCCTCAACAAGTTCAACTATCTGTTCCTGGAGCTCTTTTGCTTTGATTTTCAACAAACCCGCCTCTATCAGTGAAAACTTTTTTCCATCCCAATGCAGTATGCAATAGCCTAAATTACGGCTTCCGGGGTCTATACCTAAAATATTCATTTATACCTTTTGTTCACATTATTAATAGAGTTATTCACAATGTGAATAACTTTTATTCACAACCATTTTATTATACTGTTTTAACATGTGAAAGAGTTATAGAGTATGGCTAAAAATAGTCGATAAAACCAATAAAACATCAATAATATATTTATAATTAAAACTCCTATTTTAGTAACATAATCTTAACCTAAATTGGCTAAAATACTAAAAGTTATTCACATAAGGATTAATATCAGATGAACATAGGTCAAAAAGTTATTCACAAACTCAAAAGAGAGATCAGTGAGATAGAGTATGAGCGTTATATTAAAAAACTCATTTACGACTCCAAACGCTCCAGAAGCAATATGGTCTACTTTTCTGCTCCCAATATCTTTGTAGCCAAATGGGTTAAGAGAAAATACAAAACAAAACTTATACATCTGTTTGAACTTCAAAATGAGATAAAACCTGAAATAGAGATTACTGTAGGGAAACAGACAAGTCAAGCTTCAACAGCTACAGTAAAACATAGCTCTGATAAAATTAATTCAAAAAGTACCTACCTTAACCCCTCACTTACATTTGAGAGTTTTATTGTAGGTGATTCCAACCAATTTGCCTATACCATAGCAAAGTCTGTAGCAGAAAAACCCGGTAAACAGTATAACCCACTCTTTCTTTATGGAGGTGTAGGATTGGGAAAAACGCACCTGCTTCAAGCTATTGGTAACTATTATATCAATTTAGGTAAAACCGTTATCTATACTACACTCGAACAGTTTATGAACTCTTTTACTTCACATCTGCGTTCCAAAACAATGGATAGGTTTAGAGACAAATTCAGAGAGTGTGATCTCCTTCTTATTGATGATATACAGTTCTTATCCCGTAAAGAGCAGACCCAGGAGGAGTTTTTTCACACCTTCAATGAGCTCTATAATGCCAATAAACAGATTGTTATCACTTCAGATAGACAACCTAACAAGATTACCGGTTTAGTCGATAGACTTAAAAGCCGTTTTGAATGGGGACTGATGGCAGATATCCAGCCTCCTGAGCTCGAGACCAAAATTGCCATTATTCAAAAAAAGTGTGAATTGGACGGTATCAAGCTTAACCATGAAATTGTCAACTATATTGCAACACACATGGGTGACAACATACGTGAAATAGAGGGAACTATCATTAAACTCAATGCACTCTCTTCCATGCTCAACCAAGAGATTACCCTTGACTTTGCACAAAATGCCATCAAAGATCAACTCAAAGAGAAAAAAGAGAATGTCACTATTGATGATATTGTTGAAATTGTATCAAGAGAGCTAAATATCAAACCATCTGACATAAAATCAAAAAAACGTACTAGAATCGTTGTAAATGCCCGAAGAACAGCTATCTATCTTGCACGAAATCTCACACCCAACTCCATGCCACAGATTGCTCTCTATTTTGGTATGAAAGATCATACTGCTATTTCACATGCCATGAAGAAGATTAATGAAATTATAGATAAAGATGAAAACTTCAAAGTTTTACTCGAAGAGCTATCGAACAAAATCCATACAGATACCCAAAATATCTATGAATAGAGATGAGTGCTAAAGAAGTCTAATAAAAAAAAGATATAATTTTAAAAGTGAATAGATGTGAATATTTTTCAGGATAACGTATTCACAAAAGTAACGATAATATGGGCAACAGAGTAGTTTTTCACATTTTCATCATCTACTACTACTATATACTAAAATATTAAAAATAAGGAGAGTCTATGAAGATAAGAGCACAAAAGCAAATTATAGAATCGATACTTATCAATCTACAACCTTTTTTAGAAAAAAAAGATGCAAGTCAAATTACTTCACATATACTGTTTAATTCCCAGAATAATACCTGTATTGTAAAAGCAACAGATGGAGAGATTGGACTTCAAATTGTAACTGATCATATTAGTATCGAATCTGAAGGTGCATTTACAGCACATGGTAAAAAATTACTTGATATTATTCGTATATTAAAAGATGATGAAATTATATTGGAACTTATAGATAATACATTGATTATCAAACAAAAGCACTCTAAATTCAAACTTCCTACTTTTGATCCTAATCTCTACCCTGATTTTCCTATAGCTAAAGAGAAACCTCAAATTACGCTAGACTCATTAAGCCTTATACAAAATCTTAAAAAAATCTCTCCGGCCATAGATACCAATAATCCAAAATTTGAACTAAATGGTGCTCTTATCAATATTAAAAATGACTCCACAGACTTAGTTGGTACAGATACAAGAAGATTAGCTATTGCAACAATGCAAAACTCTAATACCCAAGAACTTTCACTTATTGTTCCCAAAAAAGCTATTTTAGAGATACAAAAGCTGTTTTTAGATCAAATTAATATCTTTTTTGATAAAACCAATCTTATCATCTCCAATACAAACTATTTTTTCTATACCAGATTGATTAACGGTAAATTTCCCGATTATCAAAGGATAATCCCCTCTTCTGTTAAACATAGTATATTATTCCCAAAAAAAGAGATGATTGATGCCATTAAAATGATTACCACTATTTCACAAGAAATTAAGATGACAATTCTCCCGGATACCATCATATTTAACTCTCTATCTGCAGATAATGTAGAGGCAAAAACAGAGTTAACCCTAAACACTGGTATGAGTGAAAAGTTTGAAATCTCTTTTAATAGTAAATATATATTAGACTTTGTTTCACAAATTGATGAGGATGAATTTACTATGGAATTCAATGAACCAAATCTACCATTTATCGTAAAAAACGATAATTTTATTACAATAATTATGCCAATTATTGCATAAACTAAAGGAAAATACTAAATGAGTGAAAATAAGACAAAATATATTTTTGTTACAGGTGGTGTATTAAGTTCACTAGGAAAAGGAATTACTGCTGCCAGTATAGGTACATTGCTTAAACATACAGGATTAAGAGTAGGTGTTTTAAAGTTAGATCCCTATATTAATGTCGATCCAGGAACCATGTCTCCATTAGAGCATGGTGAAGTTTTTGTGACCAAAGATGGGGCTGAAACAGATCTTGACCTAGGACACTATGAGAGATTTTTAGATACCTCTTTGACACAGAATAATAACTTTACAACCGGACTTGTCTATAAAACAGTCATTGAAAATGAGAGAAAAGGTAAATATCTTGGAAAGACTATTCAGGTTGTTCCACATATTGTAAATGAGATCAAAGAGCGTATTGTTCGTGCAGGAGAAGGTAAAGATATTTTGATTGTTGAACTAGGTGGTACAACAGGAGATATCGAAGGATTACCTTTCCTTGAAACCATCCGTCAAATGAAACATGAATTTGGGAAAAGAAGAGTGATGAATATTCATGTTACACTTTTACCCTATATTAAAGCGGCAGGTGAACTAAAAACAAAACCGACACAGCACTCTGTTCAAGAGCTTAGACGTATCGGTATTGCACCACATATGATTATTTTAAGAGCTGAACAGCCTGTACCTACTGAAATTAAAAGAAAAATTGCCTATAACTGTGATATTGAGGATGACTCTGTTATTGTTGCAGAGGATGCTCCAACAATCTATCAAGTCCCTTTGAATTTTTTAAGACAAGATATACTTACTCCTATCTGTAAACAGTTGGAACTTGAAAACTCTCAGCCCAAGATGGATGAGTGGACCGATTTGGTACATAAAATTATTATGCCAAGTGATGAGATAAAGATTGCTTTTGTAGGTAAATATCTGGATCTTAAAGAGTCTTACAAATCATTGACTGAAGCACTCATACATGCAGGCGCACATCTTGACCATAGAGTAAATATCAAGTGGGTAGACAGTGAAAAAGTAGAAGAGGAGGGTGCACAAAAGTTCCTTCAGGAGTGTGATGGAGTTTTGGTACCTGGTGGATTTGGAGAGCGTGGTGTTGAAGGTAAAATCAAAGCGATCCAATATGCCAGAGAAGAGAAGATACCATTTTTAGGTATCTGTCTTGGAATGCAACTCTCCATGATCGAGTATGGACGTCATGTACTAGGAATGGAGGATGCAAACTCTGTTGAGTTTGATGAAGAGACAACCAACCCGATGATCTATCTTATAGATGAGTTTATCGATGCAGCAGGTGCGAAACAGGTTAGAACAACCACTTCACCTATGGGTGGGACACTGAGACTAGGTGAGTATGAGTGTAAAACCAAAGAGGGATCCAGACTGAGAGAAGCTTATGGTGCCAATACTATCTATGAGAGACATAGACACAGATATGAAGCAAATCCTAAATATAGAGAGGCACTTGAAGCAAAAGGGATGGCCATTACAGGAGAGTCACAAGGACTTATTGAAGCAGTAGAGGCAGTAGATCATCCATGGTTCTTAGGAGTACAGTTTCACCCGGAATTTACCTCCAGACTTCAAAATCCAAATCCGGTTATTTTAGCATTTGTAAAAGCATCTATCACAAATAAATCTAAATAATGAGCCAGTCTGCTTATCCTTCTCTAACGCTTGAAGCGTTGGAAAAGATACTTCATGCACGTTTCAAAGAGGGATTTCTCTCTTTGCGAGATCTTCCGCATCCCCATACTTTTAAAGATATGCAAAAAGCAACAGATCGTATTGTTTTAGCTATTAAAAATAGAGAAAAGATTACCATCATAGGTGATTATGATGTAGATGGTGTTACCTCTACTACACTGATGAAACTATTCTTTGAGGAGATTGGTTATCCTGTAGAGTGGATTATCCCTAACCGTTTTAGAGATGGATATGGACTCTCTGCAAATATTATTCCCCGTATTTTAGGTACAGATCTTGCCATCACTGTAGATAATGGTATCTCAGCCCTCTATGCTGCCAAACTCTGTAAAGAGGAGGGGATAGAACTAATTATCACAGACCACCACCTTTTAGCCCCAGAGATACCTGAAGCCTATGCCATTATAAACCAGAAACAACAAGAGTGTGCATTTCCCTACTCTGATATATGTGGAGCGCAGATAGCATGGTATCTTATTGCCTCACTTAAAAATGCTTTAGAGATTAAAATAGACATGATTGCATATATGGAGTTGGTTGCTATTGCCATTATTGCAGATATGATGCCGCTTCAACATATCAATAGAGCAATGGTCATTGCTGGACTCAAATCACTCAGCAAGAGTCAAAAACCGGCCATTAGAGCCTTTTTGGAGCACCACCAAAAGGAGACCCTCACTTCAGAAGATATTGCCTTCTTTTTAGCCCCTCTGTTAAATAGTGCCGGAAGAATGGAAGATGCTTCGTTTTCTGTCAATTTTTTGAGTTCTACAAACATCTATGATGCTAAAATCAGACTTGAACGCCTTATAGATTTCAACAGTCTAAGAAAAGAGACAGAAGAGGAGATTACCCAAGAGGCTATGATGCAGGTAAAAGAGGATGATGATGTCATTGTAGCAGTAGGCAAAGAGTGGCATGAGGGTGTAGTGGGCATTGTTGCTGCCAGAGTAGCACGCGCATGTGAAAAACCCTGTATTGTACTGACACAAAGTAATGAGGGGTTACTTAAAGGAAGCGGTAGAAGCTTTGGCAGATGTGATCTTTTTGCTATGGTAGATGGCTGTAGAGAGTATCTAGAGAAGTTTGGAGGTCATCAGGCAGCCATAGGCTTAAGTATGCATAAAAACCAGTTAAAATGGTTTAAAAAGAGATTACAGGAAAGTTATCTCAATGGTAATTATGTCAAAGAAGAGCTTGATCCTGAGATAGTAGGTGAGTTTCATTTCTCCAATATTGATTTTGCTCTGACTGCATTGGTTAAAAAATTCGAGCCTTATGGACAAGGAAATTCTACACCAAAATTTATTTCAACCAATGTAGAAATACTTCAAATAGATACTATGGGTAAAGAGAGGGAACATTTACGCTTCTCTTTTGCCCAGGACGGCATTGTGATGCATGGTGTGAAATTTAAAACCAAAGAGGTATTTAAGGTAGGTCAGAGGGTTACAATAACTTATACAGTAAATGAGAACCATTTTAGAAATAGTATCTATCTTCAATTAATCATAGATAAAATCATATCCCATCAAAAGTCATAATATAAAATTATTATATATATA
>CAZOBE010000019.1:0-14279 GCA_964578205.1 uncultured Sulfurovum sp. | reverse complement strand
CTGTTGTCTGTTTTTAAGTGTGAACTACTTTTGGGGGGTTAGGAAGGATGCCATATTATCTTCTAAAAAAAGTTTTCTTATCTCTTCTCTGATAGCCCCTATTTTTCTGGCATTGCTTATAGAAAAATATCTATTGCCAAAATTTAGAGAAAAATAATTATCCTTATTTGTTGATAAATTATTAAAATTATTTATTATTTTTAAAACCTTGTCTTGATTAAAATACTCTGGATTTAAAAAGGCTTTTAGTGCCACAAAATTATGATAAAGAAAATCATTCAAAATGACTTTATTGTCTTTTTTATTAAAATAGTTACCAACTACTCCAGTACCTGCAAAAATATCACAAAATGAATCAAAATGACCAATTTCATTTTTAATTATATTATCAATAAATGGTAAAATACTATTTTTATTACCCAAGTATCTTCTTTGTGATATTTTAAACAATTACATTTCCTTATTAAATTTTGATTAGATATTTAGTGTATCTAAGTTATGGTTAATATTTTATAATTTAATATATTTGTTATTTCTGAACATTTGATGTACAACTATCTATATGTTGCTCTTACCATCCTCTAACCTATTTTTGGCTATAATCTCAACTCATTACGTAAACATATAAGAGGATAATTATGCTACTTTTTACCCCTGGACCAACTCCTGTACCGGAGTCTGTACGTCAAGCGATGGCGACACCTACTTTGCACCATAGAACCCCAGAGTTTGAAGCTATCTTTAAAGAGGCTCGCAAGAGACTGATGAAGCTTCTTGGTATGGATGAGTGTGTTATGATCGCCTCTTCGGGAACAGGTGCTATGCAAGCTTGTATGTTGAATCTTTGCAAGAGTAAAGCATTGACAATCAATGCCGGAAAGTTTGGTGAGCGTTTTGGAAAGATAGCAGATGCGATGGGTAGAGAGAAGATAGAACTCTCTTACGAGTGGAATACTCCTGCTTCTATCGGAGAGATAGAGAGGGTACTTGGAGAAAACAGTGATATTGATGCTGTTTTCATTCAAATCTGTGAAAGTGCAGGAGGGTTGAGACATCCTGTAGAAGAGATTGCCAAGCGTGCCAAAGAGATAAACCCTGACATTATGATAGTTGCTGACGGTATCACTGCTGTTGGCGTGGAGAAGATAGACGTTTCAAACATCGATGCATTGGTAACAGGAAGTCAAAAAGCGTTAATGCTTCCTCCGGGACTTGCAATGATAGGTCTCTCCAAAGAGGCTGTAGAGAAGATAGGAGAGGGTGAAGACTACTACTTTAATTTAGCTTCTGAGATTAAAAAACAGCAACAGAACACAACAGCATATACTGCTGCAACAACTTTGATTATTGGGTTAAATGCGATTTTTGATGCCATAGAAGAGGAGGGGCTTGAGGCACTGTATGAAAATACGGCTAAAAGAGCCAAAGCGACACAGGATGCGCTTGAAGCGATAGGCTTTTGTATGTATCCAAAAGTACCTGCACCCTCTATGAGTACAGTGTTTGACGAAGATGCAGAACCTATCAGAAAACTTCTCAAGAGCAAATACGGTGTCAATATTGCAGGGGGACAAGATCATCTTAAGGGTAAGCTTTTCCGTATCAATCAGATGGGACTGATTCCTGTGTATGAGTCTGCATGGGTTGTCAATGCCATAGAGATGGCACTTGATGAGCTTGGCAGAAGAGAGTTTGACGGGACAGCCAATCGTGTATTTAATGAGACATATTATAAAAATTAGGCAATAAGATGATATTTGAACACGAAATACCCAGTGGCAGTAAACTTTACTTTGGTAAAAGTGCCAAAGTAAAAAGAGAGATAGAGCATATTGCAAGTCAAACACTACAAGAGCTTGGGTTTGAAGAGATTGTCACACCACTCTTCTCTTACCACCAGCGTGACTATTTTGAGAGTAGCAAATCACTTGTACGTCTGAATGATGCTGATAACCATGAAGTGACACTGCGTGCAGACTCTACGGTAGATGTTGTACGTATCGTCACAAAGAGACTTGGACGAAGTATGGAGTCAAAGAGGTGGTTTTATATCCAGCCTACAGTGACATTTCCGACCAAAGAGCAGTACCAAATAGGGGCTGAAGCCATAGGAGGGAGTTTTGATGAAGTGGCACAAACAACTGTGACACTTTTGGAAAAACTTAATATTCACCCTGTGATGCAAGTCTCCAACATACGTATTCCTCACCTTCTCAATGAGAAGTATGGTGTCTCCTTAGAGGTATTGAAATCTATGCATGTAGAGCAGATTATTGCAGTAGATTTGCCATGGATTGAGCAGTTGGTAAGAGTAGGTAGTATAGATGATTTAGATGATTTGAGTCCATTTCCTTCCGATATCAGAATAGAGCTTGAGAAGATCAAAGAGGCAACAGCAAAAGTAAATTATGCAAATATGCTCATATCGCCACTCTTTTATGCAAAGATGAGATATTATGACTCTTTGACATTTAGAATGTTTGAAGACAATGCACTTTTGGCCAGAGGCGGTATCTATACGATAGATGGTGTAGAAGCAGCAGGGTTTGCACTCTTTACAGATGAGTGCATTGCAAATAAAATGGGTAGAGGATAAATAGATTATGAGTAAAGCAGATTTGATTGTAGGACTCCAGTGGGGAGATGAGGGTAAAGGGAAGATTGTTGACCATTTAGCACAAACCCATGATTATGTGTGTCGTTTTGCCGGGGGACATAATGCTGGGCATACCATCGTTATAGGTGATACAAAGTATGCACTGCACCTTATCCCCTCTGGTGTACTTAACCCTAAGGCAAAAAACATTGTTGGAAACGGTGTAGTGCTCTCTCCAAAAGATTTCATCAAAGAGATGGAGCAGTTTGACAATCTGGAGGGGAGACTCTTCCTTTCAGACAAAGCACATATTCTTCTTCCATACCATGCACTCATAGACCAAGCAAGAGAGCGTATGAAAGGTGATAAGGCTATCGGTACAACAGGCAAGGGTATCGGACCAGCGTATGGTGATAAGGTTGCCAGAGTAGGGCATAGATTGGGTGAGCTGATGTACCCTACAAAATTGACTGAGAAGATAATATCTTACTTTGAAGAGAACAGAGCACTGTTTGAAGTGATGGGTGTAGAGATGCCCGAAGAGAAAGCACTTTTAGCTGAGTTAAAAGGATATAAAGCGGTACTTGGAAAGCACATTGTAGATACAACTCAACTGATATGGCAAATTCTTGATGAAGATAAAAAGGTACTTTTGGAAGGTGCACAGGGAACTATGCTCGATATTGACCACGGTACCTACCCTTATGTTACAAGCTCAACCACAGTAAGTGCAGGAGCCTGTTCAGGTCTTGGGCTTAACCCTAAAGATTTAGGTAAAGTAACAGGTATTGCCAAAGCCTATTGTACAAGAGTAGGAAACGGTCCCTTCCCAAGTGAAGATTTCGGGGAAGCGGGAGACAGACTTCGTGAAAACGGACATGAGTTTGGCACTACAACAGGGCGTCCTAGAAGATGTGGCTGGTTTGATGCCGTTGCCATGAGACATGCGGTACGTGTCAATGGTGTAGACCAGGTAGCACTCATGAAATTAGATGTGCTTGATGGCTTTGATGAGGTAAAGGTGTGTGTAGCCTACGAAGTAGAGGGTAGAGAGATAGATTATGTACCTTACGATTTTGATGATGCAAAGCCTATTTATAAAAGTTTTCCGGGCTGGGAAAAGACAGAGGGTGTAAGAGATTTTGATAATTTGCCCAAAACAGCACAGTCATACATCAATGCACTTGAAGAGATGATAGGAACAAAGATAGGAATTATCTCAACAAGTCCGGAGCGTGAAGATACGATTGTTCGGTGAGTAGTATAGGGTAGTGACAATAGTGTACTGTTTGTAGGTTTGAAACCATAACGGTTGTCGCAAAGCGTAGTTGTGAAATATAAAAGAAGTAAGCTAAAATAAGAAAAAGGATTTAAGATATGAGACTTAAACCACAACAGACAGGATATGTAGCGACCAAAATCGGTATTGATTTGGCAAAAGCTCCCTTTATCACAATGTCAAAAGGTAGAGAGGCTGTCGTAGAGGCATGTAAAGCAGTTATTGATAATAATCTTAAACAAGAACAGGCTTTAGATGCAAAAGTTAAAGAGATTCTTGATGAAAATTATGATGAGATAGAGTTTCAGCATGCAGATGAGAGACAACTCTTTTTTATGATCAAAAAGAGAATGGCTCCTGAATTTGGTGTGATTATGAATTATGATGACCGATATAATGAACTTTCACACCTTATCCTCGATGAGTTGTATGAGAACTATCTCATAGAGTATGATGTTAATGAAAATCAAGTCAAAAATATTATCTTTAAAGCCTTCAAGTCTTTTGCAGATGCCTATGATGAGATAGATGATATTGTATATGGAAAAATAAAAAATATGAAAAGAGAGGTGATCCCGGGATCACAGGATTATGAGTTACTCTATGAGAGACTCTATCAAGAGGAGTTATCTAAAAGAGGAATGTTGTAGTGAGCAACTAGCGGTGAAGAGTGAAGAGTGAAGAGTGAAAAGTGATAGAGGAGAATAAGGTGAAAAGAGTATCGTTATATTTTGAAAATGGGTTGTTTTTAGAGGCTAAGAGTTTTGGAGCAGAGGGTACATCTGTAGGAGAGTGTGTATTTAACACTTCGCTTACAGGTTATCAGGAGATTGTCACTGACCCCTCTTATGCAGGACAGTTTGTGACATTTACAATGCCGGAGATTGGCAATGTGGGATGTAATGCACAGGATATGGAGAGTAGAGGAGCATACTGTAAAGGTATTATTGTTAGATCTTATCAGGCAAGACCTTCTAACTTTAGATCTGAAGAGACACTTCAAGAACTGCTTGAGAAACATGGCGTACTTGGGATTACAGATATAGATACACGATACATCACAAAAAGAGTTAGAGAAGAGGGTGCTATGATGATGGTAGCATCTACCCAGGTACACGATAGAGATGAACTGAAAAAAATTCTTGACTCTTCACCGCGAATTGAAGAGGTCAATTACATTGAGCAGGTTAGTACAAAAGAGCCTTATGTGCATACCCATGCGCGTTACAACATAAGCAAGTTTGAGTATGATAGACCAAAAACAGACAAGAAAATTATTGCTCTGGATTTTGGAATTAAGAGAAATATACTCAATGAACTCACCCATGCAGGTATGGAAGTGACTGTTGTACCAAACAGTATCTCAGCAGAGGAGATACTTGCTAAAGTAGAGGCAAAAGAGTGTAACGGTGTATTTCTCTCAAATGGTCCTGGTGATCCGCTTATCCTCAAAGAGGAGCAAGAGAAGATCAAAAAGCTGATCGAAGCAAAAGTACCGATGTTTGGTATCTGCCTGGGGCACCAACTGCTTTCTATCTCTCATGGTTATGATACATATAAGCTCCAGTTTGGTCAACATGGCGGTAACCATCCAGTAAAAAATCAACTAAATGGCTCTGTGGAGATTACAGCACAAAACCATAACTATAATGTTCCAGATGAAATTGAAAAGGTAGCAACTATTACACATATTAACCTATTTGATAATACAATTGAGGGGGTAAGATATAAGGAGTCTCCTATCCTCTCTGTTCAGCATCACCCAGAAGCAAGTCCTGGGCCACATGAGAGTGCTTATATATTTGGTGAATTTGCAGAGATGCTTAAGTAGTATAGTAATTAGAGGAGCTATGAGGTGAATATAGCAATTATTTTTGGCGGGTCAAGTTTTGAACATGAGATCAGCATTGTATCTGCGATTACGATGAAAAAAGTGTTTAAGAAAAGTACTTTAACATTTATCTTTATCGATAGCAATCGTGAATTTTATCTTGTTGACTCTGAGAGTATGAAGTCTAAATTTTTCAGTTCGGGTGAATATAAGAGCTCCAAGAGGCTTTCACTTAAAAAGGGTGGCTTTTTTATAGAGAGTATCTTTGGAAGCAAAGCGGTTAACTTTGATGTTGCGCTTAATCTTATTCATGGTAGAGATGGAGAGGATGGTAAAATAGCTTCTATGATGACGTTTTTTGATGTACCTTTCATCTCTCCTCGTATAGAAGCTTCAGCATTGAGTTACAATAAACTATATACTAAGTTTCTAGCTGAAAGTTTAGGAGTGAAGACAGTCGCTTATGAGTATCTCTCTAAGAGCGATGAGAGAAAGATCTCTATAGCTTATCCTGTGATCATCAAGCCGGTTCGCCTTGGAAGCAGTATCGGTGTGAGTATTGTAAAGAGTGAAGCAGAACTTGACTATGCGCTTGATGTGGCATTTGAGTTTGATACCGATGTCATTGCAGAACCTTTTATAGAAGGTGTGAAAGAGTTTAACCAGGCAGGTTGCTATACAAATGAGTGGGAACTCTCTATTGTAGAAGAACCGCATAAAGAGGCGTTCTTGGATTTTGAGAAGAAGTATATGGATTTCTCTAGAGATTCTAAAGTGGTATCTGCAGATATTTCAGATTTACTTAGAGATAAAATTGAGACAAATTTCAAAAAGATTTATTCTCCACTCTTTAGAGGTTCACTTATTAGATGTGATTTCTTTGTAATTGAAGATGAGGTCTATTTAAATGAGATAAATCCAATTCCGGGATCTATGGCAAACTATCTTTTTGAGGATTTTGAGGGGATGATTATGCGTCTTGCTTCACATCTACCAAAAGAACAATCTATCAAAGTAGACTATCAATATATTCACTCTATTCAGAGTGCAAAAGGAAAGGCTTAATCCTTTTCTTTTTGTAAGATTTATATTTTTTCTCTACAAATATCTTTTAACTATAAAAAAATTAATTTTTACTTATTTTTACTTAAAAAGTAACTTTTTTAGTTAAATATCTTTAAATAGGATTAAATATATCCTAAAAAAATAAGTAAAATTGATGTTGTAATTAGGATACAAATACTCCTAATTAGACTATAAAGTGTCTCTAAAATATGCTATTTGTAATCTTTTTTTATCAAATAAAAACTCGCATAATAAAATTAAGCTTCTCTCTTTTTGAAAGTTATATAATAAAGGCTGAATGTTGTTATTACAGCATAAATTTTACAAGGGGGTATGCATGCAATCAACCGCAGCATTGGAATACGATTATTCCGTAGCAAAATTGTTTACTTATACAACAATTTTGTTTGGATTTTTAGGTATGTTAATCGGTACGCTCATCGCGTCACAATTGGCATTTCCGGAATTGAACTATTTACTAGGTGAATATGGGACATTCTCCAGATTAAGACCACTTCATACAAATATTGTGATTTATGGGTTTACATTGAGTGGAGTATTTGCTACATTCTACTATTCTGCACAAAGAATATTGAAAGTCTCTATGGCGGAGTCTAAATTTATCATGTTCATTGGTAAGTTACACTTTTGGCTCTATTTTGTAGGCGCACTTGTTGCTGTTATCACACTTTTGTTGGGTATCTCAACATCAAAAGAGTATGCACAGTTTGAGTGGCCAATAGACATTGTTATTGTTGTTATCTGGGTTCTTTGGGGTGTAGCTATGTTTGGACTTATAGGAATCAGGAGAGAAAAGGCACTCTATATCTCTATGTGGTATTACATTGCATGTTTCTTGGGAATTGCAATGCTCTATCTCTTCAATAACATGGAAGTACCTACCTACTTCGCTTCAGGTGGTCTTGGTAGTATAATGCACTCTGTCTCTATGTATTCAGGAACAAATGATGCACTTGTACAGTGGTGGTTTGGTCATAATGCAGTTGCATTTGGATTTACTGTGCCTATCGTTGCTATGATATATTATTTCCTTCCAAAAGAGTCTGGTCAGGCAGTTTACTCTTATAAACTTTCACTTCTCTCATTCTGGGGATTGATGTTTATTTACCTTTGGGCAGGTTCTCACCACCTTCTTTGGTCAACAGTTCCAGATTGGATGCAGACTATGGGTTCTATCTTCTCAGTTGTATTGATTCTTCCTTCATGGGGTAGTGCTATCAACATGCTTCTTACAATGAAAGGTGAGTGGAATCAGTTGACTGAAAACCCACTGATTAAGTTTATGGTACTTGCTTCTACATTCTATATGCTCTCTACACTTGAAGGTCCTATTCAGGCGATCAAATCGGTCAATGCGATTGCACACTTCACAGACTGGATTCCAGGACACGTTCACGATGGTGTACTCGGTTGGGTTGTATTTATGATTATGGCAGCACTCTTCCATATGGCTCCTAGAATGTTCAAAAGAGAGATCTATTCTAGAAAGTTAATGGAGACACAGTTTTGGCTTCAAACAACAGCTGTTGTTCTCTACTTTACCTCTATGTGGATTGCGGGTATCACACAAGGTATGATGTGGAGAGCAGTGGATGAGTATGGTAACTTGATGTATAGCTTCATCGATACTGTAACTGTACTTCACCCTTATTATGCTATTAGAGCACTCTCTGGTGTAATGTATCTTACCGGATTCTTGATGTTTGCTTATAATATGTATAAAACGATGACTGCTTCTAGAAAACTAGAAGAAGAACCACAATTTAAAAGCCCTATGGCATAAGGAGGTAGGTTATTATGTTTCATTGGTTAGAAAAAAATCCATTCTTCTTTGCAGTAGGAGTATTTGTTGTTATCGCCTTTGCAGGACTCGTTGAGATCCTGCCAAACTTTGCTGAAGCATCAAGACCGGTAGTGGGGCTTAAGCCTTACTCTGTACTTGAGCTTGCAGGTAAAGAAGTCTATAAAAAAGATAACTGTATTGCTTGTCACTCACAGCTTATCCGTCCATTTAAAGCAGAGACTGACAGATATGGCCAGTATTCACTCTCTGGTGAGTATGCATATGACAGACCATTCCTTTGGGGTTCAAAAAGAACAGGTCCAGACCTTCACCGTGTAGGTAACTACCGTACAACAGATTGGCATGAAAACCATATGTGGGAGCCAAGATCAGTCGTACCAAATTCTATTATGCCGGCATATAAACATCAGTTTACAAATATTGCTGATATAGAGACAGCGTATGCAGAAGCAGTGACAGTGAAAAATGTATTCAATACACCTTATGGTGATGATATCCAACCAGGTAAAGAGGCTTGGGAAGCATATAGACCAAAGGTATTGGCAGAAGCTAAAAAGATTGCTGCTGATATGAAAAACAAAGATGTTAAAGAGGCAGTTGAAAGAGGTGAGGTTCCTGAAATCGTAGCACTGATTGCTTACCTTAACAGATTGAAGTAGTGAGAAGAGATGGACATTAGAGAACTTCAAGGCTATGCCAGTTTCTTTATGACCATTTTTCTGGTTGTGATGTTATATGGGTATATTATGCACCTGTATAGAAGTGAAAAAAAAGGGGAGAAGGATTATGAAAAGTATGGGAATATCGCTTTGGATGATGAAGTCGATAGTAAACCCATAGAAGATAATCCTAAGGTCCTAAGTGAAAAAAAGGAGCGAGATAGATGAATGCGTTAGTAATAAAAGCATTGGCTTTTGCAGCAGTTCTTATTGTTGGAACATTGGTTGTTGTAAAGCAGATGAATATTGATTTGAGTGATCCAATTAATGCGATTACGATGCTGGGTGCAGTAGCAATTGCTGTACTTGCATTTGGTGTTTCTGCAAAGTATATTGCACAAATGAAGACAGATACAGCAGAGGGTGAACTTGCTGAAGAGAACTGGGATGGTATTGGTGAGTATAAGAATGAGCTTCCTGGAGGTTGGGCATACTCATTTTTAGGAACATTGATTTGGGCACTATGGTATTGGCAGTGGGGATATCCGGTTAATGCCTATAGCCAAATTGGTGCATGGAATGAAGAGGTAAAGGCTTACAATGCGAAGTTTGAAGCTGTACATAAAAATGCTGACGAAGCTACACTTCAACAAATGGGTGAGTCTATCTTCTTGGTACAGTGTGCATCATGTCATGGAACAACTGGTGATGGTCTTTCAGGTAAAGCACATGACTTTACAGGTAGAATAAGTAAAGTACAGGTGCTTTCTGTTATTAAAAACGGTTCAAATCAACTTGGTTATCCGATGGGTGCAATGCCTGCAGGTATGGCTCAGGGTGCAGATGCTGAAGCGATTGCTGAATATGTTGCTGGTGGTATGAAAGGTGAGCAACCTGCAGCATTTGCTACATGTGCGAGTTGTCATGGCGCAGATGGTAAAGGTATGAATGGTATGGCACCAAATCTTGCCGATTATGATGAGACACTGATTACTCATGTTGTTAAGCATGGTAAAAAAGGTGCATTAGGAACAATGCCATCATTCCATGATAGAATGACACCGGTACAGATAAAAGCACTTGCAACATATATTAAAACATTAAAAGGATAAAAGATGGCTGCAACTGAAAATAAAAATAGAGCTGTATTTGGTCTCAATGGTATCACAGGTATGTTGATAGCGACTGTACTTTTACTTAGTATCCTTGTAGGTTTAACTATCTGGGGTATTGGGGTACAGCAAGGCAGTGCTACTAACTTCTATGATCCAACACCAATTACCGGTAATTTGGATAATGTTAAAATGATCAGTAATGATAATGCAAACTTTGCATTTAAAGACGCTAAGTAATTCATAAAGGATAAATAATGATTACAATTATGGATAAAGTACTTGGTTTGGCTATGCTTATTACTGCAATATATACACTATGGGCAGTAGTAACACCTAACCACCTTTTTATAGGATAATCTATGATCAAAGCACAAGTAAGGTTCGCCTTGCTTGCTTTGTTACTTCCACTTCTACTAAATGCAACACATATTCTCAAGGATGACATTTTAAAACCTGAAGCTTCAAAACTAATTGAGCAAATGGCAGATGAGTTGCTATCTAAAACAGCTATTAACGGGTATGTAGTCGCCACTAATGAAAACTTCCCTGAGAAGTTCAATTTGGTAGCATATAGTAAGAAGTATGAAGCTAACCTAAGCAAGCCCTATGTGATGCTGATATTTGCACCCAATGCAGTGATTACCGCAAAATCTAGAACAAAAGGTAGAGTAGCACTCATTCCTTCAAGTAAAGAATTGGCGTTACTCTATGATAAAAGTGATGTCATGGATGCAACGATCGATATAATAGCAACGAAAGATAAAAACAGTATAGAAGATAAGTACAATATTGGCGTGGTACAAGGTTTTTCCGAATTGGCAGACCAGATTGCTGATTCAAAAAATGTCGAGATGACAACCACGCTTCCAAACGAAACACGATATATTATTACGGTGCTGAAAGTTATTGTGATTATTGGTGCACTGTTGGTATTTTGGATGTTTATTTTTAGACCGATATTTATGAGGATGAAAAATGGCAAACAATAAAGAAAAAACCTATTGGCCGCATATGATACTTGGATTTCTTATTTTGGGTATTATACTTGGTTACTGGACAGTGAAGTCCGCTGTCTCTATGCCGGTACAAGAGTCCAATGAGTATATGTTAAAGTATCAGATAGCTGATATGAATATCAATGAGATTGTAGAAAAAAAGATCGCCTTTGATAAAGAGTATAATATTCACCTCAAAGATGCCAAGACGATGGTTATGACAGATAATATTAACAGTTATCGTTCACAGTCAAACCCTGTAAAGTTGAGACAAGGTGTCAATGAGTTTCATTATGAAGTTCTCAAGAATGATGGGAGTGTTGTATCTGATGCTAATGTAACATTTTTATTGACACGTCCTCATACAAGAGTAGATGACAAACTAGTAGAGAGTGTACCTTTTATTGACGGTATCTATCAGATAAAAGGGGTAGAGATTGTTAGACCGGGTAGATATACTTTACAGCTTAGAGTACAGATCAAAGATCTTATCGGTTACTCTGAAGTACCGGCATATTTGCAACCTTAAGGCATGAATAGACTCCTTATTTACCCCACCTCCAGAGCATTAAGAGCTGTAAGTGCTACACTCAAAGAGCAGAGTTCACTTCTCCCAACGCTGATGCGTATGGATGAGTTTGAACATCGTGCAATACTCTTGGATGAGAAGAGTCAAGTCGATGAGATAGACCGTATTTTACTCTTAAGAGAGGCAGCCTCTTTTGAAGCATTTGAAGATCTTAAACTCAACCTTGAATTGGTTCGGTTTTTTACCAAGAGTGATGCCATCTTTAAATTTTTTGAAGAGTTGGCTGTAGAGCAGATAGATTTTCATACTTTAGCCAAAGCGGATGCTTATGCAGAGTTTGAAGCACATTTACAGATACTTGAACGACTATTGAAAAACTATCATAAACTTTTGGAAGAACAAGGTTTAACAGATAAAGCCTTTATCCCAGGCTCCTACAGCATAAATGAGGGATTTATAAAAAATTATGAATGCATAGAGATACACTTAGAGGGGTATCTGAGTCACTTTGAACTTGAGCTCATAGAGAAAGTATCTCAAATGACAACAGTGATACTTCACTACTCTACAAGTAAGTTCAATCTCAAGATGCAGGAGCGTTTTGACGCGTATGGTCTCTCTTTGCCAAATAATGCAGATGTTATTGTAGATTTTAGCAGTAAAAAACTTCTTTCACATAGATCCAACAGGGTACATATTGATGCAGAGATACTTGCTGTAGAGGAGCGTCAGGAGCAGATAGCGGTTGCTTTTATGAAGATAGAGGAGATGGTGCGTTCAGGTATTCTGCCTGAGAATATCGTTCTCATTTTACCCGATGAGAGTTTTAAAGAGAGCTTTGCACTCTATGACCGATACAACAACTTAAACTTTGCAATGGGGTATGACTACAGTAGAGAGCGTATCTATAAGTCTCTTGAAGCACTATATCTCTATTGGCAAACTTTTGATAGTAAGAGCAGGTTGTTGTTGGAGAGGTATGGCTTTAGCTGTGAGAGTATAGATAAGATCAATCCTTCAAAAGAGTGTGGGTGTGTAGATTTTTTTACACTTTTGGATGAGATGAAACTTTTAGACTGCCCTCTGGAGTTAGTTTTTTCAGAGGGAGATGAACTAAAGCAAACATATAATGAGCGTGTCTATGAAAAATATCTCCATTTTCTTAAGATATTTAAGAGGCATACACTTACAACTAAAGAGTGGCTGTTTTTATGGATGAAGGCTCTTGGCAGTATCACTCTGGATGATGTAAGAGGGGGTAAGATTACTGTAATGGGTGTACTAGAGACCAGAGGGGTATCTTTTGAGGGGGTGGTTATTGTAGATTTCAATGAAGGTGTTGTACCTGCCACTTCGAGTAAGGATCAGTTTTTAAACTCAACTGTAAGAGCCTTTGCCAAACTTCCTACAAAAAATGATAGGGAAGCGTTGCAGAAACAGTACTATAAACGTCTTTTGGAACAAGCCAAAAGGGCAGTGGTACTCTACAGTACCAGTGATAACAGACTCCCCTCAAAGTTCCTCTATGAGTTGGGATTGGACACAGCAGAACAGACCAAAGCCCAGTTTGATCTACTCTATGCACAATCATCACAACTCGTAGATGAGAATGAGCCTGTGGTTGAAAACTTTGATGCACAAGCCATTACATGGTCAGCGTCAAGACTCAAAACTTATCTGGAGTGTAAAAGAAAGTATTACTACCGTTATATCCAAAAGATAGAAGCGAAAAAAGAGGATGAGCTCATAGAAGGCTTGTTTCTACATACACTTTTAGATCATCTTTATGCAAAGAAAAATGTGTATCAAAGCTATGAGGAGTTAGAGGAGAGCTTACATAGGCTACTTGACAGACTATTGCCTATGCAGGATGCAAAAACAGCCTATAAAAAACTGCTCTTCAAAGAGAAGCTCAAAGGATTCATCGCTTCACAGATATATCACTTCAAGGCAGGATGGAGAGTGGTGGAACGTGAATATGAAGTGTTGGGAGAGATAGGTGGTTTACGCTTCAAAGGACGCATAGACCGCATAGACCAAGACAACACCCATACACTGGTACTAGACTATAAAAGCGGCTCTACAAAAGAGGCACAAAAGAGAAAAAATTTAGAGAGTTTAACAGACTTTCAAATGAGTATCTACCACCAACTCCTTGCACCTAGATACTCCAATCTCAATTTAGCCTTTGTAAAGATATTTGAAGATGGCAAGATAGAGGAGATAACAGAACTAGAAGAGAAAAACAAGCTTTTAACCCAACATATTATAGAGCTCAAACAGAGCAAAAGTTTTGTAGCAAAAAGGTGTGAAGATTTACAAAAATGCACCTATTGTGAGTTTACTTTGATGTGTGAGAGAGGGGAGTATCTTTAGGATATATCT
>CAZOBE010000018.1:13773-14454 GCA_964578205.1 uncultured Sulfurovum sp. | reverse complement strand
AGGTTTGGATGCTAGAATGCTGCTTATGGGTATTCGTTTATGAGTCGAATCCGCCGTAGATTTTTCTCTTTTTTTCAAATACTATATAGTGAAGACATTGAACTCTTTTGGTTATATTATTCTCATCAAAAGAGGAGTAAACTGGATACTCCTCTTTACAACCACTTAATATCAATAGTGATATTAGCCATAATATTTTAGATATTTGCAATACCTTTTACCCACTTCTCCATAGCCTTATTGGCATCGGGATTTGGTGCTTCAAAAAAACTAACTATAAAACTATTGGCCATTTGTGCTATACCTATAGACCTTGGTCGTATTGCTAACACTTCAGCCTTTGGAAGCATTTTCCCAAAACAGCAGATAATATTTTTAGCATCTTCAATATCATCAGAGATTTTACCCTCTTCAAGAGATGAAGTATGGGTATAGTGGTCAAACTCACCTATATATACTGCTATAGGGTGTGCCTCTATCTGCTCTTTTAGATATGCTAAAATCTCATCTACACTCTTATATGTTGTCTCATCTTTAGCTATCTCTATTGTAAAGACTGGATACTTCTCCATTACAGTAATCTGTTTCATTTCTCTCCTTAAATTTTATATTTATTTGAGTTTTATTGCTACAAACGACAAGCAGTTGTCGTTTGCTTTACGCATCTCCCAGCCTTCGCGG
>CAZOBE010000018.1:0-13673 GCA_964578205.1 uncultured Sulfurovum sp. | reverse complement strand
GCTTTGGTTTCGATGCTACAAACGACAAGCAGTTGTCGTTTGCTTTACGCATCTCCCAGCCTTCGCGGGTCGCTTTGCTCCACCGCTTTGGTTTCGATGCTACAAACGACAAGCAGTTGTCGTTTGCTTTACGCATCTCACATTCCATGGATGCGGGGGATTTTTCCCAGTTTGGAGTTACGGCAATACCAGCCCCAACCCTTTTTCATCCAGTGTCCAATGACCGGCAGAGGAATCATCTTTCCACCTTTCTCACTTCTGTAGATAAATGCAGCACCATTACCTGTATCCATTACACATAAGATATTGAGATGTTCCAGATAACTATATTTTGAGTCAATTCTCTGACTATGTTGAAAAATATTATATGCTACATTTTTAGCCATTACTTCAGCTACATGTCCCTGTTTTGCTCTCCAAGATGGTCCCATAAGAGCTGCACTGTCTCCAATAGCATAGATATTTTCAAAACCCTCTACCTCATTATACTCATTGGTAACAACAAATCCTGTCTCACTCAATGGGAGATCTGACTCCTCTATGACACTGTGTCCTGTACCTGCGGAGATAAACATCGTAAGATCAGACTCTATCTTTGTACCATCTTCAAAGTTGATGCCGTCTGCTTCAAAAGAGGTAATTTTAGACCCAACTTTTTTATGGATACTGTTCATCTTGAACATCTTATCCATCATGACAAGTGCTTTATCACCCATCTTCTGTCCCGGCTTCTCCATAGGAGCGAAGAAGGTAAGTTCAAAATTATCACGAATACCTCTTCTCTTTAGGAGTGTATCTACATTAAAAAGCACTTCAAATGCAGGACCGCCACGCACCGCAGAGGAGTCTTTATGGTTTCCTCCAAAGCCCATAGCGATCTTTCCGGAGCCTTGCTCTATAAGTTTGTCCAGTCGTTCATAAAGTTCTGTAGCCTCTTGAGGTTTCCCACAGATAGAGAGGGTATGCTCCATACCCTGAAGCTGTATCTTGCCTTGCCCGAGTGCAACAACAAGATAGTCATACTCCTCTAAAATACGACCACTCTTTAGAGTAATCTTTTTTGCCTGTGCCTCTATCTTGGTTACAGGGTCAACAATAAGTTTGAAACCATGTGCCATGGCAAGCTTATCAAGAGGAACACTCACATCCTCTCTTGTTGCATCACCTGTTGGTATCCAGATAGAGGTAGGATAGATATAGAAGTAATCTCTATCACTCACAAGTGTAACATCCAACTCATTTTTTCGTAGATAGATGGCTGCCTCAACTCCTGCAAAACCTCCACCCAATACTAAAACTTTTGTCATACTATTTCTCCTTACTTCTTAAGCAGGTCAGCACGAGGATAGACAAATACTGTCTTTCTCTCTACTACAATCTTCTCTTTATCATCTATCGCATACGCTCTGATAGTAACAGGAATAGGAACATCCTTTCTTGACTCTTGAGATAATCTCTCTTTAGTTTGTAAAATAACAACTTTTTTTCTCTTCTTGCCTGCTGCAAGTTCAAAAGGCTCTTTAGGTCTGATAATCTTAATCTTATCATTATTTACTATCTCAAAGTAATAAGTGTGTTTCTTACTGTCCGTATTGGCAAAGAGGAAAATATAATCATTCTGTACCACACCATTATCAAGTGTCTTATAGAGCCTTGTGCTCTTATTGACATTAAGCAGCATATGCTCTTTTTTGCTTCCCATAGTAAAGAGAGCTACCAATACAATAGCCAATATTGTAAAGTAGGCAATCACTTTACCTCTAAAGAAGTTGGTTTTACCCTCATATCTTACTGCCTCTTTTTCACTCGACCAACGTACAAGACTCTCTTTTCCTAATGCACCCATTACTGTAGTACAGGCATCTACACACTCAAGACAGTTGACACACTCAAGTTGAAGCCCTTTACGGATATCTATATGTGTAGGACATACCGTTACACAACTCTCACATGTAGTACACTCTGCACTAGCATCTACTGATAAAAGCTCTTTTTGTTTTGAGAACTGCTTCTTTCTATCATTTCCATGCCCCTGATAGATCTCACCACCTCTTTTAGGATCATAAACTGCCATCACAGTATCATCATCATAGAGTACTGACTGTACACGGCTGTAAGGACATATATAGATACAAAAATCCTCTTTGATAAAGACAATATCTGCAATCAAAAAGAGTGCAACACTAATTACAAATCCAAACAGTACCGTATGTTCCATAGGATTGGAGAGATAGGCAAAGAACTCTTCAGGTGGCACAAAATACCACATAAAATCAGCTGCGGCAATAAGTGCCAAAACTGACCAAAGCGTAATAGCAATTGCTTTTTTCACTTTGTTTTTAATTTTGCTCATATCCGGTTCTTTTTGCTTATTTTTGATACGTTTACGCAATCCTAAAAGCTTTGTCTCTATCCCATCTCTGTAGATAACCCTAAAGATAGTTTGCGGACATGCCCAGCCACACCATGCCCTACCTCCTACTGCTGTTACTGCAAAGATACCCAAGAAAAGAAGCATCAGCAAGAAAGGCATCAGATAGAGCTCCTGCATATCAAATGCAACACCGGCCAAATGTAGTTTTTTATGGTCAAAACTTAGTAAAAAGAGGTGATTACCCCCAATAGTAATCCATGGCATCACAAGTGCAACAATAGTCGTAACGACATAAGCCCAATAGCGTTTAATACGATAGGGTACCCACCCTTTAAGATACTCTTTTTTCTGATTCTTTTTAGGTTTTTCAACCATATTCTCTGTTGATTCCATATTATCTCCTCTACTCATTTTTCTCTTGTTCAAATGGACATATCAATAGAGTATTGTCCACACCTACAGGCTGCTTGGGCTGATTTATCTCCATCCATGACCCCTCGACCAACTCTTTAATACCTCTTGACTCTATATAATCTTTTAAAGAGCTACGGCTTGCTCCCAACTCTCTGGCTATAGCACTCACACTCGTACCTTTCTTAAGCAGAGAGATAATCTGAGACTGATATGCATCAAATTTGGAAGAGGATCGGCTCCCCTTAGGACGCCCTATATGGCCGGTTCTTGCTTTTTGTGCCTCCCTTAGATCATTGAGCAGAGGAAATACATCAACAAGAGCTGTCTCTTTTTTGACTACTGTTTTTGAAGCAGCCACATAGAGATCAATTCCACGGCTCAACATACAATTGATCACTTTGACAAGCTCTTCTATATAATCACTCAGTATCGGCAGTGTTTCAGTCACGATACAGTCCCCCTTTTCAAGAGACTTCATAAACAATTCAAACTGCTGACGCTCTTCTATAGTGCGGTTTTTATTTGCATACTCAACCACCTCTTTATCTATAGTTAAACCTTGTGTCAATGCAAAAGAGAAAATACTACGTTGCTGTTGGGACAAATTACTCTGGTTAGGCATCTGTCTTAAATAGGCATAAGTCATAAATCTCCTTTATCATTTGCATAACAATACCTTTTTTGGTGATAAAAGTCAATATTTTTATATATATTTACGTCACAATGTTACTTTTAGCGTCAATTTCATTTTATATACGTCAATTTTTATGTTAAAATAGGGTTAGAAAAAACAGATAAGGGAAACTTGTGAACTTGACACATTTAGATGAACAGAACAAACCAAGAATGGTTGATGTCTCAGATAAAGCAAATACCACACGTATTGCTACGGCTTCTGGCATCATAGAGGTAGGAGAAGAAGCTTTCAATGCAGTCATTGATAATGTTGCAAAAAAAGGACCTGTACTTCAAACAGCTGTCATCGCAGCCATACAGGGAGCCAAAGAGACAAGCAGACTCATCCCTATGTGTCATCCTCTTATGCTTACTTCAATCAAAACAGACATAGAAGAGTTACCTCAACTACCCGGCTTTAAACTTACTGTCACAGCCAAACTTACTGGTAAAACAGGGGTAGAGATGGAAGCACTTACCGGTGTAAGTATAGGGCTTTTAACCATTTATGATATGCTTAAAGCCATCGACAAAGGGATGATAATTAAAAATATACAATTAGAAGAGAAATCAGGAGGAAAAAGTGGTAATTTTAAACGATAAAACGCAAAAGAAGCCAAAGATAGAGTACCCAACCAACTGGGGCTTCAAAATCATCGGTAGAGATAAAGAGGCTCTGCTTGCCTGTATTAAAGAGGTAATGGGAGATAAAAAACACTTATGCTCAGTAGGAAATGCTTCAAGAACAGGTAAATTCCATAGCTACAATGCGAGCTGTGAAGTAGAGAGTCAAGAGGAGAGGGATAGACTCTTCAAATGTTTCCAAGACCATGATGATGTGGATATGGTCATTTAAAATAGAAGTAGTAACGTGAATAAGATAGATTTACTTAAAGAGATAGCCTATGAGGCTGGGAAGATCATTAAAGAGGGGTACCATACCCAAAAAGAGATTTCGCACAAAGGTATTGTGGACCTTGTTACTGACTATGATATTAAAACAGAAGTATTCATTATAGAAAAACTTAAAAAAGCACTACCTGAATATACCCTAGTTGGAGAGGAGAGTTATATCAGCAAAAAGGGTGCCAACAGATACCAGTATGACAAAGCCATCTACATTGACCCCATAGACGGCACGACCAATTTCATACACACTATTCCCCACCTTGCCATCTCTATAGGTGTATGGGAGAAGGGTGAACCAACTCTTGCTGTAGTCTATAACCCTATCCTTGAAGAGATGTTCTTGGCTATCAGAGGGGAAGGAGCCTACTGCAACCAAAGAAGACTTTCAGTTAGTTCACAAGATAGACTACAACAGTCACTCATCGCTACTGGTTTTCCTTATGCCAAAGTAAATGCAGGCATAGAGTATCAGTGGGTCATCAACTGCCTAACAAATCTCCTACCGCATATTCAAGATATCCGTCGTCTTGGAGCTGCTTCCCTTGACCTTTGTTACCTCGCCCAAGGGAAAACAGAAGCCTTTTATGAGATAGATCTCAAACCATGGGATGTAGCCGGAGGGATTTTAGTGCTACTTGAAGCTGGGGGAGAAGTCTCAAATGTAGATGGAGAGCCATTTACATTTGAAGATAAAAGTATCGTTGCAAGCAATGCAAAAGTACACGAACAACTGCTAGCATATTTGGAGAAAATTTGACACTCTACCCCATAAATAAGGTGGTTTTACACTATTAAGTGATAAAAATAGGCTACTCTACCTCAAAATAGACCAAAAGTGTCCTCTGAAAAAAATTGTCATTGTCATCACTTATCATAATATAGCGATGCTTTCCTACTTTGGCTAACCCCTCAAAGTTATCCACACTCCACCCTTTGTGACTATTCATCTTTGCAAGCACTTCACTCTTGCATACCCTTTTACTACACTTATCAAGATAGACTTTTTTGAGTGTGACAATAAAAGGGTTGAGCAATCCTGTAAATGAGCGTTCAAGCACAAGAATATTGCCATCATCCATCACCTCTATAGCAGAGACTGCACTCTTTGCTTCCGGCTCTGCCTTAAAATGCCACCGTTTGCCACTTAAAGCATAAATGGTCTGCCGTTTTTTATGATATCTTTTCAATGGCCACTCGGCTACAGTCAAGATGCCGTATTTAGGATGCAAAGCAAGTGCCTCAAGCGATTTGTTTGGTGTCCGATAACTTTCCATACTGCGTAAGCTTACAGGCAGGGTATATCTCTTTATCATATGTCCCTTGGTATCAAAAAGCGCTACTCTTGGTTTCCCCTCAAAAGAGATCAGTAGTCTCCCCTTCTCATCAAGTGCCATCCCTTCCGTATCTCGTTGCCACTTCTTAAACTTTTTACCATTTCTCTTGGTTACTTTTACAGCACCCAAAGGTTTTAACTCCTCTATCTTATGTGAAAATATCGCCTTAAAGGTAAAGAGTCTCCCCTCATCACTAATTAGATAGAGTATTTTCGATTTTTGATTATATGCTATATCTGAAATCTCAGAGAACTTTATACCATCGATATGGCTGAATGAGAGTTGTTTTTGGTCAAGGATTTTAATCTTCATAAATTGCTTATCTACTGATTTGGGAGTAATATCAACAGATGATATATCTGCATTAAGGATAGCAATAGCTAATATAAAAAGGCTAAATAGTCTCATTTTTCTTGAGATTTTTCAGGAAAAAAATAGAATGCAATAAGTAGCCATGCAATAGCAATATCTATGGCAACATCCGCATAATTAAACACAGCAAAGTTAAATCCGCAATGCCACGCAACATAATCGACAACACCCCCATGTATAAAACGGTCATAGAGATTACCCCATGCACCGCCCATAAGCAAACCTATAGGGAAAGGATAACGCTTGATATACCCCTCTTTTGCTACAAAATAGAGTATACCAATGACAAGAAGTACCTGTATCCACTTCAGATAATCTCCTACAAAAGAGAACATCGAAAAGGCAACACCTTTGTTGTAGTGCAGTTCCAAGTCAATACACTCACCTGCACGATAATAGCCCTCTACAAAAAGAGATTTAATATTTTGGTCAATAATAAAAGTACCTAAAGCAACCAAAAAAAAGATACTCAATGTACGTGTCATTAACAGAGTTCCTTTCGAATCAAACGCTCCAATTCACCCATTTTCATATCCAATATCTTTTTATCTTTACCCTCTAAAAGCAGTCGTATAAGATTCTCCGTACCAGAGTAACGAATCAAATGTCTCATGCCCTTCTGCTCTACCTCTTTGAGAAATACAGCCAATCCATCAATCTTCTCAAATGGTCTCTTCTGTGTAATATGTACATTTACCAATCTCTGAGGATAGAGTTCAAATGGGTTAAATGCTTCACTTGCGGGCAAACTCTTCTCAATCATGAGACTGAGTGCTTGAAGTGCACTTACTAAACCATCTCCTGTTTTAGCAAAGTCACTAAATATTATATGTCCACTCTGCTCTCCACCAAAGTTACTCCCCAATTTCTGCATCTTATCAAGCACATGCTTGTCGCCTACACTGCTGCGCACCAATTTTATCTGGTGTTGCGCCAAATACTCATCAAGCCCCTGATTGCTCATCACTGTTGCCACAACACTCTTGCTTGTTAATTTATCATTCTCCTTGAGATGTACAGCGAGTGCGCCTATCAGCTTGTCACCATCGACTATCTCACCCTTCTCATCTACAATAACAATCCTATCTGCATCTCCATCAAGTGCTAGACCAATATCTGCACGATACTCTTTAACCTTTAGTGCTAACTTATCTGGGTAGAGCGCACCACACCCTTGATTGATATTAAATCCATTAGGCTTATCACCAATTACAATCAACTCTGCACCCAGTTCTTTTAGAACTGTAGGTGCCACAACATACGCTGCCCCATTGGCACAATCGACTACAATACGTTTGCCTACAAGAGTAAACTCAGTAGGAAACGAATTTTTAATATGGACAATATAGCGTCCTATTACATCATCAATTCTCTTTGAAGCTCCAATCTCCTCTTTGATCTTTGACTCTGCTACTACCCTATCAAAATTAGAAAATATCTTCTCTATAGCTTGTTCAGTCTCTCTATTCAATTTATTTCCCTGCCCATCAAAGAACTTTATGCCATTGTCATAATAGGGGTTGTGGCTTGCTGATATCATAATCCCTGCATCACAACGCATATTTTCTGTAATAAAGGCAATAGCTGGAGTAGGCATAGGACCTATCTGCACTACATCAAAGCCTACTGCAGTGAGCCCTGAAACCAAAGCATTCTCTATCATATATCCACTTCGTCTTGTATCTTTTCCTACTAGAATCTTATTGCTTTTTGCATATTGTCTAAAGTATATTCCTGCTGCCATAGCCAGACGCATCACTGTAAATGCATCTAGCTTATCTCCTGCCAAGCCTCTCACGCCATCTGTTCCAAAAAGTGCCAAAATAATTTCCTTTAGATAAAGTTCATTAATTTTAACGCAAAATTGATTAAGTATTGCCTCTTATAGTAATTAATAAATCTTTAATCTTTTTTTAGCTATTATTCGCGCACTAATTTCACTCAATAGCACTATACTATATATAATAATATAGAGAATATGCTATTTATGATAATATTTTAAAAGGAATCCACTATGGCACACCATAAGTCAGCAAAAAAACGTATTTTGCAAACTGCTGTAAGAACTGAAAGAAACAGATATTACAGAACCAGACTCAAAAATATCACAAAAGCAGTACATGAAGCAGTATCAGCATCAGATAAGAGTGCAGCAACTGAAGCACTTAAAATCGCTAACAGACAAATTCACTCACTAGTAAGCAAAGGTTTCATCAAGAAAGCAACTGCAGCTAGAAAAGTAAGCCGTCTTCACAAAATGGTAAATAAAATCGAAGCTGCATAAGCAGTCTCGATACTCTCTCATAAACCCAATTTAATATAAAGAACGAATATGTTCAAAGAAAAACTCCAACCTTTTATCGATAGATATAATGAAATCACTACCCTTTTAAGTTCTCCGGATATCGCTAGCGATATACAGAAAATGACTGAACTCAGCAAAGAGCAGTCTGGACTGAGTGCACTTGTTGAAAAAGCAAAACTCTATATCCAGACAGCAGATGCCATAGAGGAGAACAGAGAACTATTAGGCGATGCAGAACTTGGAGAACTTGCAAAAGAGGAACTCTCAGAACTTGAGCCTATGCTCCCTAAATTAGAGGAAGAGATTAAAGTCCTTATGATACCTAAAGATAAAAATGATGACAAAAACATTTTCCTTGAACTGCGTGCCGGTGCAGGTGGAGATGAGAGTGCCTTATTTGTTGCAGATGTCTTTAAAATGTATTCACGCTATGCAGAGCAGATGGGTTGGAGAGTAGAGATTGTCAGTAGCAATGATGGAACTGCCGGTGGATATAAAGAGCTTATTGCACAAATCAAAGGTGAGGGGGTATACTCTCAACTCAAATATGAAGCAGGAACTCATCGTGTCCAAAGAGTCCCCGATACAGAGACACAAGGACGCGTTCATACCTCTGCTATCACTGTAGCTGTTATACCAGAGGTAGATGATGTAGAAGTAGACATCAAACCAAATGAGATAAAGATGGATGTATATCGTTCAAGTGGATGTGGAGGACAATCGGTAAATACAACCGACTCTGCTGTGCGTTTAACACACATCCCAACAGGTATTGTTGTTGCAATCCAGGATGAGAAGTCTCAACATAAAAATAGAGACAAAGCGATGAAAGTACTTAAGGCAAGAGTCTATGAAGTAGAGCTTCAAAAACAGCTTGATGAGACATCAAGCCAGAGAAAACTTCAGGTAGGTTCAGGAGACAGATCTGAAAAGATTAGAACCTATAACTACCCACAAAATAGACTTACAGACCACCGTATAGGACTTACTCTCTATGCACTTGATGATATCATGAATAACGGTAACCTCAAACTCGTTATCGATCCGCTTATCGCTCATGCTCAAACAGAAGCCATCAAAGAAGCAGGACTCTAATCCTCCTCTCTGTTCCACCATTTTTAACCATTTAATTTTTATCAATTTTAGAAGAATTTGATATAATACTTGCTAAATTATTGATATAAGGGAAAATAATGTCTGAGTTTACACAACTACAAAGTGATAATGACTTAAAAGAGGTTATCAAATCAGCTTTCGATATGGAGTTGTCATTGGCAGGGGAGTGGGGATACAATAAAGCACTTTCAACCATCATTAAGGCTTCAGAGACTCCTATTGTTCATTTAGAACATATCATAGCCTCTATGCGTGCCTATCTTGAGATGAATATGACCCTACCCAAAGAGGAGCGATATGGTAGTATAAATCTAAATGAGGTCAAACGAGAACACATTAAAGAAGATAACCTAGTTTATGATAGAGTAACCTATAAAATAACTGCTATGAAAGAGTCTGACTATACAAAATTTATTGATGAGTATAAAGAGAATTATGACAAAGAGGGGTTTGATATTGATGGACACTTTCAAAGAAGAAGAGAGGCTACATTAACAAGAGAGGTTATACATTGGTTTGAGGTGACTGCTTTATCCACTTTAGCATAAAGTAGTCTTAAGAGACCTTCTCGACCCAAAAGGTCGAAAAGATATATATTATTTAATCTTTTTATTAGCTGTTTTAGTATTACCCTTAAGGTCCACCCAAGTAACCTCTAACTTATCACCTTTAGAGGCACCTCTGAATTTAAATTTAATAAGTGGGTTTTTAGATAAAAATTGACTTGTTGACATATCATATACCACTTTATCATTTACTTTAGCAGTAATATGTGTAATAAAATTTGCCTCTTTACCCTTTCTTTTTGCTTGATCATAGGTAAGCATATCATGTTTCATCATGATTTTTACATTGACAATATCACCTTTGAGTTTTGCTTTAATTTTCATATTTCCCATATCTTATTCCTTTTCTTCTATAATGGTTATTTATCTTAGCTTTTACGAACTTTGTGTAGGACTACCCTTCACATCCACCTAGAGCAACTTCAAGTGACTGTGAACCTACATAGAACTTACCATCTTTACCCTCTACAACAGCAGTAATCTTACCAGAAGCTTTCATCTTTATCTTAAGAGAAAAGTCTACAATACTACCCTCATGCATAGTATATACAGCTACGGTACTCTCAGGATTTACATCTTGAAAAATTGCTACACTTTTAGCATCGATATCAGATTTTACTCTTACAGGAACCGCTCCTCCATTACTTGCTACTTTCGGTGTCTTTACCTCTACACCCTCTTCAATAAGCTCTGCTTTACCATAGAGTGCTTCGATTGCCGGTTGTACTTTGTGTGCTGTCCAGGCATCCGGTTTTGTTTTTCTAAAATCAATCGCACTGAGTGTCGCAGGCAATGCAGCAACTGCTACCAAACCTAAACCTAAAAATTTTCTTCTTTCCATAATCAATTTCCTTTCTTTTAATTTGTAATAGATAGTATAACAGAGAAGATATATCATCTCTGTTACTATATACTCTTATTGTAAAATAGTAGTGATCATAATCTATTTACTTTGACTCACCATATAATCAATAGCCTCTTTTACTTCCTTATCACTCAACTTCATATTACCACCCTTAGGAGGCATAGCATTGAAACCATTAATAGCATGATTATATACCTTCTCTATACCCTTTTTCAAGACAGCACCCCATGCTTTCTTATCTCCTACCATTGGTGCTCCCATAGAGTCTGTTGAGTGGCATACTGTGCAGGTTGCTTCATAGATTTTCTTACCTGGATGCTCTGCTCCTGTATCCTCTTTTTTAGGAGGTAACTCTCTCTTGGTTGACATTGGTGGCAAGAAATCACTAATCCCTTTACCTTTTATCCTTGCAAGAACTGGCTCACCCTCAAAGCAGTTCTTCATACATCTTATGCCGTTACCATAGTTTTTAAAGTTATTGAAGTACTTACGTACATTTTCCAAACCGTTAGGTCCATCAATTTTCGGTTCAAAACCATCAACATTAGGCATTACAACTTTTAAGAGTCTCTCTCTATTAAGCTCATAATCATCATCCAACTCTTCTCCATCAATAGTAATCTCATTGATAGATATAATATAAGCTGTTAATGCATAAACTTCATCATCACTTAGACTCATTGGTGCCAGATGAGGCATACCAGTTTTAATATACCACCAAAGTGTGCTTACATGTGGCCAATAGGTACCAAATACACGGATAGGACCCTCTGCATCCGGTGTTGTTCTTTGATGCACTAATGACTTTTGTCCGTCATAAGCATTTCCTTTAGAGAGTGATGGATAGCCTCCACCACCAGAACCAAAGTCACCATGGCAAGAAGCACACTTTGTTTCATAGAGTTCATCACCATCTCCAACAGTTCCTTTACCTTCAGGTAAACCTGTCCCATCTGGCATCACATCAATATCCCATGCCTTTATCTCATTAGGAGTTGCTCTTCTACCAAATTTAATATCACCTTTATGAGCTGCCTCATTAACAAAGTAAGATGATGTTTTTCCCTTCACTACTGGATAGGTTGAACCACCATCAATAACTTTTTTACCATTTGCGTATGTGCGAGAGGCTGTATTATCTCCTCCCAATGCAAAACCTGAAGTTGTTGCTACAACCAAAGCTGTTGAAATAAATAACTTATGATAAGACTTGAACATTGTTCACCTCTCCTTTCTCTGTAACTTCCCATGTTGCAATACCATTTCTATGATATACCGATTCAACACCCATCACCTCTCTTTCATGTTTTACAGTTGGTTGAATGTGACCTGCATCATCTCTTGCACGGCTTGAAAGAAGTAGAGGTTTTCCTTCATATCTATAGATAAAGCTAAATCTTGTCCATGCTTTTGGCAAAACCAACCCTTTAAGACTAGCTTCAACCCAGTTCTTACCACCATCAAATGAGATATCTACACCTTCAATCGTACCCATACCACTCCATGCTAAACCTTCTATCTCAACTACATCACCTTTTTTCAAATCTGTCCATGGTTTTTCTGGACATGGTGAAGTAATAATAGAGTTTACCTCATTTGCATAGAAGTGCTGGATCGCTTTACCGCTTGCTTTAAGTGCTGTATATTTTGCTGTCTCCTCTTTTGCATAGAATGGTTCACTGGCAAACTCAAGTCTGCAAAGCCATTTTACACATAAGTTACCTTCCCATCCAGGAACAAGCAATCTAATAGGATAACCCTGCTCTGGTCTCAATGCCTCACCATTTTGACCCCAAACTATCATCGCATCATCAAGCACTTTATCTATAGGTATAGTCCTACCCATATGAGAGTTATCTGCACCCTCTGCCAACATCCATCTTGCATTTGGTTTAAGCCCAAGGTCTTTAAGAATATCTTTAATATAAACACCTGTCCACTCTGCACAACTCATCATGCCTTTTGCAAACTGGATAGAGTTAAATTGAGGACCTCTCCACTCTGGACCACCATTTGCAGGACACTCTATAAAGTGAATTCTGCTTACACTTGGATATCTTTTGAGTTCACTCATAGTAAGCACAAGTGGCTTCTCTACCAATCCATGTATCATTAAACGATGCTCATTTGGATCGATGTGTGCTACCCCACCATGGTCACGGTTAAAAAAGAGTCCATTTGGAGTAATGATTCCCATTGACTCATGAATAGGACACATAGCAATAGAAGCATACCAGTTTCCAGAAGATAAAAGTTTTGCATTTCTTCTTGTATTGTGATGCTCATATGGAGATGGCATACCATAAAGATTTTTGGTTACAGGATCACCAAATGTTGTACCCCATGGTTTCTCTTCCATAATTGCAGGATCATCTGCATTGACTTTAACTGGTGCTATCATGCTAGCTGCCGCTAGTGCACTGACAGAATAAGCTGCTGTTTTTCTAAAAAAATCTCTTCTACTTGGTTGTTCTGCATTTACAGAAACATTCTCAAGATCACTTTTTTTAGATACTTTACTTATCTTATTCATATTACCTCCTTATTTTAATTAGTGAGACTCGATTTTTGATATATCATAGCCACTATTCTATTTGATTATAATAGAAAACAAATTAAAATGTCGAGAAATATAAAAAATATTATCATATATTTTAATATATATACAGAATATTTACAAATTATTTTTTTTTAGAAAAAATTATCAAAAAAAAAGGTTATCAATATCAAAATAATATATGTT
>CAZOBE010000017.1:0-14586 GCA_964578205.1 uncultured Sulfurovum sp. | reverse complement strand
GCTATGGAGGAAGAATCCACCTCATTTATGGGGTGGAGTGTCAAGCACTATAAGATGCAACATATTCGGGTGTACAGAAAATTCCACAATGGCATTTCCCCTCTTGGGGAATCTCTTTTTCAATCGCTGGAAGACAAGGGCAGACTCTATCATCTGAACTTTTGAATTTACCCGGCTTTGTCTCATCTGGTTCTACCATAAAACAGGGACAAAATCTTTTTCCATAAAGCAGTTTATGTCTTGCCAACCCCAATGTTACACCTTCATTCACATCTTCCATAGGATGATATTCCCAGCCAAACTGTTTACAGACTTTATCTGTAAATTTTTTTGTTTTTTCCAACTCTTCTAAAAACTCTGGTGAACTCATATCCAATTGTTGTAACATTTTAACTCCTCTGCCTTCATTTAAACTTACTATATCTTAAAGCAATTTAATATATAATGATAACCATCATAATACTATTCATAAAAAGGAAAACTGTGCAAATTGACAACACTGTTTTAGAGAAACTTGAAAAACTATCTCATCTTCATGTAGATAGCTCAAAAAAAGAGGAGATTATGGAACAACTCTCAGAAATTCTCTCTTATGTAGACAATCTCAATGAACTTGACACAGAGACCCTGGACACCTCTTTTTCAACTCTTGAAGGCGGTACACCGCTTAGAGAAGATATCGTACGACAGCCAAATAGTGTGGCAAAAGAGATTCTCTCTTATGCTCCCCAAAGTCAAGATGACTTCTTTGTCGTTCCAGCTATAATAGAGTAGCAAAGAGCCATGTTAAAAGACCCGTCATTACCTTGGAGAACGATGTTCTAGTCGGTTATAATGAGGCACTTTACAATGAAAAACTACACTAAATAAAAGGATAAACAATGGTAAGTTTTGATATAAAAAAACTACTTAGGAGTGTTGTTACACATGGTGCGTCTGATCTTCATCTTGTAAGCCGTACAGAACCACAGATCAGACTAGACGGGTCACTAAAACCTGTAAACCTTCCTAAACTGACCGGTGATGATATTCAGGAGTTGTGCTACTCTTTAATTACTGAAAAACAGAAACAGCATTTTGAAGAGCATGGCGAACTGGACTTTGCACTCCTGCTTCCGGGGATCGGACGTTTCAGAGCAAACTATTACCGTACACTGGGTGATATTGCTGCAGCATTCAGAATTATTCCCATTGATATACCTTCCCTTGATGATCTTAAATCACCTGAAGTCTATAAGAAACTTGTCAAAAGAGAGAAGGGTCTAATACTTGTTACCGGGCCAACAGGTTCGGGTAAATCGACCACACTGGCTGCGATGCTTAATGAGATCAACCTCTATGAACACAAACATATCGTAACCGTTGAAGATCCTGTAGAGTTTATCCACCAAAATAAAAAATCTGTATTCTCTCACAGAGGGGTGGGTGAAGATACCAACAGCTTTGCAATTGCGCTCAAATATGCCATGCGTCAAGATCCCGATATCATCCTCATTGGGGAGATGCGTGATAAGGAGACTATTGAGGCTGCACTTACTGCTGCAGAGACAGGTCACCTTGTCTTTGGAACACTTCATACCTCATCAGCACCTGGAACAATCAACCGTATTATAGATGTATTCAGCGGAGATGAACAGCCTCAAATTAGAGCAATGATCTCCTCTTCACTGGTAGCTGTAATTGCTCAAGCTCTCCTTCCAAAGATAGGAGGTGGCAGGGTAGCAGCCTCTGAAATATTGGTAACTAACCCTGCTATATCGAATCTTATACGTGAAGATAAAGTGCACCAAATCTATTCACAGATGCAGTTAGGTCAGGGAGATACAGGTATGCAGACACAAGCACAATCACTCATCAAGTTTGTCAAAGAGGGTAAGATAAGTAAAGAGATCGCTTTACAGTTTGCAAATAAACCAGATGAAGTATCCAAAGCCATAAAGTCACTAAAGAGTTTTTAGCCATTTTATAGATACAATACCAAAACAAGTTAGCAAGAGGATAAATGGATGAATTTTTCAATGATAGATTTTAACTATTTTGATGTGACGATTAGTGCTATTGTACTTATATTGGGAATCAAAGGCTTTATCAATGGATTTATAAAAGAGGTTTTTGGACTTGTTGGGATTGTGGGAGGTGTCTATTTTGCCTCTCGTCTAGCACAAACAGCCGCTATTTTTATAGATGAGAACTTTCTTCATTTGGAAAATCCTACCCTGCTTAAACTTATCGGTTTTCTAGCAATTCTTGTAAGCATCTGGTTGGGAGCCACTCTATTAGGTGCTCTCCTGTCAAAAATGACATCTTTAAGTGGATTGGGTTTTCTCAATAGACTTTTTGGCTTTATTGCCGGAGGAGGAAAATACTTTATTATCTTTTCACTGATTGTAACCGCACTCTCTAATGTTGCACTTGTTAAAGATAATCTGGAAGCAAAACTGAAAGATAGTATGCTATACCCCTATCTAAAGCAGACAGGTTCACGTCTTATCAATATTGACCAAGGTAGCTTAGGTTTGAAAAGCTCTGCATCAGAAATAGGAGAAAAACTTCTCTCACAAGATGAAAACCATTCACAATCTAAAAATAATCAAGCAGATAGCACAAATCAGAGTGATGTTGACTATACTAACAGTGGACTCCACAACTAAAGGTAAATATTATGATGACATACCCTCGTCTTTTGGAAAAGTTTAAGGAGATACTCAAGAGCAACTCACTTAAATTTACAAAACAGAGAGAGCTTATCTTAAAATTCCTTTATAAAAATGATGGTCACTTTACTCCCGAAGATATCTACATGCTCCTTAAAAAAGAGTATCCCCAGATCAATATCGGTATTGCCACAGTATATCGTACTCTAACACTTCTTGAGGATTCAGATATTGTAAGTTCCATCTCATTTGGTGCTCAGGGGAAAAAGTATGAGCTAGGACTTAAAAAACATCATGATCATCTTATCTGTACCTCTTGTGGAGAGATTATTGAGTTTTTTGATGAGACCATTGAAAAACAGCAAGAGAAGATTGCCAAAGAGTTTAACTTTCAAATGACAGACCACACAATGAAGATCGTTGGTCTTTGCGAAAAATGTCAAGATAAATAAATAATAATATAGGAGAGACTTTGATATTTGACAACCAATATATTCAGGAACGTATCAAAAAAACAGAAAAACTAAGAGAAGAGGGAATCAACCCCTATCCAAACCAGATAGAAAAAGGAACACCTTCCAAGCAGTTTTTAGAAGAGAACGCGTACATCAAAGAGATGGATGCTGACGAAAAAAAAGATGAGAGTAAAACCTATACACTTACAGGTAGACTCAAATTTATCCGTATCATGGGAAAAGCAGCTTTTGCCAAGATAGAAGATAGACATGGACTTGTGCAAATCTACTACAACAGAGATGAACTTCCAGAGGGCTACTACAACACTGTAGCCAAAAAACTCTTTGAAGTGGGAGACATCATCCTTGCAGAGGGGTACCCTTTTGTGACGGGTACCGGTGAACTTACACTGCACTGTAAACGAATAGAGATTGTGTCTAAAGCTATCTCTCCTCTGCCAGAGAAGTTCCACGGACTGCAAGACCATGAACTTCGCTATAGACAAAGATACCTTGACATGATCATGAATCCGGAAGTCAAAGAGACCTTTGTAATGAGAAGTAGAATTGTCTCCTTAGTAAGAAGATTTTTTGAAGAGAAGGCATTCTTGGAAGTGGAAACACCTATGATGCACCCTATCCCCGGTGGAGCAAATGCCAAACCGTTTATTACACACCATAATGCACTGGATGTTGAACGATACCTGCGTATTGCACCCGAACTCTACCTCAAACGCCTTATCGTTGGTGGTATGGAAGCGGTCTTTGAGATCAACAGAAACTTCAGAAATGAGGGGATGGATCACACCCATAACCCTGAATTTACAATGATTGAGTTCTACTGGGCATACAAGAGATATACTCATCTTATGGAGATTACCGAAGAGCTATTTGACTACCTATTTGAGAACCTTGACCTTAAAAGAAAACTGCCATACGGTGATCTTGAGATAGACTTTACCACACCATTTGCAAAGATACCTTACATCGAAGCACTCACAACTATAGGTGGTGTGCCAGCAGATGTAGCGACAGATAAAGAGAAAGCTCTAGCTTACCTCAAAGAGCATAATGTACATGTAGATGAAAATCTTACATTAGGCTATCTGCAGGCAGAACTCTTTGATGAGTTTGTAGAGGCAAAACTCATCAATCCAACCTTTATCACTGACTTCCCAGTAGAGATCTCTCCTCTGGCAAGACGAAGTGATGACAACCAAGACATCGCAGAGCGTTTTGAGCTCTTCATGGCAGGTAAAGAGATAGCAAACGGCTTCTCTGAACTCAATGACCCTATCGACCAATACGAGAGATTTAAGGGACAAGTGGATGCCAAAGAGGCTACAGGTGATGATGAAACGATGCATATGGATACAGACTATGTGAAGGCACTTAGTTACGGTATGGTACCAACTGCAGGTGAGGGCATCGGTATTGACAGACTCGTGATGATGTTGACCGATCAACACTCCATCAAGGATGTACTCCTCTTCCCGGCAATGAAGCCTGAAGCACCAAGATCGGAATATACAGAAGAGGCATAGGGAGAGATCTATATGCACCCAAGGTAACACAGGTTTACCCCACCTGCAAGAATATTAAAATAGATAAAATAGAACCAAAGGATTAATACTATGTACGCAATGGAAACATTTGACCCGGAAATTTTTGAGGCGATGAACAACGAACTTGAGAGACAGACAAACCATTTGGAGATGATCGCGAGTGAGAACTTTACACTCCCTGCTGTCATGGAAGCGATGGGGTCAATATTTACAAATAAATATGCCGAAGGGTACCCTGCTAAGAGATATTATGGCGGATGTGAATTTGCCGATAGAGTAGAACAACTAGCAATCGATAGAGCATGTGAACTTTTTGGCTGTAACTATGCCAATGTACAGCCTCACTCAGGAAGTCAGGCAAACGGTGCAGTCTATGCAGCACTACTCAAAGCAGGTGATAAAATTCTTGGTATGGATTTAAGCCATGGAGGTCACCTTACACACGGTTCCAAGCCAAGCTTCTCAGGGAAAAACTACTCAAGCTTTACCTATGGGGTAGAACTTGACGGTCGTATTAACTACGAAAGAGTGCTTGATATTGCTAAGATTGTACAACCAAAAATTATTGTATGCGGGGCTTCAGCGTATGCCAGAGAGATAGATTTCAAGAAGTTTAGAGAGATTGCAGATGAAGTAGGCGCTATTCTTTTTGCCGACATCGCCCACATTGCCGGTTTGGTATGTGCAGGAGAACACCCTAGCCCATTCCCTTATGCTGATGTTGTAACCACAACAACACATAAAACACTTGCAGGACCTCGTGGCGGTATGATTATGACCAATGATGAAGAGATAGCCAAGAAGATCAACTCTGCTATCTTCCCTGGACTTCAGGGTGGACCACTTGTTCATGTTGTTGCTGCCAAAGCAGTAGGTTTCAAATATAATCTCTCTGATGAGTGGAAACTCTATGCAAAACAGGTAAAAGCAAACGCTACCAAACTTGCCCAAGTACTTGTAGCAAGAGGATATGATGTCGTCTCCGGCGGTACAGACAACCACCTTGTACTAGTATCATTTTTAGATAAAGAGTTCTCAGGTAAAGATGCTGATGCTGCACTTGGAGCTGCGGGTATTACCGTAAATAAAAATACAGTCCCTGGTGAGACAAGAAGTCCATTTGTGACATCTGGTATCCGTATCGGTTCTCCTGCACTCACCAGTAGAGGGATGAAAGAGGCAGAGTTTGAGATTATTGCAAACAAGATTGCCGATGTACTTGACAATATCCAAGACAGTGACCTTCACGCCAAGATTAAAGAAGAGATGAAGGAGCTCGCATCAAACTTTATCATCTATGATAAGCCTATCTACTAAGGCACGATCATAAAAGTCTTTGATTTAGAGCTTTTAGATAACCATTACTATATTAAAAGAGGTACGATTGTAGAGAAGATTCTCTTTAACAATCGTACCTTCTATGCCAAGTTTGAACGCATAGACAAACCACTAACTCCACTCCTGTTCAAACAGCATCTTCAAAGACAATATATTATTGCAGTACCACTACTCAAAGAGAATCATACCAACTATCTTCTCCTGGAATATAAAGGTGAAGAGTACAATAGATTTTATCATCTAATCAAACATCTTTTTAAAAAACTTCATATAGAAAACTATCATATCTATCAAGGTAAAGACGAGGAGAGAGTGCAGGTTTTTATAGAAGTAGCTAATCTTTCACTCGAAGAAGCAGATGAAAGACTCCGGGAGATTTCTAACGCACTCAAGCAAAAGTTAACTAAAAAGTGGAAATGTTTACCCTCCTCCTCTCTCCCCGAAGCATATAATATTGTGACACTTCCCTATAAAAGGTATAAGGATAAATTATGAAAAATAGACTTATTATTACCATTAGTGATATCAATGGATCAAAACAGTACAATGTCCATGAATTTATAAAACATGTCATACTCTGGGTCATATTTATATTCATACTCACTACAATAGGGATATACCTCTATATTGACATACTGAATAGACAAGTATCTCAAGCCCAACAGAGAAGCCAGGTATTAAAGTCAGCAAATATCAAATTGACTACACAAAAGAGAGAGTTGAAAAATAAAATAAAAGAGGAGAAAGAGAAACTACACTCCATGAATGAGTTGTTTATCTCTATGAGTGACAAACTTCATGAGATAGAAGATGCCATAGGTATCGGTCCTGATATCAATGCAAGTTTCTTTGACAGGGTAGATGAGAATGTAAAAAAGATAGAGGAGTCAAAGGTTGCCCAAGCCAAAAGACTTCAGGCTCTCAGAGAGGAGACGCAAAAAAAGATAGAAAATGCAAAAATAACCGCCATACAAAAAGCATTTTTAATCAATGGTATTCCTAACGGAAAACCATTAAAATATAGAAGAGTCTCCAGCAAGTTCGGATACCGGATACATCCCGTTACAAAAAGAAAAGATTTTCATGCAGGTCTGGACTTGAGTGCAAACTACGGTACACCCATATATGCACCTGCAAACGGTGTAGTAGAGTATGCACACAACAAGGGAGCTTATGGAAGGTTTCTTCTTATCGCCCATGCATACGGCTTTAAAACAGCCTATGGACACTTGAGTAAATATGCTGTAAAGAGTGGTCAGTATGTAACAAAAGGTCAACTGATCGGCTATGTAGGAAACAGTGGAAGAAGTACCGGTCCCCACCTCCACTATGAGATAAGATATCTAAATAAATGGGTAGACCCTGAGATCTTTATAGAGTGGAATAGCAATGATATCAATCAAATTGTAAATAGAGTCAAAAAAGTACGCTGGAGCGGTATCTTTGACCAAATTCAGAAATCTATTGACTTAGTGAAATAAAAAAGATAGAATTGTATGTTTTGCATGAGGGAAACAACCCATAGAAGGAGAAGGAAGAGCATATGGCATTTTTTAGTAATAAAAAGGGTGAAACAAAAGAAAGCAGTGGCAATAGCGCTAACAGTGCAACTATCATTACAGCCTGTACTGAAATCACAGGTAATATCAAAGGGTGTGATACCATTCATATTGATGGAACACTCAATGGAGATATTGTTGCAGACAATATGGTGGTGATAGGGAAAAGTGGTGTAATTAGCGGCAGCATTGAAGCAAAAAAGATTATTATCAACGGTACATTTGAGGGAACGATTGTATGTAGAGATTTAGAAGTCATGCAGTCTGGAAAAGCATCAAGTAAAATTAGTGCTGTAACCATGCTGCTAGGTGGTGCAGTAGAGGGTGAAGTCATCGCTACAGACTCTATTGATGTAATAAAAAATGGTACTGTCCATACAAGTATGCTTAAGAGTCGAAGAGTGACAGTCAATGGAACGGTCACAGGAAAAGTGATCGCTACTGAACTGCTTGAAGTCGGACGAGACGGATCTGTAGAGGGTGAAATAGTCGTAAAAAATATCAAAACCCAAGAGGGTGGAAGAATGGTAGGCTCTATGGCAACCTATCAGGAAAAAGAGAAGAGAGTTGATCAAACAGAAGAGAAGAAAGAGGCTAAAGATACTCCTATAGAGGTAAAGGAATAAAAGTTCCAATAAATATAGGTTAATATGATATAATCAAACTAAAATTATATTTGGAGATTTGCCTTTTATGACTGATCACAATCTAGATGACCTTATTATCGATAATATTGAACCCAAGAACAGTAGGATGAAAAGTTTTTTAACGATTATCGCACTGTTTATTGTTGTTTTGATTGTGTCTATTATCCTTACAAAAATCATTCTTAAAGAGCCTACGGCAGATCCACTTGCTGAAGAAAATGAGACAGAGACAATTAGTCCAGAACTTACACTACAGAGTGTTAAACCTACAAAAGACCAGACACAGAGTGAAGAGAAGAGTAGTAATTTGAGACCTGAAGAGATAGCACAACCTACTCTGACAGAGAAACCAAAATTATCTTCTGTAGCAACAAAGCCAAAGATAGTAGAGCCTCAAGTACCAAAATTCCATGAGCAAACAGATATAGCACAAGAGAGTGAAGTGGTAGCACAAAAGAGTAAAACAACACAAACTACACCAAAGAGGCTTATTGAAAAGGCAAAAGAGCATCCGACATCCAGACCTGTGAATATACCTCAAAAATCACAACATGCCATGTCAGAAAAATACTATATTCAAGTAGGTTCTTTTAAAAAAACACCAAGTAGGCAATTCTTGGAGATTATTAAAAAGAGCGGATATCATTATACCATTACGCCTGTAACAGCAAATGGTACAAAAAAACTACTTATCGGTCCATATAGAGACAGAGCTACTGTAAACAGAGCACTTGTTAGAGTAAGAGACCGCATCAACAAAAGTGCTTTTGTATATAAGGAGAAGTAGCACATATGTATAAGACAATCCTCTCTGACCAACTTACACCTGTCGCCCTCTACGGAAAGATAAAAACTCTTTTCCCTGATGAGATTACAATGCTCTTTGAGAGTGTGGTAAATACCAGTGATGGCAACTTCAGCTTTATTACCATAGGGGCACAGGAGCGTCTAAGCTATAAAGATAAAACAGCAACCTATACAGACAAGAGTGGAAAGCAGACCATATTGGAAGAGAATCCTTTTACTTTTCTCAAATCCTACTATGCATCTGTTGATAAAACAGCCTATAGCGCTTTAGCCTCAGAGCTTGGTTTCTCTTTTGTAGATGGATTTATCGGATTTATCGCCTATGATATGGTAAGAGTCTTTGAACCTGTCCTTGAAGAGAGTATGGACAATCTTCCAGACCCGCTTAATACCCCAGACCTTGATCTTGTACGTCCAAAGATCATCCTTGCCTACTCACATAAGAGTGCCAAACTAACTCTACTCTTAAATGATGAGTCTATGCAGAGTGGATTTGACTCTATTGAGACTATTTTACACTCTACATGTACACCTATGGCGCTTAAAACAGTCAAACTTGAAGGCGAAGGAACATTTAGCATCAGTGAAGAGCGTTTTAAACAGATGGTGGATGAGTGTAAAGAAAATATCCGCTCCGGTGACATCTTCCAGATACTTCTTGCAAACCGCTATACACAAAAAGGAGAGATAGATCCTTTAAGTTTTTATAGAGTCTTGCGTTCCAAAAACCCTTCACCATATCTCTTTTTGCTTGAGTATGAAGAGTTCTCTATCTGTGGCTCATCGCCTGAAGTGATGGTAAGACTTACAGATGGAGAGATTCTGCTTAGACCTATTGCAGGAACACGTAAACGGGGCAAAAATCACCATAGAGACAGAGAGCTTGAGCTTGAGATGCTAAATGACCCAAAAGAGTGTGCAGAGCACCTGATGCTTGTTGATCTTGGAAGAAATGATGTTGGACGGGTGGCAAAGACTGGTACTGTAGAGGTTACAGATATGATGCGCGTAGAGAAGTATAGCCATGTTATGCATATGGTTACAGATGTCGAAGCGATCTTAGAAGAGGATAAAGATATGTTTGACCTTTTTACAGCCACATTTACTGCCGGTACAATGACAGGTGCACCTAAGATTAAAGCAATGGAGCTTATAGCACAATATGAAGCTCTTAAACGTGGTTTTTACTCCGGATCGGTAGGCTACTTCTCATTTAATGGCAATATGGACTCAGCTATAGCTATTAGAACCTCTCTTATAAAGCCAAATAGCATTACACTGCAGGCGGGTGCCGGTGTGGTGGCCGATTCAAAACCACAACTGGAGTACCTTGAAGTGAAAAATAAACTAGGAGCACTTCTATCTACTCTAAAAGAGATGGAGAGTCTCTAAAATGAAACAACTATTTGCTATTTTTGGAAATCCTGTCTCTCACTCCAAATCCCCCCTTATGCATAACCTTGCCTTTCAAGGATTGGGAGTTGATGCCTGTTATACACGCTACTTAGTTGAAAATGGCAAAGAGTTAAGGGAGAGTTTTTTCAAATTAAAACTTAAAGGTATCAATATAACTGTTCCACATAAAGAGCATGCCTACAATGCTTGTGACCTACTTGATCCCTTTGCACAAAAGGTGGGTGCAGTCAATACCATCGTAGAAAAAGAGGGCAGACTCTACGGGTACAATACCGATGCTCCCGGCTTTTTAAGAGCCATAAGCGAATTTAAAAATATAAAGAGTGTCCTCTTTTTAGGTGCAGGAGGTACAGCACAGGCAACCTCTACCCTATTACGTGAAGAGGGGTATGAGGTTACTATCCTCAACAGAAGTGCGACCCGTTTGGAACGTTATAAAAATGATGGTTTTAAAACATATACCTTTGAGACGTTTATACCTAAAAGATATGACCTTATAATCAATATGACCTCAGCAGGACTAAAAGATAATCAACTCCCTGCACCAAAAGAGATACTAAAAGAGGTAATCCCCTCATCAAAGGCTTGTGTAGATGTAATTTATGGAAAAGAGACACCATTTTTACAAGTTGCAAAGAGTTACCATAAACCTACAAAAGATGGAAGTGATATGCTACTCTATCAAGGTATAATAGCGTTTGAATACTTTACAGAACATCAATTTAACTTTGAAGAGATTCTGCCCTATATGAAAAAAGCATTTGACTTCAATTAACCATTAACAGATAAGATTACAAATCATATCTTACAGGAGAGTAGCATGATTAATATCCTTATGATTGAAGATGATGTGGAGTTTGCAGAGCTTCTTAGTGAATATCTAGCACAGTATGATATCAAAGTGACCAACTATGAAGACCCCTATTTGGGGCTTAGCGCAGGTGTCAAAAAGTATGACCTTCTCATTCTTGACCTTACACTTCCGGGAATGGATGGGTTGGAAGTGTGTAAAGAGGTGGTGGAGAAGTATGATATTCCTATCATCATCTCTTCTGCCAGATCTGATATCAACGATAAAGTAGAGGGTTTAGCTCTTGGTGCAGATGACTACCTTCCTAAACCTTATGACCCTAAAGAGATGTATGCGCGCATTACCTCTCTGCTTAGACGTTACAGTAAAACACAACAGCAAGAGTCAACACCTCAAAGTGATTTTGAGATCAAAGGGGATACTATCTACTATAAAGGTCGTGCACTTGCTTTGACTCCAGCAGAGTTTGAAGTCCTCTCACTGCTTGTGAAGTATCAAGGTATCACACAATCTCGCGAACAGATTATCAACACTTCAGCCACAATGAGTATCGCCTCCCAAGGTAAAAGCCTAGATGTCATCATCAGTAAAATCCGTGCAAAACTTGATGCTCAAAATGCAGGAGACGGTAAACGTATTCAAGCTGTACGCGGTGTAGGCTATAAACTTGTATGAGAGGATTTACATCTTTACGAAGCAAAATTAATTTAGTCTTCTCCATTACGCTTCTACTCCTAGCTATTTTATTTATTGTCTCCATCAAGTATGATCATGCCAGAGCAGAGGAGAGGACTGCTGCACAAGAGAGAGCGATCTCCCACTATCTCTATAGTTATTTTTTAAAATATGGCAAGATAGATATGGCTTATCTCGCGGCACAAAATATCTCTCTCATTACAGATAAAGAGAAGGTCGTTCAGATAGAACGCTACTTCAAAACCAAAGGCAAATACAAACGTTATGCAGTCGATACCTACCGTTTCAAGCGTATCATTCTTATCAATAATGATCGATTTAAACTCATACTGGAAAACAAGAACAAAGCAGCATTTCCACTCAAGCGTGTGCTTATATTTTCTACTGTCTTTCTTCTTTTAATACTTCTCTACCTTTGGATTGTCAAGAGTCTCAGACCACTCTCTGAACTTAAAAACAAGATCCAGACTTTCTCACAAGGCAATCTAAACATCGCATGTCAAAGTGATAAAAAAGATGAGATTGCAGAAGTAGCCAACGAGTTTGACCATGCAGTTAAGATGATACGGGAACTTTTACAATCAAGACAACTCTTTTTACGTGCTATCATGCATGAACTAAAAACCCCTATTGCTAAAGGCCGACTTGTCAGTGAAATGCTAAAAGATGAAAAGAATAAAGCACGTTTGCACAGTATCTTTGAGAGACTCAATCTTCTCATCGATGAGTTTGCAAAAATAGAGAAGATCACTTCTAAGAACTTTGAACTCACCATAAAACCCTACAGAGTAAGTGATCTTGTGGAGGCAAGTATAGATATGCTGATGATTGAAGAATCAAGGCGTCTCATTACTATAGAGATTAAAAAAGAGTATCTGCTTGAAGTTGACTTTGAGCTCTTTACACTTGTTATTAAAAACCTACTTGATAATGGTATCAAATACAGTATAGATAAACATATCATCATAGTAATCGATAAAAACAGATTGGAGATTATCAATCAGGCAGAAGCACTGCCTGAGCCTTTAGAAAACTATTTCAAACCTTTTCACAGTTCAAAGAAAGGTCTAGGATTGGGACTCTATATTGTAAAAAGTATTTTGGATATTCATAATATGGAGCTACTCTACCGACATGAAAAGAGCCACAATATATTCACTATCCTTCATCACTCCCAAGAGTAACCTCCATCATGGGCTTCTCTTAAGAAAAACTACTACTCAGTATCACCTACTATATCTGATGTCATAAATGCAAGCTCCAAGGCTTGACTTGCATTCAGTCTTGGGTCACACTGCGTATGGTAACGGTCTGAAAGACTCTCTGCTGTAATAGGGGAAGAGGTACTTCCCGTACACTCTGTAACATCATTACCAGTCATCTCAAGGTGGATACCCCCAGCCACTGTTCCCATCTCTTTGTGAATTTCAAAGAACTGTCTTGCTTCACTTAAGATATTGTCAAAGTCTCTTGTTTTAAACCCTGTTGAACTCTTCTCTACATTTCCATGCATCGGGTCACAAGACCATACAACATTTCGTCCTTCGTTTCTTACACGCTTAAGAAGTCTAGGGAAATACTCTCTAATCTTATCTGCACCCATACGAACAATAAGATTGAGCCTACCCTCTTCATTGTGAGGGTTTAATGCATCAATGAGTTCAATAAGCTCATCCTCTTGCATTGTAGGTCCAACTTTACACCCAATAGGGTTTTGAATCCCTCTTAAGTACTCAATATGTGCCTCATTTAGGTCTCTGGTTCTGTCACCTATCCATAACATATGTGCAGAACAGTCATACCACTCATTGGTCTCTGTATCTCTTCTAGTTAGTGCCTCTTCATAATTTAACAGAAGTGCTTCATGTGAAGTATATAGTGTTGTTTGGTGAAGCTGTGGCATCGTATCACTGTTGAGTCCGCAAGCAGCCATAAACTGCATCGCACGGTCAATTTTGCAACTTAACTCACTATAACGTTTGCCTAGTGGATTATCTTTGATAAAATCAAGATTCCACTGATGTACTTTGTTTAAATCTGCCAAACCACCTCTTGAGAATGCACGCAATAGATTGAGTGTGGCACTAGATTGATTATATGCTTTTATCATATTGTGAGGATTCGGGCTTCTCGCCTCTTGGCTAAACTCGATACTGTTGATAATATCCCCACGGTAACTTGGCAGCTTTACGCCATCTTTCTCTTCAAAGTCAGAACTTCTCGGTTTTGCAAACTGCCCTGCGATACGCCCTACTTTTACGATAGGTTTACCGGTTGAATACATCAGTATCATATTCATCTGCAGCATGAGTTTAAAAAAGTTCTTGATGCTTTTCGCATTGAAATCAGAAAAACTTTCAGCACAGTCTCCACCCTGAAGTAAAAAGGCTTCACCTCTACCAACAGAGGCTAACTTCTCTTTAAGCCTTCTTGCTTCACCTGCAAATATAAGCGGAGGGTATGAACTTAACTCCTCTTCCACTTTTTTAAGTGCTTCTTTATCTTGATAGACTGGTTGTTGCTTTATAGGAAATGCTCTCCAGCTACTTGGTGTCCAACTCATTGATATATCCTCGTATAATAAATTGTTGTGATTATAGCTTAAAGAATATGAATATTATATTATCTCTATTTTTTT